>AP018318.1:340625-681250 GCA_003990705.1 Nostoc sp. HK-01
CCTGAAAAAACACGCGACATCAGATAAATATGCAGATGTGCGCCAAGCCGCTGTGCAAGAATTAGCCAGAAGATTCAAAAATGATCCTGAAACTCTCGTCATTCTCAAAAAACGCGCCACTGTAGATAAATCATCTAATGTGCGACAAGTGGCTGTGCAAGAGTTAGCCAGAGGTTTTAAAGACCAACTTGATTTGTTTGAAGTGTTTTACACCTGTGCTATTAATGACCCTTTTACACGGGAATATAGTTTTCAAGATAACCCCCGCCAAGTTGCACTAGAAGCAATTACCGAACAATATCCCCACTATCCACAAACATTACCATTGTTGCGCGATCGCGCCGCCAATGACCCAGATGAGCAAGTGCGCGACTTGGCTAAAAAAAAGTTAGCAGAATTAGGCTAAAAATTTTGGTGATCAGCTGTTGCAAATTTAACTTGCATAACATACTCAATTTTCTTGTATGCAGCTCACCTTACTTTGCTCTGTTTACATTTGTTTGGAGACAACCTCTTATAATATATTATGAAAGCAAATTACAGCGGTTTTCATCCTATTGAAGTACATCCTTCTCGTCTCTGTTACCTATCTATTTGTAGTCATAACTTATTAGCAAAAGAATGAACCTATCAAATTTTGAACCCCAAATAATTGATCGAATTATTGAAATGGCCTGGGAAGATAGAACCCCATTTGAGGCAATTGAGGCACAGTTTGGACTGCAAGAAAAACAGGTAATTGCCTTAATGCGTCAGCAAATGAAACCATCCAGTTTTCGGATGTGGCGAGAAAGAGTTACTAAACGCAAAACTAAACATTTAAATAAACGAGAATTTGTTGCTGGCAGATTTAAATCACAAAATCAAAAATAATGAATCGAACAGTCTGATAGAACTCCTATTGCAAACAAATCTGTTCTCTTTTTCCTGTTCCCTAGCTTCACGAATAAGTTTGTAAATTAAATAAAATTGCTATATGAATCACGAGATTATCATTTTTTTGCTGAGTGCTGGGTTGCTCATTATATATTTAATTTTCTCAGCCTTGACCGAGATGGGGACAAAGTTACCTGGGAAGAAGTGAGCGATCGCCTAGTTTTCCAATAAACTAGAAGCAAAACTCCTATTCAATTACGTCCTCAACCTTAAAAATTTGTCCTGCTACCGTTACTTGGTCGCTGGAGACTAACTTTCGTCCGCGACGGGTTTCAACTGTACCATTGACTTTAACATCACCATTAATAATCATCAGTTTGGCTTGTCCTCCAGTTCCGGCAATACCTAACAACTTTAAAAACTGGTCGAGTTTAATCATTTTGCCGCTTGTTGAATGTAATTCATACTGCACATCAACTTTATTTTAGGGATAATCGCCTCACTGCTACCAAAAAAATTATGCAAAAAGCCAACAAGACCGTTCATCTCGGTTTATGTGCCGATGAAGTCAAGGCTTTTTTCAGCCAATATTTATTAAGATGATAGAAAATAATTTAGGTAAAACTATGAAAGAAAATAGTATCATCATCGGTTTTCATGCTCATGTTTACTATGATCTAGAAACTCGTGATGTTGCGGCTCAAATCCGCGAAGGATTAGGTACAAGATTTGAAGTGCAACTGGGACGTTGGCATGATCAGCCAATTGGGCCACATCCTAAATCAATGTATCAAGTTGCCTTTGCACCAAACCAATTTCCGCAAGTCGTACCTTGGTTAATGCTGAACCGTGAAGGATTAGATATTCTCGTCCATCCTGAGACTGGTGATGATGTCACAGACCATACAGCACACGCTTTATGGCTAGGAAATAAGCTGGAATTGAATATCCAAGTTCTACAGCGAATTAGACCTAACGCCTCTTAAAAACCTCCGCATACCTTTGCCTGGAAAACAGCAAGAATTTGCTGCAAACGAGATGAGGTAACGGGAATTAGATACCAGAATATATGACTAAAAATATATACAGATTTGCTGCGGCTTGGGAGCATGAGCCAATTGTATTTGGAGCTTCCAGACCAGGGTACTCCCATCAAAAAGTATATAATTGGATTGAGTTTATGAAACAGCAAAATATCCAACGAGTTTGCTGTCTTCTGAGCGAAGAACAATTAGCTTTCTATCCTCATCTTTTAGGCATATATCAACAAGAATTTGGTAGTCAAAAAGTTTGTTGGACACCTATTGAAGATTTCCATTTTGCTAATTTAGAAACACTCACACAAAAAATACTTCCTTTTTTATTAGCAGCAGACAAAGAAAGTGAGAAAGTAGTTGTACACTGCTCTGGTGGGATTGGCCGCACTGGTCATGTACTAGCTGCATGGTTAGTGAGTATGCGGGGATTCTCTAATCAAGATGCGATCGCCGCCGTGAGAAGAACAGGTAGAAATCCTTATGAAGCTGCGATCGCTGCTGCGTTAACTCTGAGAAATCCCTTCAAAGTTGTAAAGGAACTGAATATCCTCTTAGATAATTGTCGTCTAGCATTCTAGTTTGTTTCACCTAAAACACTATGAATGCTTTGATCAACTAAATTAACGCTTGCGTGCTAACGTTAGTCCATCGGCAACTGGAATCAAACTTAGATCTATGCGATCGTCTTGAGATAACTTGCTGTTAAACTCACGAATAGCTGTGGTAGATGAGTCCTGTAGTTCTAATTGAGTCACTCTTCCAGACCACAGCACATTATCAATCGCAA
Organism: Nostoc sp. HK-01; assembly: GCA_003990705.1. Taxonomy (GTDB): domain Bacteria; phylum Cyanobacteriota; class Cyanobacteriia; order Cyanobacteriales; family Nostocaceae; genus Nostoc_B. The sequence goes on from AP018318.1 coordinate 343,326, forward strand.
TTAAACCACCAGGACGCACTAACTTTAACGCAAATTCGTAATAAATATAGTAGTTTTCCTTATCTGCATCGATAAAGGCCAAGTCAAAAGTTTCCGCTTGATTTTGTGCTAAAAGATACTCTAAAGTTTCCGTCGCTGGAGCAATTCGCAAGTCAATTTTATCTGCCACACCTGCTTTCTCCCAATAGCGCCGAGCCACAGATGTAAACTCTTCGCTAACATCACAAGCAATAATTTTACCATCAGGCGGTAATGCCAAAGCAACACTCAAAGAACTATAGCCAGTAAAAACTCCCACTTCCAAAGTTTTCTTTGCACCAATTAACTTGACCAACAGTGCTAAAAACTGTCCTTGTTCCGGTGCAACCTGCATATTTGCACGGGGATGGTGAGCAGTCTCTTGTCGTAGCTGCAAAAGTACTTCTGGTTCCCGTAGAGATACAGACAAGAGATATTCGTACAAATTTTGTGTCAGGTTCAGTGTTTTACTATTAGACATAATTTCTTGGAGCTTGCGTTTACTGCTTATTTGTGTGAATATTCTATCAAAATAACGGTAAATTGCTCGACTTGTCGTAGTATTTAGTATGTTTATAGTCTAAATGTTACATATATTGCTCAAATACTTGAGCAATTACGCATGAAAACGAAAAATCATTACTTTGTCACCTGTTTCCTGCTATAAAATAATATGCAATTAATTGAAAATTTTGCCACCAATCGCCTGTTAGCTGAACGGCTACAATTTCAACATTTAAATGAATTAAATTGGATGCACCAAAATCAACAAGTGATGGCAACTTTAGGTGGTGTGCGTTCTGATGAAGCAACCCGTTTGTTTATTTTCAATAACTTGCATCATTGGCAGCGTTATGGGTTTGGTTTATGGGTATTTCGAGATAAAGTTAATCATCAATTCGTTGGTCGTGCTGGTCTTCGCCATACTGATGTAGAAGGTAATAATGAAGTTGAATTAGCTTATGCTCTTATGGCTAAATTCTGGGGTCAAGGATTAGCGACTGAAATGGGAGAAAAAATATTGCAGGTAGGTTTTGAAATCCTGAAGTTGCGGGAAGTAGTTTGTTTTACTCTTACGACTAATAAATCTTCACAGAGGGTGATGGAAAAGTTGGGTTTTAAGCACGAGCGTGAGCTTATTTATGCTAATTTACCTCATTTGTTTTATCGATTAAAGGTTTAATTATAAAATTAATATTTTTATGGATATTTATATTTTTTCTAAATGTAAAAAATCTGATAATATCTAATTTAGAATTTCCGCAATTAAGTTAAATGTCTTTTATTCAAAATTTTAAAAATGCCAATGCTATGATTATCGGAGCCAGCCAAGGCATTGGTTTCGGTTTTGTTAAACAACTACTTCAAGATACCAGAATCAACAAAATCTACGCAACATATCGTCAGCAACAAACAGCAGCAGAGTTATTAGCTTTAACATCTGAATATGCTGATAAACTAACTTGTATAGAAATGGATATTACTGATGAGTTACAGATTGTTGAAGCTGTAAGAAATATCAGCACACAAATCAATAAACTGCACTTAGTCATTAACTGCGTAGGACTGTTACATGAAGATGATTTCCAACCCGAAAAAAGCTTAAGACAAATTAACCCAGAAAATTTACTACGCTATTTTCAAATTAACAGTATTGGTGCAGTATTACTAGCTAAACATTTATTACCTTTATTTCGCCATAAAGAACCCAGCGTGTTTGCCAGTATCTCTGCTAAAGTGGGCAGTATTGGCGACAACCAACTGGGAGGATGGTATGGTTATCGTGCTTCTAAAGCGGCGCTGAATATGTTGATGCGAACAGCCGCAATTGAGTATGGTAGAAGTTGTCCTCAGACTTTGGTTGTAACTTTACATCCCGGAACAACTGATACTCGTCTTTCTCGTCCATTTCAGCGCAGTGTACCACCAGAAAAATTATTTTCAGTAGAACGTACTGTATCCCAATTATTAACTGTAATTGAACAACTGGAAGCAGACGATAGTGGGCAATTTTTTTCCTGGGATGGAAGCAAATTACCTTGGTAACTAAATCTCAAATAAGTTTACAAGTCAGGAAACATTTTATCTCCAAAAATACCAGGGTCGCGTAAAACGCACGAAAAAGTAAATTGACCAGTAAAATGATTAAAATATGGGCGACATTCTCCATCTTCAGTACTGATATTTTGATCGTGTAATTTTTCGCCAACATAATAGCGGATTCTAGCACGGCCTCTGCGAATCAGACTTTTAGTAAGTCTTTTATCAGGTTCATCTTTGGTATTAAGACCACCGCATATACTAGCTGCTACTTGTGGAGTTAGTTCAGTGAACAATTGTTGATGAGATGGCATAATTATGAGCCTTAGATACGTATGTCATTGATGAGGATTCTAGATAAGTGCGATCGCAATATACGTATATAATTTTGCTAAATTAAATATGTCTTAAATACTCAACAGAGTAAACAAAACTTTATACTATCATTTTATTTAATTATACAAAATTTCAGTCCTAACTATTCGCAGAAAATATATTTTTTTTAGACATTATTCCTGAATCTATTTAATTGATAAAACTCGCTAAAACTATTCAATATAACTTTTCAGCACGATATTTAATTCATTCTCTGGTTCAATAGAATTCATTACTTAGTTGCCTTAAAATTCTCAGCAAGATATGGGCTGTGTAGACATTTGTAAAACTCATAATCTGTTTAATTACTAAAGACGCAGGTATTAATTGGGTAATGCTTGGCTCATTTGAGTAAATATCTAAATATAAACTTATATTTTTCTGGCTGTCAGTTCGTAACTAACTCTTTAGTACTTTTCCCAATATTTCACTTGTCTTACTAATTCCAACTATGTATTGGGTTTGCTCATGTTGAAGCAATTACTTAGTGTCCAGCAATATTATAATATATTGCTGTTTGTACTATTATTTTTTACTAATTTAATTATGGATAAAGCAGAAGCAAAAACTACTCGATTTCCAGAATTAATTAATTCTAATAAATTAGACAATCAATTTCCAATCTTATTGCCTAATAAAAATATCTCAAAGGAGAATGTATATAATTCAAGATATATATATATATCACAAACTTTAGCCTCAGAGCCAGTTAGAGTTTTTCCTAACTTTAATGATACAAATATCCCAAAAATATTTAATCCATTTCTAGCACCAGATGCTGATTCTCATGAGCCTGATGTAAGCAAACCAAATCCTATTTTAAATAAAAAAAAATTACAAATATTTATATTGAATGCTCTGACTAATAGCGCCAGCAAATATCCTTGGATAATTGAACCCAGAGATAATTTAACTTTTGCTGCATCTTCATTTAATCCCTTTCAAAGTACGAATTATATTGATTTTTCCATAAAACTTTCAGCAGAAGATCCCATCGTTGAGCGATTTAACTTTGCCCACTTTCCTCAAGAAGACCAATTCTACTGGGTACTACCGGGGAATCGAATTGTAGTAGAAACTCAGGGATGGCAAAGTGGGATTTTGTATCAAGGAGAAACCACAGACTTTGAACGTATACAGGTTGTGCGATTAACTCAAAGACTCTGGGGAATGCAAGCCGTTTCCTCCCTTCCTCAAGGTTTTCAAGAACTAGTAGGAGGAACTGATATAAGCCAATTTTCTATTCAATCAATTGCAGCCGAGTTAGTCAATCCACAGGGTATTCCTGCACCTCCTGTTCAGATTAATAATCCGAGTACAGCAAATAGTTCAAATATAACTGCGCTCATTCCTAATATTTCTAGATTGAATGCCAATAACCCACCTTTAATTTTACAATCTTTCCCTACTAATAACTTACAACCATTATTAGGAGATGTAAGCCTCCGTAGAAGAACGGTCATCCCTAGAGATAATTTAAAACAAGCTGGATTTACTTGGGGAAATCCTTTAACTGGTGAAAAAACGCGATTTCAAGCTCCAACTACATCTATCCCAGGAATTAAATTAGGGAATCAAAAACAATTTGATAATTCTGATTTGTTTAACATTTTGCTAAATCCTGATATTAGTGATAAACAACGTAATTTTTCTTACCTGAATTCATTATTTTGGGTTACTTTGGGTCAACGACAAACTATACTCAGAACTAGAGATAAAACCGAAAATCAGAACTGGCAGAGATTTTATTTCAGTCGTCCGCATAATCGGACTTTATTGCAGTACGATTCTTTAGTCAACAAAGCAACATATACTAATATTTATAGTAACCCTGGTGCTTCTTTATCTTTCTCTGCTGATCAAATAGATATAGATCAGATACAAACTGCTAATGCTTCTTTAGGAATGCTTGCAGGAGTACTTTTTGAGTTAATACATCTTCCCGAATTAGAAGAAAGTTTGCAAGAAGCTCAAAAGAGATTTTCTCGGCAAGAAAATTTTGCAACTATCAACTCAAAAGCGACACCAGAACAGAGAAGAAAAATTAATCAAATCCTCAATAGAACACTTTTTTTAGGTAATCGAACAAGTAGTTTAGAGCAAGTTTCTGGAACTTTCACGTTGCCGAGTACGATTACTCCAAATAGTTCTAGTATTTTACAAATTCGCACTGGTAATTATCGTCGAGCAGTTCAATTTATAGATGGAAAACGTACTTGGAAAGAAGGTGAGACTTATCTTTCTAAGATAGATGTTTCAAATCGAAGTTTTGGCCGTTTGTCATCTGTTAATGTGCCTATTCCTAGAAAACAAACATCTGTTTTTCCAAATAATCGCTCATCAGCTTTACAAGTAACTTTGATTGGCCCTGATGGTCAAGATTTTGTGCAGAATTTTAATTCATCTGATACTACAAGCGTTCCGGTAAATATCCGTTCCTTTGATTTAGCTTTTGATAATATCGAGTTAAGTCAAAATGGGCGGTTGATTACTTACTTGCAAACTTTTAATGGATATTTATCTTTACCTACTTTAGAAGGTTTATGGGCTGGTTCTACTGGCAATTGGAATTATAGTATTAATTCGGGCATTTGGTATAACTTGAATGCAAATAATGGATTTAATATTGTAAATAATCTTGGCAACTCAGAGCCTACATTTGGAGTTTATACTAATGGCTTATTAAACTATATTAATACTCATATAAAATTGAATGCTGCTGGGGAAACTCAAGCTATTACTAGCCATATTCCAGCTTTACGATTTCATTGGAATAGCGGAGCTAACTATCAAAACCCTGCTTATATAAATTTGAGTTACTCCTTTATTCGTCAAGATAAATATAGGAATAACTATTCATTGGCTACTGGTATTGTATTTTATGACGAAACCCGTCGTTTGAGACAAGCCGGATTTTTTCAAGGTGCATTGGAACTTGGCACAGGTTTGGAGTTGAAAACTAGTATAGAAATAAGTGAAAATTTTTTCTACACTCTAGAAGGTACTCAAAAAGTAAACTCTAATTGGTATTTTGGAGCTTATCTGCAAAATTTTCGAGATATTAGCCGTGGTATTAGAAGTAGAATTAATGATTTTGCTTATGGATTATTAATTAAGCGTGAGATTCCTAGTAATGGTATGTTTTGGGAGTCTCGTTTAGGAATGAGTGGGAGTACATTTGAAGCTCGTTTTGAGGGGGGTTTTCGGTTTTAAAGCTGATTACTAATATTTCACATCTTCCACTTAGCGAATAAAGTCGCACGCCAGTTGCCTCTCCTAATCGGAGACGCTGCGCGTAGCTTGCTTCCTCGTAGGGGTACAAGTCAGCAAAGCCGACGACAGTCGCCTCAAGTCAGGAAACCCTCTCGACAGTTCTTCCTGGGGGAAATCCCCTACAGCCCTTTGGGCATCCTACGGCGGGCGTTAGCCTCTCTCTTTGGGAGAAGATCGGACTGTCTCCCCAACGCACGCTTTCTGGATTTAAATCTTGAGGCAGACTTTGGTTAATATGTGTGATACTCCCCCTCAAGTGTTCTCTTTGTCAATACTCTGCTACCTGAATTTTTACCTTTCATATTTGTCAAACTTAGTAAGTAAATAAGCCAACCAATTACCGAATTACTTGCTTTTTTCTCTATATTTCCTTAGTGTTCTTCTCTGTGACAAGCTGCGAGAATGAGGTTTGCATTTCCTTATCTATATTCTTCACGACTCATTTAGATTACTATAGTTGAGTCTGCTTTTCTGATCAATTCTCAATAAACTTTCTTTAGGAAGAGTAGGCAACTTTATCTAGTTGTTTCGCTTGATAGATTAACTTGAAATTAAAAAGGATAATTATTAGAGAAATAATTTTAAAACTTACATATTCCACTTAACTATTAAAATTGCAGCAACAGAACTTAATTTTCTCTTAGCCAGACTTAGTTTTTATAGTCTAGCCGAAGCTATGGGCGGGAAATGCCCAACTTTTGCGCTCAAAGCTTTCCCGTAGTGTAGCAACTGGCTTGAGGTTTCTAGTCATTCAGGCTTGTTACAAGATTTGATAAAACCCAATTCAACTATTTAGATTTATGCAAAATATCTACGGCAATATTCAAGGCATCAAATCGAGTCACCTCAAAAAATTACAACAGCTTTACGAAGACAGGCAACCAGCAGACAGATTTATCACACTAGAATTCGCTCAAACTTTAGCAGCAATTAGTGCCACAATCCAACATCCTATTTGTTGTTATATTAATCGGCGTGGACAAATTCTCCGAGTTTCTGTGGGGACTCCAAATCAAACTCAAATCCCAGCGGAAGAATTACCTCGGCGTAGTGCCGAACGTTTGATAGGAATTCGTTGCATTGCTACTCAGTTTAAATCAGCAACTCCTGATGAAACAGCATTAATTACAATGGCACGCCAACGTTTAGATGCTCTAGTGACTTTAAGTATAGTTAATAACCAAGCCGAAGAAGCTTTTTTAGCTTATTTAGTTCCTGATTTACAACCACCTTGGATAGTTTCTCCACCCCTCAGTTTAGATGATTTAACCGAACAAGACTTTAGCGATTTAGTTGCAGAATGGGAGAAAGATATTTCCGATGCAGGCGGAATAGTTTTACCCCAAGAAGTTTTTTCTGAGCAAGATAGAGTGTTGCTTATTGGAGTTCAAACAGATAATGTTTCTGCCCAAAGATTTGAAGATGGGCTAGTAGAGTTAACACGTTTAGTAGACAGTGCCAAAGGAATTGTCTTAGACACAATGCGACAAAAACGCTCTCAGCCGCATCCGCAAACAGTTGTTGGTAAAGGGAAAGTAGAAGAAATCAAACTTTTGGCGCAAAAGTTAGGCGCAAATTTAATTGTTTTTGATCGAGATATTTCTCCATCTCAAGCCCGTAATTTAGAAAATGAAATTGGGATGCGAGTTGTTGATCGCACAGAAGTAATTTTAGATATTTTTGCTCAACGCGCTCGTACTCAAGAAGGTAAATTACAAGTAGAACTAGCGCAACTCGAATATATGTTGCCTCGGTTACGTGGACGGGGACAGGAAATGTCGAGATTAGGTGCAGGAATTGGTACACGAGGGCCTGGTGAAACTAAACTAGAAACTGAACGGCGGACAATTCAACGCCAAATTTCTCAATTACAGCAAGAAGTAAACCAATTACAAGCACATCGCGCTCGCATCAGACAACAGCGACAACAGCAAGAAATTCCAGTTGTGGCATTAGTGGGATATACCAATGCAGGTAAATCAACTTTACTCAATGTGTTAACCAACGCTGAAGTTTACACCGCAGATCAATTATTTGCTACCCTCGACCCAACCACACGCAAAGTAGTAATTACACAACCAGAAACTCAAGAACGCAGAACAATTTTACTCACAGATACTGTAGGATTTATTCACGAATTGCCCCCGTCACTTGTAGACGCATTTCGCGCCACATTAGAAGAAGTAACTGAGGCTGATGCTTTACTGCATCTTGTAGATTTATCTCACCCAGCTTGGGAAAGTCACATTGCGAGTGTGCAAGAAATCCTAGAAGAAATATCTGCAATTCCCGACAAAAGTTTAATTGCATTTAATAAGATTGACCGAGTAAGTAGTGAAACCTTGGTAGAAGCTCAACAAAAATATCCGCAAGCTGTATTTATTTCGGCGACTGAGCGATTAAGTTTAGAAACTTTAAAACAGCATTTACTGCAACTAATAGAAGTAGCTATTGAGATTGCAGCCCCACAAAATTCATACTAATTACAAGGAATTTTATGATACCAACTATTATTGTTCATGGTGGAGCAAAAACCATTACGGAAGACAAAGTTGCAGCCAACCATACAGGCTGTACAGCATTAGCGGAAGCTGGTTGGGCAGTGCTACTCGGTAGTGGTAGTGCCTCAGAAGCAGTGGAAGCAGCTATTCGGGTTCTTGAAGCTGACCAAACATTTAACGCTGGTCTTGGCGCGACTCTCAACAGTGACGGAGAAGTAGAGTTAGACGCAGCAATCATGGAAGGCTCTTTATGTTGGGGAGCCGTTGCAGCCGTTCAGGGCGTGCGTCATCCTATTTCCGTAGCTAGAAAAATTATGGATGACAAACCTAGGATCTTAGTTGCGCGGGGTGCAGAACGCTTCGCCGCAAATTGTCAGGCCGAAATGTGTAATAAAGATGACTTAGTAGCTCAGGAACAGTTGCAACAGTGGCAGGAAGATCAGAAAGTAATTGACCGTCCAAACACTGTCGGCTGTGTAGTTTTAGATGCCAGCGGCATTTTAGCGGCTGGTACTTCAACAGGTGGGACGACCAAGCAACAGAGTGGCCGCGTTGGTGACACTGCACTGGTTGGCTGTGGTGTGTACGCCGATAATAAACTCGGCGCTTGCTCCACAACAGGTGATGGTGAGTCGATTATTCCAGTGGTTTTGGCAAAAACTGCGATCGATTTTTTGGTAGGAGACAGACACCCAGACGAAGCCGCACAAATGGCAATTGACACTTTAATATCTAAAGTCAAAGGTGAAGCTGGCTGCATTCTGATAGACAATCAAGGACGAGTAGGCTGGGCGTATAATTCTCAAGATATGGCAGTTGCTTATATGACCACAGAAATGGATAAAGCTGCTTTTTTCACCAAGAAATAATTTCAATAATTCGTAATTTGTCTTGACTTCCTACTCCGCATTTTTAAATTAGATATGAACTCAAAATCCAAATTTAAATACTTCCAAGGGAGTTCTCTTTCTGATCTGTTTGCTGAAGATATCACAGATGCGAGTTATGCGTTTATTTTGAATTATCCTGCAACTGCTAATTGGGCGGCATTCCCTAACACGAAAAAATATTTTATTCAAGATGGCAGTAGTCAAATAACCAAAACTTCTTTTGACAAAATTGCTCAAAAAGAGCCTTGGAAAAATTTGGCTGTTTTAGGCAATGCTATTCCCGGAATTGTGATTAGTCCGCCACCAAAGTTGTTAATTGATTACTGGGAGGAGCATTTTGGCTTTAATCATTCCAATATGGAGTTGATAGATTGCTCAACTTATTTAGATGATCTTAGTCAGAGCGATCGCTTTCATCAACTAATCACTCTATTTCCCTTTGATCATCTCAAACCTGAAAAACACGCTGTTAATCCCGATACCCACTATCACTTGCTCAACAAAGCTACCTTAGCCGAACTGGGTGTACCATATCCCAAATACGTAACTTACCACCTTCAGCAAGTTAATCTTGCAGATATTCCCTTACCCGAACAATTTCCTTATCTCATTAAAACATCTCACGGACTGTCTGGAGAAGGTACTTATATTATCAACAACACCAGGGAGCTAAATTACTGCTTTGAAGAACTGAGGAAATACATCGATATTAAGTTGCTAGATACGATTATTGTTTCCGAGTTTATTAAAAATGTTGTCCAGAATTACTGTGTCCAGTTTTATATTAATAAATCGGGAGAAATCAAGCTTATTGGGACTACAAGTCAACTTGTTACCGCAGAGGGCAACTATTTAGGCGGTATGATTAATTACCGTGAAATAGACATGAATAAATTCTCGGAGATGATTGCCGCTATTGGTAAGTATGCTCATCAACACGAATATTTTGGCGTTATTGGCTTTGATGTTTTAGAAGATAAAGAAGGCCAGATGTATGTGATTGATGTCAATTTTCGTGTTAACGGTTCAACTCCGCTGTGCTTGCAACGCCACACCTTACTAGCACTGGGCAAAGAGGTAGCTAAATATTCTAGTAGCTACCGCATCTTTGGTTCATTAGAATCAATTTTTCTAACTTTAAAGCCAGAATTAGAGCGCAAAGATTTGATTATATTATCTGCTCTAGAGAGAAAAGAATCTGGTGCAATTTATACTGATATATACGGGGTTATTACAGGAGAAACACTCGCACAAATGCAGCATATTGAGGATAACTTACAAAGTAAAGGATTACAAAGCCTTAGTTAAATATGATTTCCAAATCGATGCTTCATAAGACTTACGCACTCGTCAGAAAAATCAGCCTTTGTGATTACTTCGCTTCTGGGCGAGACGCTAACGCGAACGCTCGTAATGACGTAAAAACGTAGTCTTTGCGTAAGTTCTGTTCAATTATACTGAAACTTGAAATAGCAGATTATCCCGGCGGAAAACTTTTTGTCAGAAAACTCGCTTCATACAGAAAGAATAATGGTGTGTTAGTGCAGTCAGTTTAAGGAAATATCTATAAAATAATAATTCCCGAATTCTTAATTCGGGAATTGTCAAAGATGGAAGAATTTGATTAACGAGACTCTGTTCCTTGATTGGGAAGACCAGGAACTGTAACATTACCACCAGCCGCTTCAGGTTCAGCACCCTGACGAGTTTCTGTACCTGATTCTTGACCAGTCATCCGATATCTTTCATCTAAAGGAGTATCACCTTTATCTGTAGTTGGAACAGTGGTTTGAGTTCCAGGATTATCTTCTGGCTCATATTTATTCTCGTCTTGTCGATTGTCTGGGGGGGTGTTTGATGTCATAATATTTATACTTTTTAATCAGGTTATTTTTTAATTTTAGTTTTTATTTTCTACTAGTCAGACTATCCGTAGATAGAACTATTCTTATAACTAATTGGGGAAAAATACGCTGTGTATTAACTCAATTGATTAATTATTTTGGGTGAGTATATTATTTGCGAATCAGGCTTTGCCTATTTTATTTCTGCGAGTCTCCAGAGGAGATATTATGCGATCGCACTCCTACACTATCATTGGGAGTTGAAGGCCATCTCACCGTCAAAATAGTACAGTCAGACTTAGCCACCCAGCAGTGTGGCACACCCGCGCACCAAAGCACATAATCACCCTCACGCGCTAAACTAATTTCTCTATTCTCAAACTGAAGACAAAATACTCCATGAATCAAAATAGAAAGAGTCGCAGCTTGATTATTTACAGCCCACTCAGTTCTACTCTCTCCGGCTTTATGCACACCCCACTTGATTTCTAGTGCGGTAGTTGAGCGTAAATCATCATCTGGGGTGATAAAGTGTCCCATAAACCAACCCCAACGATTTGCACCTTCACTCTCAGCATTGCCAAAAATAACTTTAGGCTGCATTACTCACCTCAAAGTTAGGAACTAAAATTTTTCCTGTGTAACCTGCATCTTTGTATTGTTCAAGTACTTGAGTGGCGGCTTTTTCTGCACCTAATGCAACCAAAGCCACACAAGCCCCACCAAAACCAGCCCCTGTCAGTCTTGCACCAAATACGCCTGGGGTTTTTTGTAACATTTCCACCAATATATCCAAGGCTGGAACAGAAACTTCATAATCATCGCGCAAACTAGTATGGGATGCGTTCATCAACTTGCCAAAACGCTCAGGTTTTACTCCCTGCAAAACTTCTAAGACACGATTATTTTCTGTCACCACATGACGAGCGCGACGGTTTAATGGTTCTGGTAGGCTTTCTGTCACCTGAGCATCTGTGATATCTCGTAATGCCTTGACTCCCAATAAATGTGCCGCCTCTTCACACTCTGCACGGCGTTGGTTGTATCCGCTACTTGCCAAGGTGCGGGGTACACCGCTATCTATCACTAAAATCGTTGTTCTGCTGGGTAAAGGAAGTATATGACGTTCTAGAGTGCGGGTATCTAAAAACAAAATATGTTGAGTGTCCGCAAGACTAGAAGCCATTTGATCCATAATGCCGCATTGTACTCCTGCATAGTGAATTTCTGCTTGTTGGGCAAGTTGGGCAATTTCCACATCATCTATAGGGAGATGTAAAAGTTGGCGAATTGCTCGGAGTGTTGCGACTTCTAATGCTGCACTGCTAGATAAACCAGAACCGATAGGAACTGATGATTGAACATACACATTCAGCGACGGAATCGTGTATCCTGCTTGTTTCAAAATTTCAATACAACCAAAAATATAACCGGCAAATCCAGAAGGACTATGATGAATATCTAAAATACTGACATGTTCTTGAAGATTGGCGGAATAAAAATGGTGTTGTCCATCATCACTGAAACTTAACTGTACCGTTGTGTGTTGAGGAATCGCTGTTGGCAGCACAAAACCATCGTTGTAATCGGTATGTTCGCCCAGTAAATTCACCCTTCCCGGTGCATTAGCTTGAGTTACTGATAATGTGCCGAATATTTGGAGAAAATCCATAAGTATTTTTTAATAGAAAATTAATTAAATATTGCACATCTGTCTAGAGGTTTAACTTTTTAGAAAAACCTAAGTAGATGATATCTGCGAATGTTTATGAGGTTATATTCTAACTCTGTTTTATTGCTCATAACATTGTATAACTTGATAAAATTTCCTAGAAAAGCTTCCAAGTATTAACAATTACAGACTAACTTCATATTAGATAACTCTTTGAGCAGAACCAACGTTGAAACTAAGGTAATTCTTCAGGCTGATGTATTGATAAGTTAATTTTTAGAAAAATAGCAGCAACAAAGCCAACAATATGGCAAAAAAAGTCTATGCAATTTTTAACAAATCACACGGAAACAAAAGAAAATCAATCTAATTACATTAATCCTGACAATTCCGGCGATAACCGCTAACTCAGGTGCAGAAGGATAGTGTAATCACTAAACAAGATTTGCCAAATAAGCGATTACGTTATGGCTTAACTCTGGTAATCTTGAGTGCTTTCTTATTTGTCACTGCCATTTACTACGGAATTATTAACCCCTAATCTCGCTTTCCTGAACAGAGTAAATGTTATTTCTGATATGGGACACATCATCATTGTGTCCCTTTGATTTTTCTACATTTCCAAAGGTACTGCACGCAATCTTCCATCCACCTCAACACTAGGAAAGTTAGAGTCAAAAGTCAGGTTTTCTAGCTTTTTATCCTTGAGGATGACAAAAGTATCTTCAACCTTCGCTCCTGATAAACTAGGATTCCAAGCGATCGCCATATTTTCTGTTAAAAAGTCGTTTGTTAGTGGATTGGCGACAATCTCTCTGGCTAAATAGCCTGTAGTTCCTCCTTGGTGATGTTCGTAGATAGCATTGGGGAAACCATGCTGTTCATAGGCTTGGGCTAGTGCAGAATAAACTGTGTCAAGAGTTATTCCCGGCTGAGATGTAGATAGGGCGATGGCTTCTATTTCTCGCACATGACGATGTAATTCAGCTTCATTTTTTGAAAGGCTACCAAAACAAACAAAGCGCGTGAGGTTGGCATATAAACCATATCCTCTAGCGCAAAATACTAACATTGCCTGCCTTCCAAGTTTTTCTCCGGTTGGGGTAGCATGACGATACAAAGGTAAACGTCTGTCTCCAGCTACCAGTGTCAGCGCTGGATGTAAACCTCTAGCCCACAATGCTTCTGCACCTGCACCCGCTAATTGATATTCTGTCCAGGTAGGACGAGCAGCTTTGAGTACTTCTGTCATCGCTGCGCTGGCTTTTTGTCCGACTTGGCGATATCGTTCTAACTCAGTGGGCATTAATACTCGTTTATAAGCTTGGAGAGAGGGTGGAATTGGTTGTTCTTGGGAAGTAGGGCGTACGCGCTTCGCGTTGTCGCAGACATCGCTGATAATTTCCCCTCCAGCAGTCGCATCCTAGGGTGTTGATTTTGTTGGAGAAACCCTCAAAATTTATCATGCAATTTCTGTGTCGCCAGTTGAGACAGAAAACAAAATTCTTCTTTTCGAGAGCATGGATTGACCAAAAACTTGAGCCGCCCAGTCTTCAACATCTAAAAAACGGACTGTTTCTAATGCTTCTTTCACAAGAGTAGTTGTTAAATTCATAGTTGATAAACAAATACTCAAAAACATTTGACCTATTTGTTTAAAAGGAGAACGAGAAGAAAATTGCTTGTATTTTCCAAATAGCGATTCCAAGACATCCGTTGTAGCTAATAATGTTTGTCCTGGTTGAATAAAAGAAAGTTCCTGTGTTAAATAGCTCAGAATTTTTTGTGCAAACTCTTCTGAATAATTCACAAGCGTTGTTAAGTGTTGTTGTATTATGCTGAAAGTTTCTTGATTTAGCCCACACAATTTAATTTGAGTTTCTACAAAGCGTGTTATTTGAACCATTTGCTTCCAATTTATTAGTGAGTCTTGGTAAGCAGCCAACCATGTAAATTTCTCTTTCAATTTACTATATAAAATATCTGGTTCTGTATTTGGTACTAAATCTCTTAAAATATCTAATGGTGAATTTAGCAGATATAAAGCCCAATTTACGAGTTTTTCTAAGTTAAAGTAACGGCATTGTGAGCGTTGAGAGGGCGGAGATAAGAAAGATAGTTCAGTTTGTTGCAGTTGTTTTCGACATTGACTACATTGCTGTATAAAAGACTGGTATTTATCCGACCTATGTAATTCATGCTTGAGTAATAAAGCCATTGCATGAGTTACATCATAGGTATAAATTACATCAGGATGATTTTGTTGATATAGTTTAATTCCTTTTTGAATATCACTTCCGTGGTCAGCAATTATTTGTCGAGGACAACCACATTTGAGGCTAACTTCCGTCAATTTCTCTTGGATGAGTTCACCTCTGGTTGAATGCATAATTTCTAATGCCAGAATTTGAACATCCTGATGCTGTAATCCTCTTCTTAGCGGCAAGATTTCTTCTTCTAGCTTTTGTTGTGAAACTCCTAAAATTACCAGTCCTTTTTCAGTTCCTAATTCTACAGTTAAATCAACAATAAAAATCCAGTCATCTCTTATTTCTTTCTTTCTGGTTAGTTCAAAAAAACCAATTCTCCCTAACCATTTCCTAATACTACTAAAGCTGGGAGTCTCCTGTGTAAACAATTCTTTGTACAAATCAAAGGTCTTCTCGACTCCTCTATAACTATTGCCACACTCTATAACCTGTTGCACTGAAATCTGAATAGTTTCGACTGAATAATGATGCCCCTTGGCGACTAATTCTTCTTTTGAGTCAATCTCTTTTTTTTTCCTGGACTGTTTCTATGTTTGCTTTTTGTAGTTTTTCTTCAGCAATTTTGGCTCGATTCTTCCAATAATCTCTTGATGCGGATAAATCTCTCACTTTTATTTCTAATGCTCTCAGTTTTTTTTGCTTTTCCAAGGCTCTCTGTTTCCAATTGTCTCGACCCTTGTGAAATAGCCTTGCCAACCGACTACTTGGGCTTTTAAACTCTTGCATTGACTTTGAGTTCGTTACATAGTTCTTGCATGAGAAGCTACCATCATCAAGCTCTCAAAGTCAACACCCTAGTCGCATCCTTGACAAAACTCTCACGCGCCGCAGCATCAGCCCAAGGGTGAATATGCAGTTTAAAATTACTCGGTAATTCTTCATCTTTTAAACGCTGCGCTTCAATTTCATCCGTCAATATCCACGCATCTTGGCCTGTAACTAACACTTCTGCTACACCAGTTTCAGCAGTCAACAGTACGGTATGAGAAGCCCCACCAGTCGCCCAAGCAAACCAATCTGTACCACGTATACGCAAACCCTCGACCTCAGTTACCGTAAGAGTTTGCCTGATTAACTCTAGCTTTCTAGATACTTCCTCGTTCATAAAAAATAAAAATAAATGAACACAGATGACTAATTATCAAAATCATCTACGTCCATCTGCGTCTGTCTGAGGTGTTGAAACCCAATCTTCATCAGCCAATAGTCGCTGTGGTTGAGGTTGGTAGTCAAAATCGTACATTAGCGATCGCAACTACCACAACCTGTAACTTTATACCGAAACTGGCATTTCCAGATTTACAGCCACCGCTTGCAACTCCTTCGCCTTCTCCTCTGGTAAAGCATCATTAGCAAACATCCCGGCGGCGAGTTCTGTTCCCGCCAAATACTTCAGCCTTTCACTGGTGCGATATGGTGGGTAAAACTGGGCGTGTAAGTGGGCTTCAGGATGGGCTAATCCGTCAGTTGGCGCACCAAACCAAGCCATTAAATAAGGAAATGGGCGATTCCACAAACCGTCATATTTGAGAGTGACGGTTTTTAATGCTTTGGCAAGTCCCCAACGTTGTGCTGGATTAAGTTCCATAAAACTGCTAACTGGCTGTTTAGGCGCAATCCAAACTTCGTAAGGGTAACGAGCGCACACGGGGACGAAGGCGATCGCATCTTCATCTTGATAAATAATTCGTTGGTTGTCGGCAATTTCCTGCTGAATTAAATCTTGCAGTAAACCCCGTCTATGTTCTTGATAATACTCCTGCTGCATTGCCAACATCCGCGCTGGCACAGGGGGGACGAAAGGATATGCGTAAATCTGTCCATGTGGATGATGTAAAGTTACACCAACTTCTACACCTTTGTTTTCAAAGGGCAACACATATTGAATCTGCGGATTTGCCCCTAGTTCGCGGGTGCGATCGCCCCACACTTGCAACAGCAAATCCAGGTGCGCCAATTCTAGGAAACTGAGGGAAGCACTGGCATTTTGAGTAAAAACAACTACCTCACAAGCTCCATTGGCGGGTAACGTTTCCACAATGGTTTCCGGTGGATTGTTGGCTGTGAGGATCATGGAGGGAAAGCGGTTATCGAACACTGCCACGTCATACTTACCTTGGGGAAGTTCTGTGGGAAACTTCGGGTTGGTGGTAGGTGCCAGGGGGTTATATTCTGGGGGCGGCATGAAAGTCCGGCCTTGACGGTGACTAGCGTAGGCTACCCATTCGCCTCGTAAGGGATGCCAGCGTAGATGGGGATTTGCTTGTACTGGCTCATGACTGGGGCTAGTAGCTTCTAACTGACTAGTAATTGGGTAACGACTATATAAGGTGAGTTTGCGTCCGTCGGGCTTTAACAGCTTGTGGGAGTACATAATCCTTGTCCTGAGAGGGTGGCAGCGCGGATTGCTTCGATAGGGAATTTCGGTGTGCGATCGCCGTACAATAAACCGTTAGCTTCTTGGAAGGTATCTGTGAATTGTGTGTAACAGAAACCGCTAAATAGTTCAATGTCATTGACTGTTTCCAGCAAGGCAGCATATTTCATTTCTAGTTCGGAGATACTTGAGCAGTTTTCGTATCCCCAAGCTTGATCAGCGTGAGGTTGATCCAGCGGCGCGTATGCAATCCCAGCAAACTCGGTTAACATGACTGGTTGTCCTTGATGGGGATAGTTATCGAGGGTGAGGATGCGCCCGCCTGGACGGCTACGCTCAAATAGATCCGATATCTTAATATCAGGGCGATAACGATGGGCTAATCGCTCAGGCTTCCTGTCATAATCATGGATAGCGAGAATATCTGTATCTGTACTTTCCCAACCATCGTTACCAATTACTGGGCGTGTCGGATCGAGAGTCTTGGTCAAATAATACATTGCCAATACATAGTTACGATGAGCCGCCGTCTCTACTAAATTTGGCACTCCCTAGGATTCATTAAACGGCACCCACGCCACAATACAAGGATGGCTGACATCTCGCTTAATGATTTCTGTCCACTCACGGGTCATGCGTTCCACAGCTTTTGGCGTAAAGCGGTAAGCGCTGGGCATCTCTTCCCATACTAACAAGCCTAAAACGTCTGCCCAATAAAAAAAGCGGGGGTCTTCAATTTTTTGGTGTTTGCGGACTCCGTTAAAACCCATAGCTTTGACGAGTTCTACATCACGCCGCAATGCTTCGTCATTGGGTGGAGTCATTAAAGTATCCGGCCAATAACCTTGGTCGAGAACTAGACGTAGATAGTAGGGGCGACCATTGAGCATAAAGCGATCGCGCTGAATGCTCACAGTCCGCATTGCTGTATAAGATTGCACTTCATCTAAAAGAATATCTTGATCCCATAGCTGAATTTGGGCATCTATCAGCGTCGGCTTTTCGGGACTCCACAGTAATTCATTGCGACAGTCGTCAATACCCGGATCTCCCAAAACAATGCGACGGACAATTTCCCCATTAAATACTTCATAAGTATCGCTGGCTAACACCAAACCGCCAGCGCTCAGTTTTACTTTAATTTGTACACCCGAAGTCGGTAAATTTCCCGCTAATCCAACTTCAAACCCAATTTCCCACCGTTCGCAGTCGGGAATCCAACGCAGATTACCAATATAAGTCTCACCTACCCTCTCCAGCCAGACTGTCTGCCAAATACCACTTGTGCGCGGATACCAAATACTATGGGGTTGCAATTGCCAATCTTGTTTTCCACGAGGTTTGGCGAGGTCGTGCGGATCATCTTGCGCCCATACTGTTACCTTGGTTGTACCGCTGTCATTTAAGGCATGGGTAATATCAAGAGTGAAAGAAGTATGTCCGCCTTCATGCTCGGCTACATATTGATTGTTTACCCACACACGAGCGCGATAATCTACGGCACCAAAATGTAATAGTAACCTGCCGTCACCAGTTGGTGTGGCAAATTCTCTTTCATACCAGCAATTTGGATGAAAACCGCGATCGCCAATACCACTTTTGGTAGATTCGGGAGCAAAGGGAACTTCTATATGATTAGACCACTCGCTAAAATCGCTTGGTTGCACAACTGTATAACCAAATTCTTTTGCGCTGTTGTGACAAATAACGGCTGGGTATAACAAACGCTCTGGACGATGCCACCATCCTGGTGTATTAAGTAATGGATGATGCGGTTCATTGCCTGTAGCTAAATCACGAACTAATTTAGCGATCGCAGTTGGTCTAGGCTGGGGAGAACGTAAATCAAATACGCCTGGTTCGTAATAGTCTGCGGAACGAGTTACTAAGCTATTCCAGTCGTAACTACCTAAAAGCGCCCAAGCTATAATAGCACGAATATCTACACCTTCAGCTTGTAATTTCTGTATAAGAACTCTTGCATAAATATTTTCTGGTATGATGAAGGGTTATTTTTCTTTACGTTAGAAAAGTAAAAATAGCCACAATTTATAGAGTTTTTAATACTAGCTATTGCTGGGAAATTTTTACTTAAAAAGTTGATATTACAAACTAATTCAGCAATTATCTATTTGCTGAATTAAGAGGATTAATTCTGATTTATTTAAGCTTTTAAATCTAATTCATGATTGTAGATTCCGGCAATCAAATTAGACCTTAAACCAAATCTGCGATGACGATTACGATATTGGTTAGATAAAATATTGAAAATCTTTAGACGACGATTAACGTGTTCGACAACGATTCTTAATCGATTCAGTTCTCGGTTATATTCCTTCTGTTCTTTAGCTAACTTTTTTCCTTTTGGTTTCTTAATCAGTGTTTCACTTAATTTATGAATTTTGGCAATCCCTTGATACCCTTTATCCGCTATTACTTTTAGTAATTCACCGAACCTTACACCACTGGTTTTAAATAGTCGAAAATCATGAATTCTTCACTTACCATGACCTATACAGATGATTTGACTGTTTTTTTGGTGAATAACTAATTGGGTTTTTAAAGTATGTTCTCCGGTTTTACCACTGAAAAATTTCTTTTGACCTCTTTTTGGTCTTTCAATTGGGCTTTCAGTCACATCCATCACAACTAAATCTTCTTGTGATGGCATCTTTAATAGTTCTTTCTTTCCTGGTAGACTAAACTTTCTTGAACTAATTAGAATGTTTTCAATTTTATATACTGTTCGACATACTGCGGATTATGAAAGTCCCCAATCTAATCCAATATGATAATAAGTGCGGTATTCTCTCCAATATTGAATAACCATTAAAATTTGGTCTTCAATAATTAATTTAGGACGACGACCAGATTTCTTTTTCTTTTTTTCATCAGCTTTAACTACATCAACCATAAAATCAAAGGTTTTACGGCTTACTCCAGTCATGCGCTTAAATTTTCTCGCAGTAAGCTGTTTAGCTTTCTCTATTTTCACTGCTCTTCAAATTCTTAATCGAAAATTTCCAAGCCTTTTATCATACCACAAAACACTTTTGCAAGAGTTCCATAGCATTCCAAGCTTCGTATAACCAACGTAATTGTTCCTCACGGGTACAGCTAAGGTGAATTTCCGTCACAGCCATTGGTAAGTTGTAACGTTCCCAAACTTCTTGCAGTAATGTGTACACACCTGCAACACTATCGGTACAAACTCGCACCGCCTCAACATCAGCATATTTGTCCCACCCATTACCACCATGCGTCCAAGTTGGATAATTTTCTAGATGCTCATCTAAAAAGCGATCGCTTGTAAGGTAATGATTAATGCCAATAATATCTGCTGGACAGTAAATATTTTGACAAACTTCTTTCAGTTCCGTCTCACTTATACCACAATAAAGTAAGTAACCCCACATAGAATGAGTTGGGGTAATGCGACCACATAATAAATCAAAGCTTAACCAACGCCGTTCATTTTCAAATTCTGCTTGATAAGCTAGTTTTGCTGTAGTGTAAGTTTTACCTAAGTCTTCCGTTTGTACAAGTTGAGCATGAGGATTAATTTCTCGAATTGCTTGCATTGAAAATGCGATCGCTCGACACTCCACTAATAAAGCACGGGCAAAAGTTACATTATCCCGTCCGTGAGGATACCAGTGACCATACATCCCACTAAATCTTGCTGTTGTTAGTGGTTCGTTAATGGGAGTGTAATATCTGATCCAAGGATATCGCTTGGCAACTGCACGGGCAAACTCAGCTAATTTTTGCGGAAATTCTGGATCTATTAAACTGGTATCACGGGGGCCGCTACCATGATGGACTAATCCGACAATTGGCTCAATCCCAAGTTCTTTTAACTTTGTCAATCTCTCATCTGTCCAAGACCAATCAGCATTTTTTAATCCATTCGGTGCAACTCTTTCCCATAGCACCGGGTAACGGATTTTCTTGATACCAAGTTGAGCAAATAACTCTAAATCATTTAAGCGTGTGGTATGACCATTGCGTTCTAACTGGTCAAAATATTCATCACCCACACGATTGACAGTACACTCCACACCAGCCCAAATTTCTACGGGATATTTGGGATTGACAGCAAAAATCATAATATTAATACTAAGTTGCGTTCAGAGGTAGTATTCTGAGATGAGGAAAAAAAGTTAAAGAACGCAGGCGATCGCTATCAGAACAAAGGTCGATTAAACCCTGGCATAGTACGTCCTCAACGTGGTCTAAAGTAGGAAAGACTTGATTATAAAAGTGTTTTTCTCGAATGTCTTCCCAGATGTGTTCAACCGGCATTAATTCTGGGCTATGAGCAGGTTGAAAAATTAAACGAATATTTTCAGGAACATTTAAAGCATTAGAACGATGCCAAGATGCTTTATCTAACTGTAAAATTACAAAATAATCAGCAAATTCTTGGGAAATTTGTGATAAAAATAAATTCATCATTTTAGTATTAGCATAAGGCAAAGTTAAGCAAGTCATTTTGCCTAATTCGGGTGCAACTGCGGCGTAAGCATAAATATACTGCCTGACTTGTTGTTTTGGCACAGTTGGGCGTATACCTTGGGGACACCAACAAGCCCTAACTTCTCCAATCCGACCAAACCTGCCTTCATCTCCTGCCATTAATACTACAGGTCTAGTATCAGATGGGTCTCTTGTTTGATTAATTTTTTCTACTAGTTGAGGAAAGTTTTTTTAAATTCATCAACAGAATTTGGGTCTTTTTTGGGATGAGTTGGTCTTGGGATAATTTTGCGCCACTGATGCCGTTCTAATAGGCGATAAATTGTAGTTTTATGCACAGTAAAACCACATTTCTTTTCATACGCAAGTTTTATTTGCATTGCTGTTGCCACTTGACCACTGCGTGCCTTTTCTTTAAAAGAATCTATCAGTTCTTTTTCTTGCTCCCAGCTTAGATAGCAATTATGTCTACCGCCTTTCCCTGACGCTGATAATCCAGCTTCTCCCTTGCGGTTGTATTGTTGAATTACTTTTCTGACAAACCCTTTTGATACCCCTACGTGTACAGCTATCTCGGCTGCTGTTCTTGGATCTGCGCTCGCATTGTATATCACTAGCCATTTTTGCCTTTCCCAATGCGATTGCGCCAACTTTACTCTTTGTTTTACCGTCTCTAAATCTAGATGGGGTACTGCTTGCGTTACTTGAGCCATATGCACCCGTCAGACTCTGCCTTTGTTCTCGTCATCTCTTTTTTTAGACTACTACATCTGACTGCAACTTGGTATAAGTTGAATTATATTTATGCAAAAGACTCAGCGCTACTCCGCGCTGACTCAGCGATACTCTGCGTTAAAAAACTTCCCATTCAACTCGTAATTCGTAATTAGAAACTCTAACTACAAATTACTAATTACGAATTAAGCCTTAACACCGATTTGTTTGTACACAGACAAAGCCTGCGCCACACATTGATCCATGTTGTAATACTTATAAGTTGCCAAACGCCCAACAAAATATATTCCAGATATAGCATCGGCTAATGCTTTATATTGCTTGTAAATTTCCTGATTTTCCGGGCGTGGTACAGGATAATATGGGTCGCCCTCAGCTTTAGGAAATTCGTAAACAATGCTAGTTTTAGAATGTTCTTGCCCAGTCAAGTATTTAAACTCAGTCACACGAGTATAAAGGTGTTCATTGGGGTAGTTAATTACTGGTGCAGACTGAAATACTTGTGTATTGTGTGTCTCGTGTTTAAAATCAAGTGAGCGATAAGGTAATTTACCATAGCGGTAATCAAAATACTCATCAACTGGCCCGGTGTAAACCATCTCTGTGCAAGGTATTGCCTTCTCAATTTCTCGATAATCAGTATTCAGCATTACCTTGATGTTCGGGTGGTTTAACATATTCTCAAACATCCGGGTAAAGCCGTGGAGTGGCATTGCTTGATAAGTATCGGTAAAATAGCGATCGTCTCGATTGGTACGAGTAGGAATTCTGGCAATCACAGATTTATCAAGTTCTGAAGGATCAAGTCCCCATTGCTTCTTGGTGTAACCCCAGAAAAATTTTTCATACAAAACTCGACCAACTTGGCTAACTACCACATCCTCTGAAGTTTGAATGTATTCTTTCGGTTCTGCAAGGGATTTAAAGAACTCTTGCGCCTCAAAAGAATTGAGTTTCATACCGTAGAGTTTGTTAATCGTATCTAGATTAATGGGGATGGGAACCAGTTGTCCATCTACACTAGCTAACACACGGTGTTCGTAAGCACGCCATTGAGTGAAGCGCGAAAGGTATTCAAAAACTTCGCGGGAGTTGGTGTGAAAGATGTGCGGCCCGTATTTGTGGATGAGAACACCATCTTCATTATAATGATCGTAAGCATTACCGCCGATATGGTTGCGTTTATCTACAACCAATACCTTTTTACCAGACTGAGTTGCTAAACGTTCTGCAATGACGCTACCAGAAAATCCTGCACCAACAATCAAATAATCAAAGACAAAATCTCTGGTGATAATATTCGGTGCTTGTTTACCTGCAACTGTACCATGAAAATTATTTTTATCATCTTTGCTTTGAGTTGCGATCGCTGAATCTATCAACTTCACCATCGAAGCCAAAGTCCGATCCCAAGATATTTTTTCCAAAAACGTATCAACTCGATTCAACCACCCTGATTCTGCATTATCTTCTTGCATTGCTTGTTCAGCGGCGGCGACAAATTCATCAACTGTATCTGCAATTCGCACCAACTTCAATTCGCCATAAGGACGCACAACATCTCGAATCGAAGTAGAAACCACAGGTTTAGCTGCGGCTAAATACTCTGGGGTTTTAGTCGGACTAATAAAGCGTGTTGATTCATTACGCGCAAATGGCAACATCGCCAAGTCCCATCCTGCCAAGTATGCAGGCAGTTCTTGATAATTTTTACTACCGAGATAATGAATATTTTCCTGCTGCGGCAAAGTTGCGGGATCAATTTTCACAATTGGCCCAATCATTACCAAATGCCAATCAGGACGCGCCTCAGCCATTCCGCGTAATAGTTCAATGTCCATCCGTTCATCAATTACGCCATAAAAACCCAACCGGGGATGAGGAATGTTTGCTTGATCTGCGGGTTCATCAATATTTCTGGCTTGGGCAAAGTGCGTTATGTCTACACTACTGGGAAAAGCATAAACATTAGGGTGTTGGTTAACTTTACTTTCGTAAAGGCTTTGCCCACCTGTAAATACTAAGTTTGCCCGACGGAATAATTCTGCTTCGTAGTTTTTTAATTTCGGTGATGCGCCTTTAAAAGCAGATAATTCATCCATACAATCATAAACAATCGCTTGGGGTTGCAAATGATTGGTGAAAGCGATCGCCATTGGTGTGTAATACCAACAAATATAATTTTTGATGTTTTGTTCAGCGAACAATCCATCAATTAACACTTGTAAATCTGCATTAATTCCTGCTTCACTTAGATTGTCTGGTAGATGTGGTACAACAACCACTACTCCACTCTCATCTTGACTAATATCCAGCCGCCCCAAAGCATCCTGACTAAAAATCGGCTCTTCAACAAAATATACTCGTCTACCTTGAGCAAACCGACTCAAAAGGTGTTGGGGTCTTTGATAAACAAAATTCCAACGCAAATGCGATAGGCAAACAATATCAGGTGTATCAGTGAAAACTTGAACTTTTTGATATTCTTTCTTGCCAGAAGTAAAATCAGGCGATGATACGCCAGAAGCCTGTCTTTTAAATAATTCTGATAACTTCGTTTCACCCAATTCTGGTGATTTCATTTGGTTGAATCCGTTAGCATTGATGTTGGATTTACTTTGTGTCATATTTTCAATAACTGGATATATGTTTGGAATCGCCATAAAAAATGGATGACAAGAGTCTCAAATAAAAACATCAGCATGTAACCATTTGCTTGCTACACTCTTGCCTGGAAATATTAACTAAATAACTAATGCCAGAATTTGTGGATGTTACGCGTCACATTACGCCAATAAGTAATAACAGTAAGGGATATTTTTTATTTTTACTTCCATCTCTAGATACAAAGTTATAAATATATCTAAAGCATCAGAATATTTTATCTGATTAAAATAAATTAAATATTTATTATTGAGCAATGCAAATATCCTAGAGAATTAATTTCAGGTAATTGAAATTTTATCTATGATAATTACTTTTAGTGTTTTAGCTAACAATAAATGTTTAACTAAATGCCTTTCTTGCGAGGGATGTGACTGTTAGTAATTGCTATTAATGTGCTGATTAATAGGCTAATTAATTAGCAGTGGTTGATTCATGTTTAATTTTCTTAAACAAGTTGGTAATTACGCCAAAGAAAGTGTTTTAGCCGGAATCCATATAGGACAAGGGCTTTCAGTTACTTTTGACCACATGCGCCGCCGTCCAATTACGGTACAATATCCTTATCAAAAGCTGATACCATCAGAAAGATTTCGCGGGCGAATTCACTTTGAATTTGATAAATGTATTGCTTGTGAAGTTTGCGTTCGCGTCTGCCCAATTAACCTTCCAGTAGTAGATTGGGAATTTAATCAAGAATTCAAGAAAAAAGAACTAAAACACTACAGTATTGACTTTGGAGTTTGTATTTTCTGCGGCAACTGTGTAGAATTTTGCCCAACAAACTGTCTATCATTTACTGAAGAATATGAACTTTCTGTTTATGACCGCCATCAGTTGAATATGGACAATGTGGCGATGGGCAGATTACCTTACAAAGTGACTGAGGACGCAATGGTAACACCTCTCAGGGAATTAGTATACTTACCAAAAGGAGTATTAAATCCTCACGGAGTGCCTGATGATGCTCATCGAGCAGGTCTATTACCATCTGAGATTTTAGAGCAAGCTGGAGAAAATATTCATCAACCGTAAGAATTTTCCTCGATATAAATAGGACTTACGCAACGCTGATAATGTCATTGCGACCGGAACGAAATGTAGGGAAGCAATCCCAGCGTTAGGGGAGATTACTTCCCTATCGGTCGTAATGACGGAGTTACGTTATTTTTGCGTAAGTCCTGATAAATGTTGGTCTTGGTTATTCAATTTTGCTCACTTCTGACTTCTGATGAGCGAACTAATTAATGAAGTGCAGAAGAATTTTAATTTCCATCAAATTAATCATTAAATACAAAGGAAATTCCGAAAATGAATCAATTGTATGGGAAATTTATCAAAAAATTGATGAGTTTTATGATTATTTTTGGCGTTAGTATATCTATTGTGGGTTTTTCCGCTACAGCTTTCTCGGCTAGTCATCAAATCCCCGCAGTGTTTCCGCAGACAATCTCATCAACCAGCACCACAAGAAAAATTACCCAAACCCCAACAGACAAAAATCCAGGAGTAAGCAGCCCACAGTCGAGACTGAGTGAACTTGATAGATTGTATGTTACAGAAGCGGCGCAGGGAGGAATGACAGAAATACAAATAGCAAAATTAGCATTGCAGAGATCGAAAAACAATGAGGTGAGACAATATGCCCAACAGATGATTCAAGAGCATACACCTGTTAACCAACAACTGATGCAATTGGCTAATCAAAAACGGATTACTACCCCAACTACTTTAAGCCCAAAATATCAGGCTGCGATCGCCAGACTCTCACAATTTTCTGGCGGAGATTTTGACCAAGCATATAAAGAAGAAGCTGGGATTAACTTACATACAGAATATTTTGTTGTGCAACGACGTGAGTCACAACTTGGACAAGACTCAGATTTACAGGCATTTGCTACTAAAAATATACCCATTACCCTGAGACACTTACAAATGGGGCAACGCTTGTTAACTCAAGCCACTCCCCGATCCAGCAAGGGTAATTAATTTCCCTAATTGAAACTAGAACTGAAGTTAAATTCAGTCACAATATACCAACTTTATCTGTTTTTTCCCAAGGTAAATCTAGATCCATCCTTCCTACATGGCCATAAACTGCAAGTTGGCGATAAAAACCGCCTGGATGAATTGTCGGTAAATGTCTTAAATTAAATTGTTTAATAATTCCTGCCAAGCGAA
Source organism: Nostoc sp. HK-01 (assembly GCA_003990705.1). Classification (GTDB taxonomy): domain Bacteria; phylum Cyanobacteriota; class Cyanobacteriia; order Cyanobacteriales; family Nostocaceae; genus Nostoc_B. The sequence continues at coordinate 370,645 of AP018318.1, forward strand.
AATCAAAATGCTTTTCTAATAAATTAGTAATTTCTTCGTCAGAGATTTTCCCTGTGCCAAAAGTTTCTACTTGAACACTTACAGGACGAGACAAACCAATGGAATAACTGAGTTGCACTTCACATTCATCAGCTAGTTTGGCAGCAACGACATTTTTAGCTGCATAACGGGCAATATAAGCGCCTATCCTATCTATTCTAATTGGGTCTTTGCCACTCAAAGCTGAACCACTATGTTTAGAATATTCGCCGTAGGTATCTATCGCATTTTTTCGGCCAGTTAAGCCAGAATGGACTGCTGGCCCGCCTTTAATAAATGCGCCATCGGGATTAATAAATATTCTAGTTTTGGCATCGGGTCGAATTTCTTCATTCTCAAAAACAGGATTAATTACTATTTCTTTAATATCATCTTGTAATTGTTGGTAATCAGGTTTACCTGCTTTATTTTGACTGGCAATTACAGTAATACTATGTATTCTATCAGGACGGCGATCGCGATATTCTACTCCGACTTGAGTTTTACCATCAGGTGTTAGATAGGGTAAGATATTTTTGTGTCTAACTTCACTTAATTGTCTGGCTAATTTATGGGCTAACCAAATTGGCAGAGGCATTAGGGTATAAGTTTGATTACAAGCAAAACCAAAGACTGTTACTTGATTTGTCACGGTAATTTTTTCTATCTCTTCATCAGATAAATTATGCTCATCAAATAAGTGAGTTTGGCTGGCTGGCAATTCTCGCAAGCTGGTCAAAATACTACAAGTTTTGCTATTAAATTCTTTTTGTTCGTAACCAATTTGTTCAATTACTTGTCTGGCAATATTGGTAAAGTCTACATTGGCATTTGGTTCAAATCGGGCAGCAATAAATAATATGCCTGTGGAAGCAGCACATTCGGTAATGACTCTGGCGTAGGGGTCTTGTTGTAAGAATCGGTCTACTATGGCATCACTGATTTGATCACACAATTTATCAGGATGTCCTTCGGTGACTGATTCTGATGTGAACATGAAGTCTTTTTTCATAATATTTGGTGTATTGGCGCAACATTTTTTTAACGAACCGCAAAGGACACAAAGTTCGCAAAGAAAGAGGAAAATCAGAGGAATAGCATTGCTTTATCTCAGAAGGCAAATTTGATGGATTACTAGCCTCAAGTATGAATACTAAGATTACTTAATCTTCTTGCTTTGTGTCCTTTGCGTCCTACCCTGCGGGAAGCCGCTGACGCGTCTATGTGGTTCGTTTTTTCCAGTTAACAAAACTCTAGAGTTACAGATTATTATCTGGCATAAGTAATGGTGGAACACCATTGATATTTGGCTGAATATTCTTTGTTGATTCGCTTAACAATAAAGGCCACAAAGCACTACCAATAATGACAGCAGTATCCACAAAGTTAATTGGGGTAATCTTTAAGAGATTTCTTAAAGGTGGCAGGGCGATCGCTAAAATTTGAATAGCAAAGGAACCAAAAATGGCAGCATTTAAATAGCTATTACGTGGGAGTTTTTCTTTGCTAAATAGGCTGTGATGTTCGGAACGACAGCTAATTGTATGCAGCAATTGGCTTGAGGTCAGGGTGAAAAAGGCAATTGTACTAGCTTGGGGGCTAAAACCATATCTGCGGAGGGCGTAGGCGTAAGCGAGTAAGGTACTAACAGATAATCCGGCGGACTCAAAGACGATTCGACCAAAGTCGGATTTTTTAATGATTGGTTCGTCGGGGTTGCGTGGTGGTTGACTCAAAACTTCTGGTTCTGGGGCTTCCATCGCTAAGGATAAACCAGGGAAGATGTCGGTAACTAAGTTTAGCCACAGGAGTTGAATTGCATTTAAGGGTTCGCCAATACCTGCTGCGGTGGCGGTGGTCATCACCATGATTTCGCTGAGGTTGGTGGCGAGGAGGAAATGTACAGATTTGCGGATGTTGTTGTATATTGTCCTTCCGCGACTAACGGCGACAATCATGGTTTCGAGTCGGTCGTCTTCCAGGACGATATCTGCAACTTCTCTGGCGACATCTGTACCGCCTTTCCCCATAGCCACACCAACTTGGGCGGCTTTTAAGGCGGGTGCATCGTTAATACCATCTCCGGTCATAGCGACGACTTTCCCGGCGGCTTGCAAGGCTTGGACTATTTGCAGTTTATTGCTGGGACTGATGCGGGCGAAGACATCTACTTTGTCGCTGAGGGCGGTTAAGGCTGCGGGGGTGAGATTATTGAGGTTGCTGGAGTCGAGAATTTCTAATTGTTGTTCTTGACTTAATTCTAATTCTTTGGCGATCGCGTAAGCTGTGGGGCTTTGGTCGCCGGTAATCATCACGGTGGCGATACCGGCTTGATGAAAGTCGCTAATAAGTTGTTTTGCACCTTTGCGGATGGGGTCGGCCATACCGACTAAACCCAACCAAATCAAGTCTAATTCATGATTATTATTGCTTTGAAACTCGTTAATGTGGTTGTAGGCTACACCTAATACTCGTAATGCTTTCCCTGCCATGCGATCATTTTCTATAGCGATCGCTCTTTTATCTGCTGGGGTTAATTCTACTATTTCCCCATGTTTTACCCATGTTTGGCAAAGTTCCACCACTTCGGCGGGGCTACCTTTAACGGCGACAAACTTTTTCTCATCATGAGTTTGATGAATTGTACTCATCAAGTTACGATTTTCTGACCGCAGGTTGGTTTGCACTAGAGGATACTTTTGTTTGAGGTCGATGATATCTACTCCAGAACTAATGGCCATGTAAATCAGGGCGTTTTCGGTGGCTGAACCGATAACTTCATACTTACCATTTCCCTCGCGGCTGACTTGGCTTTCGTTGCAGAGAACTGAGACATGAATTAGTTTTAATAGTTCATCGTTGTGATAGGGATTAATTTTTTGTTCCCCTGTGATAAATTTTCCGTCTGCAACTTTGATGTTGTGGGTGTTGCTTTGAATTTCCACGACTGACATTTTATTTTCTGTCAGTGTCCCGGTTTTATCCATACAAATTGTCTGGACTGAACCCAAGGCTTCAACTGCACTCAAACTCCGCACTAGAACGCGGTTGCGGCGCATATCGCGGATACCCAGGGCGAGGGTGGTAGTAGCGACGGTGGGTAAGCCTTCGGGAACCGCAGCCACGGCGAGGGAAATGGATGATTTCAACATCTGTACTAAGCCGTATCCTCGCCACACACCCAAACCGAAGACTAAACCACAAATACCCATACTGATTAATACCAACTGGCTGCCTACTTGGTCTAGTTGTTTGGCGAGGGGTGTTTCCATTGCGGTGGCTTCGCCCACAAGTTGCTGGATATTGCCCATTTCGGTAGATTGACCTGTGGCGACCACTACCGCCAGTCCTTGACCACCTGTGACAAAAGTGCCTTTATAGGCCATGTTCACGCGATCGCCTAATGGGATATCTTCACCTATAAGCAAATCATCAGTTTTAGTTACAGGCAGACTCTCCCCAGTTAAGGCAGATTCATCAATACTCAGGTTATCTGCTGCAATTAAACGGGAATCTGCGGAGACATAAGTGCCTGGTTTGAGGGCTAAAATATCGCCTAAAACTACATTTTCTGTGGGGATTTCTTGCAGGTTGCTGTCTCTAATTACCCAAGTTGATGCAGGTTCTCGATTTTTGAGAGAGTGAATGATTTTTTCTGATTGGCTTTCTGTGGTATAACCAATTGCCGCATTGAGAATTACTACGCCTAAAATTACCGCCGCATCAATCACTCCACCCGTGAAAATTGACACCCCCGCCGCAACTCCGAGTAATGCCACTGGCAGAGATTTAAATTGTTCAATAATAATGCTTAAATCGGAGCGTGTTTCTGTATGCGAGAGGACATTAGAACCATATTTTTGCAGATTGGCGCTGGCTGATGCACTGGATAATCCATCAGTTAACGAGGTATGTAATTGGTGAACCACTTTATTAACTGGCAGTAAATACCAATCTTCTCCCTTTTGTTGTTGGGGATTAGTAATAGTTGGTTTACTTACTTTTGATTTTTTTTCGCTTTTATTTGCTGCAATTAACTTGGTTTTTTCTTTGTATGTTAATAAAACTTTTTCAATAAGAGCGCCTATGTCTTTATAGCTTTTTTCTTGGGGAAAATAAACCAAAATTTTGCTGGTTAAAGGATTAGCATTCACCAACTTTATTTCTGGATAATTTTCTAGCGATCGCTCCAGATAATTTTTGAGTTCTGCTGAATTGTGAAGTTCTTCTATTTTATATCTAGCTCTGCCTTTAACTTTAGTATGTATTGCTTGAATCACTGCAATTTTTGCCCCCGTGTTTGCTCTTGCAAAACTGCAATTTTTAAATGTATCTCCATTGTCAAATTATAGAGGATGAAACTCTCATTGCTGTTAACAGCAATGTTAAGAGTTTCAAAGTTTATCCCTTGATAATCAGGCTCAATTGATTAATTTTTATTTACATTTATTCGCTGTGATTCCTCAGTAACGTTAAGTTTTATGAAACTATCAAAGGCAAACCATGCTAATATATACCAAGGTATCTCTTCAAACTTAAATCCTTGTTTGATTAACTGAGTAAGGGCAAATAAACCAAGACCTAAAGGTACTATCAATCGCAAATCAGCGGCACCGTTAGTCATTTTGTAAACATCGGCATTAAAATCAGACATTACATTTAACAAATCTTTAGCGATCGCAGATTTCCCATCTGTTAAATAAATTGGAGAAGTTGAGCTATTTCTATAATTAACTTCCTCGGTTGTTGGTCGAGTGCGAACATCGCCTGTTACGGCTGCGACTGTTTCTTGATAACTTTGAGATAGATTTATACCTTCTTTAATAGCCGTTTGGACTAGAGGTTGTTTGATAACTTCAGCTATTGGGACAATTATCGGTGAAAAAATAATCGCGGTCAAACCGTCAAAAATTTCTGGTAAATTCACTTTTTCCCAATCAAAGGTAGACTCCATAGTCATATCTCCTCTAGCAGCGACTAATCACTATAGAAGCGTAATCAAACTATTAGCTATTTCCATCGTCCAAAAGTCACAGACATAATTTTAAATTTCCATCTCTAGCATTACTTATGTTTGAGTAATTCAGCTTTTTAACTTCTCTAAGAATTCCGAAATCTATTAGTCTATACAGCAAAATTCTGTCTTTAGGCTCAAGTAATCAGCGTAAGTAAATGTTAAGAATAAAAAATAGATTACACCAGAATCAAACATTGGTTGTAATCCATAGAATCTAGGTAAATAAATTAAGAGAAAAAGGTGTTATGGCAATTTCCACAAACAGCGATCGCCAAATTCAAGAACTGCAAACCTTAATTAAAGGTATTGACTATGGGATGTTGACCACAGTCAATGATGATGGTAGTTTGCACAGTTGTCCAATGCACTCTATTGATGAACTAGATACAGATGGGACACTCTGGTTTTTTACTAGCGCTAATTCTCATAGAGTTAGTGAAATTGAACATAATCAGCAAGTGAATGTTAGCTTTACATCATCTCAAAATCAGCGTTATATTTCTATTTCTGGCACAGCACAACTACTACAAGACCACCAAAAAATGGCAGAGTTATGGAAACCAGAATTACAAACTTGGTTTTCTCAAGGATTAAATGAACCAGATTTAGCTTTACTCAAAGTGAGTATTAAACAAGCTGATTATTGGGATAGTCGTTCTAGCTATCATCCCCAACATATAAACTTGTCTTGAATATCATCCATTTAAAACAGGAGGGTAATAATTTTATGCCCTATCAACAAATTGATGAATTACCAGATGCAGTAAAAGACCACTTACCCAAACACGCCCAAGAAATCTTTCGGGCTGCATTTAACAGTGCAGTAAGAGAATATGATAACGAAGAAAGTGCTTTCCGGGTGGCGTGGAGTGCGGTAAAGCGTGATTACGAAAAAGGCGAAGATGGTCAGTGGTACAAAAAATCAAATAATTAACATGTAATTGATTTTACTGCTGGTCAAAATAAGTGCCAAAAAGCTCTTTCTTTAGTTAGACGCTAACAAAAGTCATAAAAGTTATTTTTCTTACTGGCAGTAGTAGTAAACTTCGCTCCTGGGGATTTAAACAAACAATAGTAAAATTCTTGAGCATTCAAGATGAGTAACTAAAAGTTTGTCATGTTCCCAGGTTATTTCGTATTTTTAAACATCATCAACAAGATTCGTTTTGAGAATTTAGTTCTGGCTCACTTTGCAGATGGGTATGATTGATATGCTGAATTAAGCTTTCCGCCATCTCCACAGCCACAATCATTAATTGCTGTTCCATCTTTCCATATCCTCCTTCATCGCTAACCTGGGGGTAAATGTGAGGGTTAGATAGCATGGCGGCTAGTAGTTGAGTCGCAGTTTCTTTTAATTCATACATTTGTAAATTCACACCCTAATTACCTCCGGTTCCCAGCTTTGTCCTGATTCTAAAAAGTGCAGCACTATCTGTCCTCCGACTAACGGGGCGACATCTTAATTTAAAATATCTATCATTAGGTGGGCGCTTTTTTAGCTAAAATGTAAGTCTCCACTTGAAAACGTGCTACTCTGTTCCCTGTTACTTAGCTCAAATATGTTTAGTAATCAAACCAGATTCTTCATCTCTGGCAATGCAATTAAGCAAAAACTCATAATAGATATATAGCGTTTCTCATTTTAGTGGTGTACATTTCTTTAATGTCAGAGATTAAAGGCTGGGGAAGATCTACTTAATTAGATTGGTAATTGCTATATGAAAAAACGCTATTTTTTAGAGGCTGGTGCCGTATTAACAGGTGCAGCCTTATTATCACAGTTTATTAATCCAAGAGGAGAAATCGTGGCAAGTTCTAACACTGAGTTTGAAGTTACCAAATCTGAAGATGAATGGAGCAAAATATTAACAAAAGAACAGTTTTATGTTTTGCGTAAACATGGAACTGAACGTGCTTTCACCAGTCCCCTTGATAAGGAGTATGCAGAAGGTACTTATGTGTGTGCGGCTTGTGACTTACCACTGTTTAAATCAGATACCAAGTTTAACAGCGGTACTGGCTGGCCAAGTTTCTTTCAACCCATTGAAGGTGCGATCGCTACTACTGTAGATCGGTCGTTGTTTATGACGCGTACAGAGGTACATTGTAGGCGTTGTGGTGGACATTTAGGCCATGTATTTGCTGATGGCCCTGCGCCTACAGGTCAACGCTATTGTATGAATGGTGTGTCGTTGAAGTTTATCCCTGCTTAACTAGTCAAAGTGCGATCGCTTCTATAACTCAATAGCCCAGAAGCCCAGTTTTTTAGAAAACTGGGCTTCTGCTTTTTTACGAATTATTAAAAATAGCTGTATTTTTATTAAAAATACACTTACGTATTGTATCTCTATCTTATACCAAGTTGAAAAATATCGGCAATATAATATATTAATTAAATGCGTCACAACTCTAAAAGCTTTACCGTTACTACCCTTATACTTTCTCTGTTTTGTCCTATAGGACTATCAGCAAATAATGTGTTAATCAAGCAGACATTAGCACAAACTGTTACTCAACCTAACCGCAAAGCACAAGCAGATAAACTCTACCAACAGGGAGTGCAACAATATCGCCGTGGATATTATGACGATGCAGTGAAAAGTTATGAACAAGCCTTAGCTATTTACCGCCAACTAGATGATAAAAAAGGAGTTGGGCAAACTCTCAATAATTTAGGACTGGTTTATAATTTAATATTTCAATACCAAAAAGCATTAGAACTTTTGCAACAAGCTTTAGCAATTCGCCAACAAATCAAAGACCGTACAGGTGAGGGAGAAACTCTTGATAATCTTGGCGCAACTTACTTCAACTTAGATCAAAATGAGCAGGCTTTAGAAACATTACAGCAAGCTTTAGTAATTCGCCGGGAAGTCAAGGATAAAGCCGGAGAAGGAGTTACTCTTAGTAGAATTGGGTTAACTTATTCTTATTTAAAACAACAACCTAAAGCTTTAGAAATTTTACAGCAAGCATTAAAAATACATCAAGAAATTGGAGATACATTTCAAGAAGAATATACTCTATCTAGACTAGGGATAGTTTACAAAAATATGTCAAACTATTCGCGTGCTTTGGAATGGTTTAATAAAGCTTTAGCTGCCAGTAGAAAAGTAGGAAACCGTGCATTTGAAGGAAGATTGCTATATTTTATTGGGCTTACATATAGCAACCAAAAAAAAGATGCCATCGCTTTAGATTCTTACCGCCAATCCTTAGCAGTTCAACGCGAAATTAAAGACAAAACTATTCAACTGAACACTTTAAAATTAATTATTTCTCAATATTTAGTAATTGCTACAAATGCTAATGTCAGTGGGATAACATCTCAAGCAAAAGATATATCTAATCAAACAATTAAGTTGGCTGAGGAAGCTTTAGTTATTGCTAAAGAATTGAATAAACCAGACCAGGAAGCCGACGCATTAAGAGCATTAGGAAGTGCTTACCAATATTTAGGAGATAATCAAAAAGCCATTGAATTATTACAGCAATCAATTAAAATTGCGCGACAAATTAAAGCACTTGATACAGAACATTCTGCTTTATCTAACTTAGCATCAATTTATAGTAACCAGGGAGAAAATCGCAAAGTAATTGAGTTAAGACAGCGAGAATTAGAAATTTATAGAGAACAGAAAGATACTGCCAATGAAGTTAGTGTATTATTAACTATTTGCAGTACATATAATGTATTGACAGATTATCAAAAAGCAATTGAAGCTTGTCAACAAGCTTTAGTTAAATCAAAAGACATAAAAATTACTGAATTACCACCTACAATACAAGATTATGCTCTAAGTTATCCAGCCTCTGCTTTACAAGTCTTGACTCTTATTTATAAGAATCTTGGAGAATACGAGAAAGCACTAGATTTTGCTAAACAAAGTTTAAGTGCAGTACAAAATCTTCACCGACCAAAATTAGAAGCTGATGCGTTAATTTATTTAGGTTATGTATATCAGGATTTACAAGACTTTCCTAAAGCTATTGAAGTTACTCAGCAAGCTTTAGATATTACCCGTCAAATTAAGGAACCGAAGCTAGAAGCAGATGCTTTAGAGCAACTCAGTGGAATTTATATACGAAAGGGAAATTATAACTCTGCTATTGAGTTAGCACAACAAATGTTAACTATTGGTAAACAGTTACAAAACTCAGGGATAGAAGCAGATGCTTTAGATAAATTAAGTGAAATTTATCTAAAACAAGGTAACTATCAAAAAGCCTTGGAATTAAGACAACAGCAATTAGTAATTTTTCAAAAAAGTAATAAACGTTCTTATCAAATTGCTACTTTAAGTAAATTCAGTGACATTTACCTTTTATTAGGAGATACACAAAAAGCTATTGAAGTAGCAAATCAAGCTTTAACAATAGCAAGGCAATTAAAAGCTCCTGAGTATGAAATGCAACCTTTAACAAGAATTAGTAGAGCATACAATACACAAGGAGAATATGAGCAAGCAATAAAATACGCTCAACAACATTTGGTCATAGCTCAAAAATCCCAAAATTTCGTAAATATCGCACTTGCTTCACTTAATCTTAGTAATGCCTATGATTCGCTAGGAGAATATAATAAAGTCATTGCTATAGCAGAACCAGGATTATTGTATACTAAAAAATCTCATATTCGTCCTCTAGAAGCTCAAAGTTTACTCTATTTAAGCATTGCTTATACCAGCATTGGTAATTACCAAAAAAGTAAGGAATTAGTAGAGCAAAGTTTAGCAATTATACGAGAAATTAAAGACAGTTCTTTAGAAGCTCAAGCACTAGCTTCTCTAGGGAATATTTACAGAAATATCCAAGCTTATCCCCAAGCTTTAGAGCTATCACAACAAAGTTTACAAATTGCTCAAGCAATCAAAAGTCCTGCATCTGAGGTATACGCGTTAGCTAATCTTGGCGATACATATAGTAATTTGGGGGCTTATCAAAAAAGCAATGATTTTTATCAACAACTCGTAGTTAAACAACGACAACTAAAAAATCGTAATGGAGAAGCGTTTGCTTTACTGGCGATCGCAGATAATTACTACAATACTGGAGAAGCGCAAAAAACTGTAGACTTTGCCCAACAAAGTTTAGCTATTTTAAAACAAACTAAAAAACCAGCTTGGGAAATAATACCACATCGGACATTAAGCCTAGCCTACGGTGAATTAGGCAATGATCAACAAGCAATGCAGGAAATACAAACAGTTTTAGCATTTGCGAGAAAAGTACAGAACCCAGTTTATGAAAAAGATGCGCTGAATCTTTTAGGAGATTTACATCGCAAATTTGGTAGAAAACAGCAAGCAATTACAGCTTACCAACAGGCGTTAACAATTCAAACACCTACAGAAGTTACAGGTGGTGGTTGGGGTATTTATGCTGGGTTAGGTCGTACTTACGCTGATTTAAATCAACCAAATGTGGCAATTACTTACTACAAACAATCTGTCAATGGAATTGAACAAGTCCGTCGTAATATTGAAGGATTACCACCACAGTTACAAGCATCTTTCTTGCAAACAAAGATTGATTTTGGCAAAGTCACCACCTCTGATATTTATCGCCAACTGGCAAATTTATTACTAGCTCAAGGTAGAGGAAAAGAAGCAACACAGGTTTTAGAATTACTGAAGATTCAAGAAATTAAAGATTTTGCCACTACTAGCATTTCTCCAACAGAGAAACCAAAAGTTACTTTAAATCCAGAAGAGACAAAAATTGCTACGCCTAATCAATCAATTGTTGCTTTAGCAAAACAAATTAGCGAATGCGAAAAAAATAACTGTAAGGATAAAACGAAACTCAACGATAAACTGACAAACGTAGTTGCAGAGTTTAATCAAGAGTTAGCAAAAATCGACATAGAAATTAGAGAACGTCTAGCAAAAGATCCTGGTGCATTCCGTCCCGATAGTCCGAAAGTTTTAGAAATAGTCAAATCACAACCGGGTACAGTGATGATTTACCCCTTGGTGCTAGAAGATAAACTTTGGCTATTGCTATATTCTGGTGATGCTGCTAAAAAGTTTGAAGTCAAAGTTGGGCGAGAAGAATTAGGAAATACAGTCAAAGAATTTCGGCGGTTAATCGGACGATGCCAAAATATTGATTGTGATGTTAAAGATATTTCGCAAATTCAGTCAGTTAGCCAAAAACTTTATACCTGGTTAATTAAACCATTAGAAGCAGAACTAAAAGAAAATAAAGTAAAAAATCTCGTGTTTGCGCTTGATAGGGTAACACGTTATATCCCTATGAGTGCTTTGTTTGATGGTCAGAAATATTTAATTGAGAATTATACTGTCTACAATGTTTTATCCGCAGATTTAACAGATACTACGGCTACCTTACCCGCAGGAACGCAAAATATTTCAGTTTTAGCAATGGGAGTTTCACAAGCGGTAGGTGATTTTCCCGCGCTAGAAAATGTCCCTACAGAGTTGAATGCAATTGTTAAAACTAAGAATAATCAACAAGGTATATATCCAGGACAAGAGTTCCTCAATAATGCTTTTGATTTTCGGACTCTGCGCGACCATCTCACAGGTTATAAGATTTTACATCTTGCTACTCATGGTGAATTTGTTCCTGATAGCAAAGATGCTTCGTATTTGTTGTTAGGAAATGGCGAAAAACTCGCAATTCCTCAAATTCAAACTTTAACAGGGTTAAGCAATATTAATTTAGTTGTTTTATCTGCTTGTCAAACAGCCCTTGCAGGCTCTCGTCAAGATGGAGTAGAAATTGCTAGTGTTGCATATTCTTTTCTGAATCGAGGTGCAAAGGCAGTAATAGCTTCTTTGTGGCAAGTAAACGATCGCAGCACCAGTTTACTTATGCAGCAATTTTACAGCAATCTAGCCAATAAAAATCACCCGACAAAAGCTGAAGCTTTACGCCAAGCACAATTAACTTTACTACATAGTCATTCTAGTACTACAGAAAATAATTATCCTCACCCTTATTACTGGTCGCCGTTTATTTTAATTGGTAATGGGTTGTAATCGTATTGATTGATAGCCTGAGATAATTCAACTGGGCTGAGAGACTGAACCAGATTTAACCCTAAAATTAAACTAGAAATTTTTTGGGCGTAAGCAGGATGGAGATATGAAAGATATTGTGGCTTTTTAGCAATATAAGTTTGAAAAAACGGCACGCTGAAAGCATTTATGTAACGCCGTGTTTGCAAAACATCACCAACGATATCAGTAGGTAATGGGATTTGTCCAGATGTGGAATTTCCACCGCCAATAGCAGAGAAGTGAGTTCCACCGACAAGGGTGACAAGATACTTTTGGGAATTGCTAAACCAAGCAAAAGGTAAAATTTGCTCAAATATAGCGGGTGCGACAATATCATTGCTACTAGCAAAAATCATCACTGGTATTTTGATTTGGCTTAAACTAGCCTTGCCAAAAATCGAACTTGTTACTGGGTTAATGGCGATCGCAGCTTTAATGCGATTATCTTGTAAATTATAATTAGCAGATTGGTTTGGTATTGCCAAAGCGCGACATTGAAATAATAAAGACATATTCCAAGTTTGATGCAGCGCTTTAGTTGTACAATCTTGTTTTAACTGAGCAAAATTAATTTTCGCACCTGCTAAAGCCAGCGCTGTGTAACCACCTAAAGAATGACCAACAACACCAATTTGTTGTAAGTTAAGTTTACCTTTAATTCGAGTATCTGATTTGTTACCTTTTTCTAGCTGACCCAAGATATATTTAATATCTAAAGGGCGATTTTGAAATTCATCGGGTGTAAATAATTCTGTTTCTTGTACTTGAATTAGCGATCGCAATTGTTGCGTATTACTCTCTGGATGCTGGGGAACAACCACCGCAAACCCATAAGAAGCTAGATGTGTGGCTAAATATTGAAAGTTACTATTATCTGTACCCAAACCATGCGAAATTACAATTAGTGGTGCAGGAAGCAGCAGATTAGGAAGATAAATATCAGTTAATAATGGGCGGTTACGGGTTGAGTCAAAATAATTTAATGTATATTTTTGTGATTTTAAACTTCCTGGTTTTTGCAAATCTGCTAGTTGTGAAAAATTGCTAGGTTTTGGGATTGTGATAGCTTCTAGATTAGACCTTTGAGTAACTGTTGCGATCGCTTGATTAGTCGCCTTTACTAAATTTTCTAGTTCTGTCGCTATATTTAAGCTACTTTCTAAATCAATCCGAATATTCTTAGCCGGATACTTGCGTAACAGATTTAATAACGTTAAACCATCTGGTTCTGCAACAGCCAAAATTAATGCCGAACGCATCTCTTCTAATATCGGTTGCGTTTGCGGTGCTTTATTGTGAATTACTTCTATAAAACGCCTAACTAAAAATTCTCCTTGTGGTGTCGAGAGAAATTGCGATACTACCGCCGGACTAGATTTTACAGGAGTAATTAAAATTCGTTGTAATTCTTGAAATTGTTTTGCAGGAATATACTTTTGATAAGTCGCTAATTCATCATTAATTACACCTTTTTTAGCATAATTTTCTAACGCAGCAACAGAAACAGAAAATTCTACAGATGAATAGGAAATATAAACTCGTTCTGCTGCTTTTACAGATTGATTAATTCCCAATATTAGTAACAATGTTGATATAAATAACAAGAGCGATTTGCTTTTCAGGGTGCTAAACCAATTACTCAATAAACTATTCATCGCTCAACTTTATTGGTGATATTGTTTCACTGGATGTTGGCTTTGGTATTGATTAACGCACCCTATTAATAATCTCAGTTTTTAAGCTTGTAGGGGTAATTACGAACAAGACATACTCGCAGAAATCATAACAAATAAGCAATTACTCTGCATCGGTATAGGTGATGTAGTTTTGCATTAAATTATTCAACTCTTTTCCCCAAAGCGATCGCCATCGAACCAGCTACTACTAAAATAGCCCCAACCATCCCAGTAATTGTAATATTTTCCGCAGGGATTAAAGTAGGTACTAATATTGCCACTAACTCAACAGATATTAATGTCACAATCGGCGCTAAAGTTAGCACAGCACTAACACGCGATGCTTCCCAATGTTCTAATGATTCCGCAAAAGCACCATAAGCAATTAACGTATTTAAAGCACAAAAAATTAACATCCCCAACGGCAAATTATTCAGTTTTAAAATAGTGTCTGGTTTTGCTAAAGGTGTAAATAATAAAGCTGCACCTCCATAAATCAGCATCATGATATTGGGTGACGATAAAGATTGTAACAACTGCTTTTGTGCTAAAGCGTAAATAGCCCAAACAGATGCACCTACCACTACCAAACCACTACCAAAAATATATGTACCATGTGCGGTAATTAAATTAGCAAGTTGGTCATGGAAAAATACCACATAACCACAAATCAGTACACCCACACCAACCCATTGACGGAGTGTATAACGTTCGTGAAAAATAACTAACCCACCTAAGCCTAATAACAAAGTTGCTAATTGAATCAGCACTTCTGCATTTGCAGGAGATGTCAACGCTAAACCCTGCATAAAAAAGAAATAATTAGCCCCTAACATCAGTGTAGCGATCGCTAACAATTTCCAAGCAGCGGCAGGTAATTGTTTTAACTTTGGTAATTCACCACGTACCCCTAAATATACACTCAGTAGTACAAACGATACTAAAAAGCGAAACCAAATCACCGTATAGACATCAAGCGCTTGCAGGATCACCGCCAGCGCGATCGGTAAAATTCCCCACAAGAAAACAGTTAGAAGCGATAATGCCAGCCCTAAACGCCAGCGGCCAGAATTTTGATGTAATGACATTCAGTTATGGTAACAAAACTCCAATTGCTAGAGCAGAACTCACAATAGATGGTCATTTGTAGAGAAGAAACAACACCCACAAGACAGAAGCATTTTTATACATCTATATAGTATTTACTATTCAATTAACTTTTTTAATGTAATCTTTTTAGCTTGATAAAGTTAAAGCAATGTTAAGCGGTCAATATCAAGCTAATAGCTTACTATAAAATTTGGTTAAATCTACTTGATGTTTTTTACTAAAAAACATGGCAATTATACCTGTCATTATTGTTGGGCTTGTGATAACGAGTCTACTTACATACTTTCTACTGACTTTCAAGGGTAGATGGCGAAACAGGCAAAAAATTAAATCTCTGCAATCTAAACGGCTGAGATTTAGGTGGCAAAAAGCGATGATCATTGGAGCGATCGCCACAGTCGCCATCATTGCCGGAAACACTGTATCAGCACAGGTTACACCACCTTTAGTGTCCCTTAAAACAGTAACAGTTCCAGAACCTGACAACCTCACAGACTTCGTAAAAAACAAAGTCGCCGCTATTAAGTTAGGAAAAGCACTGTTTTGGGATATGCAAGTGGGGAGCGATGGTGTAACCGCCTGTGCAAGTTGTCACTTCCATGCTGGTGCTGACAATAGATCGAAAAATCAGATTTCCCCTGGATTATTACGAGTTAACGCCGATAAAACAGAAAACCCAGATACAGTTTTTGATGTTGGTGGCGCACCTAACTATCAACTCAAGCCAGAAGATTTTCCCGTCCAGACTAATGATATTGTGTCGTCCCAAGGTGTATTCAACAGCGAGTTTGTGAATGCTACGCCTGGTAATCCGGTAGATCAAGTTAACTTTTTGCCAGATCCAGTGTTTAACGTCAACGGTACAAATGTGCGCCGTGTTGAACCGCGTAACACACCAACCGTAATTGACTCTGTATTTAACTTCCGTAACTTCTGGGACGGTAGAGCGCAGGAAATCTTCAATGGAGTAAATCAATTTGGGTTAAGAGATCCCAATGCTTATATTTATAAAGCCACTACTCCTGGCCATCTGGAATCTGTAAAAGTTAGCCTCAACCATGCGTCGTTAGCTTCCCAAGCTGTCGGCCCGCCAATCAGTGCTTTTGAGATGTCGGCTGATGGTCGCACCTTTATAGAAATTGGTGATAAGTTTGGGGCAATTGACCATAAATCTTACAGTGTGGGCAAAGGTAAGAAACTACCCAGAGAGACGGCGAAAAAATTACTTCCCCTAAGACCACTAGCTAAACAGATAGTACATCCAGAAGATAGCGTATTAGGCACAGATAGTAGATCACCTCAAACTGGACTGCAAACTTCAACCTATGAACAATTAATTGCCCAAGCATTTAAAAATGAATGGTGGGAATCTAATCGCGTCATCCAAGTGAATGCTAACGGTAGCAAAAATTTCAGTGATAAACCAAACGGCTCCTTACCACATAATAAGTACACACTCATGGAGTACAACTTCCCGCTGTTCTTTGGACTAGCGGTACAACTCTATGAGTCTACACTTATTGCTGACGATACACCTCTTGATCGCTTCTTAGAAGGAGACACCACTGCCCTCAACGAACAGCAGCAGCAAGGAAAACTATTATTTGAAGGCAAAGCTCGCTGCACTACTTGTCACAATGGCGCAGAACTCACAAGAGCTTCAGTTAGTGCTGTGCGGCAACAACGTATCGGGATAATTAATATCCCGAACCGCAGAATTGTCTTTGACAATGGCTTCTTCAATATTGGTGTAAGACCGACTCTAGAAGATGTTGGTGTTGGTGGTAATGATCCCTTTGGCAATCCACTGTCAGAATCGCGATTATCTTTGTTAGGGACGTTTAAGCAATTGCTTGGTTCTGACCCTAATATTCTTGTTACTGCCAATGACTTATTACTTGCAGATGGTAGTTTCAAGACACCGGGACTACGCAACATCGAACTTACAGCACCTTACTTCCATAATGGTGGCTACTTGACTTTGCAACAAGTTGTGGACTTTTACAATCGTGGCGGAGACTTACGTCAGCAAAGCGCCCTTGCCCCATTAAATTTAACGGAACAGGAGAAAGCTCAGTTGGTGGCGTTTCTTCAAGCCTTGACTGATGAGCGAGTTCGCGATGAAAAAGCTCCTTTTGACCATCCACAATTGCTCGTTCTCAATGGACATCCAGGCGACTCTACCTCTGTCACTGACGATGGTACAGGCAAAGCTACAGATAGCTTCCTAGAAATTCCTACTGTGGGTAAGTTTGGTGGCAATGGTACACCTAATTTCTTGGAAGATTAGTAAATTAGCTAGTTTTGCAATTCACTAATATTTTCGTACTACCCCTGTATGTCTACAGGGGTTTTCTGTAGAAAACGGTTGTTGAAATATTTGCATCTTTTATTACTATCTATAGAATTTAATATTAAAAAATTATTAATTTTTAATTGTCGAGTCTAGTTTCGAGATGGTAAAAGATAGAAGTATAAAGTAGTATGTATATCTTATTGACGAAAGTACTTAGTAACAGCTAAATTTCTGGCAGTGAGAGACTATATATTGAGGATAAACTTTAGTTTTAGCTTTCAAAGTTAATTATTTATCAGGAAAATTATATTTTTTAAAAGTTTTTGCCGAAATTGTGTATTTTTTACCATTATCTTTACTCAGCGGGTGACACAATCATACTTACTATTTATTCGCTAAGGAATTGTGAAGAAAAATAATACATAACTGCATAATATCTCTCAAAACTGAAGCCAAAAGTCTGTCAAAGAATATCAGACAACTTCAGGAATTTTTAGGTTGCTTCTACTGATGGCAGCCAAAAATTTTATTGGTAAAAATTAAAAATTAACTCATAATCTTTATCAGGGTTAAAGTAAATGAATAAAGTAACTTTTTATGTAATTTTGTTGCAAGGTTTATTATTAGGAATAGGAACGGCTAATGCTGAGTCTCTACGGGCTAACAAAGAAAATAAAACTTTAAATGTTAACCAAATTGCAGAAATTACAGACAGCAAAAATAGCCAAAAACCTACCTGGAAAAAATTACCATCGCCGCAAGTTTGGGTAATTAATCAAGATAAAAAAGTCCAAAGTCAACCATTTACTTGGGTCGTCAAAAATACCAAGCAAGCAGAAAAACAACCCTTTTTAGAAGTGGGTAAACCCAGCAATAAACCAGAAAAAAAGCCAAATACTCCGGCGAAACCAGCAGCTAAAGATGATTTAGAAGCATTTGATGAAGTAATTAAAGATGCTGAAAAAAAAGAGGGACTATTTACTCTCTATCGCAATTCTAAAAAGAATAAAGTTTACCTAGAAATTAAACTAGAACAGTTAAATAATAATTATTTAGCAACTGCCACATTAGAATCGGGAATTGGTGAACGAGGTATTTATAGCGGTATACCTTTGCAAGATTTTTTGTTTTATTGGCAGCGGGTAGGCGACAAATTACACTTTGTTGTTCGCAACGTTAATTTTCGCACGCGGGATGGAGATCCACAAGCGCGATCGCTGGCTCGGTCATTTAGCGATTCAATTCTCTATATGTTACCAATCAAAAGCGTTCATCCCCAACGCAAAACTATCCTCATCGACCTCAGTGATTTACTCCTTTCCGACTTAGCCGGATTATCTGCAAGTTTAGGTGTGACCGCCACTACAGACCAATCATACTTTGGTGAGGCGAAAGCTTTTCCCCAGAACGTCGAAATTGAGTCGGTATTAAATTTCTCTAGTGGAAGTAGTAGTAGTCGAGATAATCAACGGCTGAATTTCGCCTCCCTCGCTGACGACCGTGGCTTTACTTTACGCGTCCACTACAGTCTTTCACAATTACCCAATAATAATTACCGCCCACGTTTAGCCGACGAACGAGTGGGTTATTTCATCACCGCTTACCAAGACTTAACCAAAGATAGCGGCGACCCCTTTGTGCGTTATGTCAATCGCTGGAATTTAGAAAAAGAAGACCCCAAAGCCAAAATCTCCCGTCCCAAAAAACCAATTGTTTTCTGGATTGATAATGCAGTCCCTTTAGAATATCGTGATGCCATTAAAGAAGGCATATTAATGTGGAATAAAGCTTTTCTCAAAGCCGGATTTAAAGATGCGATTGAAGCCAAACAAATGCCAGATAACGCCACCTGGGATCCAGCGGATATTCGCTACAATACAATTCGCTGGATAAACACAGTCGATGGTTATTTTGCAATGGGGCCATCCCGCGTTAACCCCCTAACCGGAGAAATTTTAGATGCAGACATTTTAGTTGATGCTAGTTTTGTGCGGGCGCTGAAGAGTGAATATCGCAAAATTGTCCAACCTAACGCCAACCAAAATCGCACCTCCCTATCAGCATGGATGCAAAATCGCTTTCTTTGCGGCGGGGAAGCAGCCAAAGACCAAAATTCTCCCCAGCCAGAACAAAACGGGTTATTGCGAAATTTATCCAAACTAGCTGGGGAGTATGACTTGTGTTATGGCATGGAAGCAGCTAATCAATTTGCCTTTGGTTCCTTGGCAATGACGCTGTTAAAAGACGGTACACCCAGCCAAGACCAAGTAAAAGAATATATTAATCAATATTTACGGTTAATTATTGCCCACGAAGTCGGTCACACCCTTGGTTTGCGGCATAACTTCCGGGGTAGTACTTTGTTACCACCCCAGGAGATGAACAATAAAGATGTCACCCACAATAAAGGTTTGACTGCTTCTGTAATGGATTACATTCCGCCAAATATTGCACCCCAAGGCACAAAGCAGGGTGATTATTTTCCGAGTGCGGTGGGGGCTTATGATGATTGGGCAATTCAATATGGTTATATCTCCACCCAAGCAACCACTCCCATTGCCGAAAAACCATTGTTGCAGGAAATTGCCAACCAATCTTATAAGCCAGAGTTGAGTTATTCCACAGACGAGGATGTGTACGACCTCGACCCCACCGCCGATGCTTGGGACAATAGTAACAACGTACTGGTTTATTCCCAATGGCAGTTAGATAATTCACGGGTGATGTGGGATCGTCTGAACAAAGGTTATCCCACAGCCGGGGAAAGCTATAGCGATGTCAGTGAACGCTTTAGTACAGTGTTAGGCAATTATTTCCAGCAAATTTATTATGTGAGTAAATATATTGGCGGACAGTCTTTTTACCGCATCAAAGGCGGTGATGTCGACTCTAGCAAACTGAGTGGACAAAATCGTTTACCATTTCAACCAGTCCCCGTAGAAGAACAACGCCAAGCCTTAAAAACCTTACAAAAGTATGTGTTTGCCGAAGATGCCTTAAAATTTTCCCCAGATTTGTTGAATAAATTAGCACCTTCACGTTGGCGACACTGGGGCAGCTATCCCCGCGTTGGGCGTTTAGATTATCCGATTCACGAGTTGGTTTTATTCTTACAGAGTGCGGTTTTGCGAGATTTACTCTCAGGCGATCGCCTCAACCGTCTCAAAGATTTAGAACTCAAAGCTCAGTCAGGACAAGCACTGACACTGCCAGAATTATTTGATACACTTCAATCAGGTATTTGGACAGAAGTCATCAAACCGCAAAGGTCAGCTTTGCAAATCTCCAGTATGCGGCGAGGTTTGCAACGAGAATACCTGAATCTCTTAATTGGTATGGTGTTGCGTAAAGAATCCGTCCCAGAAGATGCGCGGACTTTAGCTTGGTACAAACTCAAGCAATTAGATGAAAAACTGGCTCAGGTCAGTTCTGACGATGAATATAGCAAAGCCCATATTCTCGAAACACGCGATCGCATTGCTAAAGCCTTGAATGCACAATTACAAGGAAATTGAAGAAGCTAAACTCTTTACACAAAAAGATCCCCGACTTTTCAAAAAAGTCGGGGATCTGAGCCAATCCAATTTTCACAAATCAAATCGGATTACCGTATGTCATTTCTTAATGAAATAGTACAGACTGGAATGTAAATCAATACAGTTCACTTAATATCCCCCGCCTGCTTTTTAAAGGGGGGTTGGGGAATCTAAGAAGAAATTGAACAGTATTGAAAGATAAATTCCAGTAAAGACAACAATCTATGACAATTGAGGTCTCACCCAAGTACAACTTCTTGCCTCGCTTTTACAAATTGGCAAGCATTAGTATGCTATCCAACATGATGGTTCCCCTAGCAGGTTTGGTAGACATCGCCTTTTTGGGACACTTGGCAGATATCCGTCACTTGGCGGGAGTTATTTTAGCAACGATTATTTTTGATTACCTTTACCGGGTGTTGAAATTCCTGCGTTCTAGTGTGAATGCGCTGACTGCACAAGCTGTCGGACTCGATGACCACAAAGCCGTACTCTTAGCTGGGATACGTAGTGGCTTAATTGCGCTGGGAATGGGCTTATTAATTCTGTCCCTACAATACCCATTACAAAAACTTGGCTTTACAATTCTCAGCGGTTCCCCAGACATTGAAATTGCTGGGGCTGATTATTTCCAAGCCAGAATTTGGGGAGCGCCAGCCGTGCTGCTGAATTTTGTCTTAATTGGCTGGTTTATGGGGCAAGAAAAGAATAGTGTAGTCTTGCTCATGTCTGTGATTGGTAACGGTTCTAATGTGGTCTTGGACTATTTGATGATTTCGCTGTGGGGTTGGGAAAGTATGGGAGCCGGACTAGCCACAGCGATTAGTCAATATCTGGCGCTAGTGACTGGCGTGATATATGCCTGCTTTAGTATTCCCTGGCAAACTGTACCCGCTGCTTTACAAGAAGTATTTGATTGGGTAGCCTTGAAAGATACTGTAGCGCTCAAGAGTAACATTCTCATTCGCTTTGTTGTGCTGATTTCCACTTATGCCATCTTCACCAACTTGAGCGCAGCAATGGGAACAGAAATCTTAGCCGAAAATGGGTTGTTATTACAGATTGCTTTGCTAAGTCAGTTTACAGTCCAAGGTGTGGGAATGACCACTCAAACACTCACTGGGAACTTTTATAGCAAAGGTGCTAAAGAACAGATGAGTTCACTACTGACTGTCTCAATATTAACCAGTTTGGTAATTGCATTGGGTTTTGCTGCCGTGTCTGTACTGTTTCCTGATACAGTATTTGGACTCTTAACTAATCACGCCGAAGTTAACAAACATATCAGTACTTATACAATTTGGTTATTGCCACTTTTAGGATTAACCGCCGTTGCCTTTATGTTGGAAGGTTATTTCATCGGCTTAAAAGAAGGTGCAACCCTACGTAATGCAGTCTTAATTGCCTTTGGATTGGGCTTTTTGCCTGTAGCAATTACAGCTTCGTATCTTCACAATAACCAACTATTGTGGATGTCGCTGGTAGCTTATATGGCAGTTAATTTAACAGTATTGGCAGTACAAATACCCCGCACATTTGGTAGCCCAACTCTAGAAAATCAGCAACCACTACCATCTAGTTAGTTAAGGCAGAAAATTGCACGCAGATATACTACTAATATTAAAAACAATTCTTACTTTTGCCTTTTGCCTTTTGCCATAAATCATGACTCCAGTAGATATTCTCATTCTCTCCAATGGCCCTGGAGAAATTACAACCTGGGTGCGTCCAGTTGTCCAAGCATTACGCCAACAACTAGGAGATGACCGTTCTTTAGTCAGAATTTCTGTAGTCTTATCACCTTGCCCAAATGCTAGTGGTAAAGAAGCTGCGATCGCATTATCCTACCCAGAAGTTGATAGAGTTCAGGGAGTAGAACATTTTTGGCAATTTTTACTTTGGGGAAAAACCTATGAAAATTGGGATTGGAGAAGCCACGGTGTCGTAGTTTTCCTGGGTGGCGATCAAATTTTTCCGGTGATTATTGGCAAAAAACTTGGATATCGCACCGTGGTTTACGCTGAATGGGAAGCGCGGTGGCATAACTTAATTGATCGCTTTGGTGTCATGAAAGCAAAAGTCGCTGAAAAAGTCTCTCAAAAATACGCCCATAAATTTACAGTCGTCGGCGACTTAATGCTAGAAGCCGCCACAAATGACAAAGGACAAATTACAAATGACCAAAAACAAACTCAAATCATCGGCCTTCTCCCAGGTTCAAAAGCCGCCAAACTGACTCAAGGAATTCCCTTAACTTTAGCCATTGCTGAATACATTCACACCAAACAGCCACAACTCAAGTTTGTCATTCCCGTAGCGCCAACTTTGGATTTACCAACCTTAGTCAGCTTTGCTGATCCTCGAAAAAACCCTTTTACCGAAACTTTTAAATTTTCTGGTGCTTCTTTAGTGATGCCAGAACAAAATCATGAGTACCCGTTATTGAAAACAGATCAAGGATTAAACATCGAACTACACCAAGAAAATCCTGCATACAGCATCTTATCGCAATGTAGTATCTGCTTAACGACAGTCGGTGCAAATACAGCAGAACTTGGATCTTTAGGCGTACCAATGATTGTGTTACTACCAACGCAACAGCTTGATGCTATGCGTTCTTGGGATGGTCTACCTGGATTATTAGCGAATTTGCCGGGATTGGGTACAACATTTGCCAAATTAATTAACTGGCTATTTCTGCGACGCAAGGGTTTATTAGCATGGCCAAATATCTGGGCGGAATCAGAAATAGTCCCAGAACTTGTAGGTCAATTGCAACCGCAAGAAATTGGCGAAATGGTATTAGACTTGTTAGCGCATCCAGAAAAATTGGATGCGATGCGTCACAATCTCAGACGCGTTCGCGGTGAAAGTGGCGCAGCACAAAAAATAGCGCAGATTGTTTGTGAGGAAATTGAGTCTTAATCTGAAGACTGACCATCTCGTCGCCCCAGTTCATAAATCCCAGAACCCATACAAGCCAGTATCCCCATACTAATTGCCCAACTCCTACCTAAGCTGATTTCTACACCCCAGTTACATAAAGTACCTATGCCTAAAAATGGCAGGATGCTAAATAATGAGGCATAAAAAGCGTTTTGAGATTCTCTGGCTTTGCGAGTCTTTTCAAATTCCGTCTGGCTAGTATAAAGCGATCGCTCGGCAAAATTAAACCAGCGGTTCAATTGCTCAATTACCCATTCACTACACGGGAAAAAACCTAAGTACAGCGCTAAAGACCACAGACTAGCGCCCGCGATCGCAACGGTATCTACTTCAAAAGAGAAAGGTAATATATCAGTCAGCATGGCTTGGGTGCGTCCTGCAAATGGTCATCTTGGCCTTTTTTCAAGCTCAATTGACCTATTCAGCAATTTTAAGCATAAATGCCTGCACGATTTCAACTATCTAGAGCAAAAAGTCACCGTTCACAAGATACAGGAAATAGTCAGCAGGCAATATTTTTCTCAGTTCCTGATTCTCTAGTGCTACTTACGTATATACATAAGTATGGCTACAGTTCCTATGGCTGCAAACTACCAGTAGATAAGAGATAGCAACTAAGCGCATAGTGTAAAAAATATGTTTATCTAGTAAAAAATCTGCAAAATTGCCACTTGAACCTAATTTTTTAATTCCAACATCTGATAACATAATCGAGGCAATGCCTTGGCTATTATCCTTAACCCACAAGTAATTTTAGTAAATTCATCAAACAAAATAACATTGTGATGTAAAAAATTAGCATAAATAATCAAAATTAAAAATTAAAAACAAAATTGCATTTTCTGGCATTAATTAAGAGCTAAATCATCGGGACTTTCTGAAAAGTTTGCAGATAATACTGTGAAAATAAGGAATCAAATAATGGGTCAAAGACCAAAAAAAGTATTGCTTTCTGGAGCTACACTATTAGTATTTGGTTTAGGTGTTGTTGGTTTCAGCACTTTAGGGTCAAATGTAGAAACGGTTACAGCCAGAGAAGTGCAACAAAGAACAGCCACCAGAAGCAATGGTTGGTTAGCCGCTTCTTTTCCGGTAGAAAACTTTCAAGCATACACATCACCCTTTGGTTATCGCCGTTCTGCGACGGGTGGGTCTAATTGGGAATTTCACGGCGGCTTAGATATAGCTGCACCACAAGGTAGTTATATTCGCAATTGGTGGGTAGGGACAGTAGTTAAAGTGGCCGATCGCACTGCTTGCGGAACTCACATAGTTATTAAATCCGGCGAGTGGGAACATACCTATTGCCATTTGGAAGGTCATGTAGAAACTGCATCTGGTCGGCGTTACTTGATAGATAGGGCTGGTGGAATTCAGATTTGGGAAGGTCAAGTAATTCCCACTGGAGTCAGGATTGCTCGTGTGGGTATGACAGGACGCACCACCGGGCCGCATCTCCATTGGGGACTGAAATATGCAAATAACTATGTAGACCCTGCTTTAGTGTTACGAGAAATGTTTACTCAGCAACAAATTGCCAGCCGAGAGTCAAAAATTATTATTCAAGAGTCAAAAAATCAGCGCGATTCTGGTTATTAAAATAGACTTCATCAGTCATAATCCTGGCTCCTAACTCCTGAATTACATTTTGGCATTTTGGCACATTGACAACTGTAAATGTTGCTATGCTATTTGAGAGAAAAACATCCTAAATTAGAGCAATATTAATTATGTCCTCTGGTATCAACCAGGGGATTTTTTATCTTCAAATCTAAAAAAGTATTAGAACATAACAGTAAAAAATAAATTCTCATACTAACAGTCACAGCAAATAATTTGGTATATATGTCAACAAAAAGACTGGATTGTTATCTCTTAGGAAATAATGAATGACTACATACAGTTGTTAGTTAAATAGATGGGCATAAAGAAATCTCATATCCTCCCTCATTGCAAGGGAAGCAAAGCAATTGCATAGTCTCTGGGATTGCTTCGCTTCTCTGCGAGACGCTAACGCGAACGCTCGCAATGACATTTTATATTTAATTATGCCGACCTACTTAATCAACTAAAAAATATTTTTTGCCAACTAATTATACAGTGACGTATATCTGATGACAGAGAAGGAACTTACTCCGAGGGATTGAGGAAAATTTTAGCAAAAAAGGATAGGAATAGAAGTATTGAACTCAATAAAATTGTAATCACAAGATTTTACTTAATAGGAGAAGTTAAAATGGTTGTTGGTGTACGGAGACGGTCTATAGGCGTATTTTCTAATCGTAGAGATGCCGAAGAAGCATTACATGAATTGAGAAATTCTGGCTTTCCGATGGATAGAGTTTCTGTGATTGCCAGAGATGCAGACGGCAAAGATGATATTGCTGGTACCCAAGTCAGCGATCGCATCGGCGATAAATCTGACGAAGGTGCGAGAGTTGGTGCAGCTACAGGCGGCGCTTTAGGTGGTTTAACAGGCTTATTAGTTGGTCTTGGCACTTTGGCAATCCCTGGTATTGGGCCAATTATGTTGGCAGGTGCAACAGCAACTGCGATCGCCACTACTATTGCTGGGGCTGGTATTGGTGCAGTAGCTGGTAGTTTAATTGGTGCCTTAATTGGTTTAGGAATCCCCGAAGAACGCGCCAGAGTTTATAACGATCGCGTCCAACGAGGCGGCTATTTAGTCATCGTAGATGGCACAGATGATGAAATCGCTAGAGCAGAAGCCATCCTCCATCGTCGGGGAATTGAAGAATATGGTATTTACGACCATCCCCATACCCATGAAGTTCAGCGGGAAACTGGTTATAGCAAACACGCTCTAGGTTACTTTAATCTGCGGCAAGATGCAGAAGCCGCAATTAATGATTTACGAGTCGCAGGCTTTCCCCTGAGCCAAATTTCCTTAATTCATCGGGAGTCTGTCAATCAAGATGCCTTAAAAGGCGTGAATTTTAGCGATCGCCTGGATGCTATTCGCTATGGATTACCAGATGACCGTACTCGCTTTTACAACGAGCGTATCAATCACGGCGATTACATCGTTGCAGTCAGTGGTACAGATGACGAAATCAATCGTGCTGCGACCATTCTCAATCGCCATAGAATTCAACAGTGGCAAATTTTTGACCCCCGCAGCCACTCAACAACACCTGTACACCAGCACCAAAACCGCCGCGCCGTGGGTGTATTTTCCCACCGTCGTGATGCAGAAGCCGCACTCAATGAACTGCGTGATGCTGGCTTTCCTATGAATCGCGTCTCACTCATCGCTAAAGACACAGACGGTCATGGTGTGGCTGGTGTCGGTAATAAAGCTGATGAAGGTGCTAAAGCCGGTGCAGCTACAGGTGGTGCATTAGGTGGTTTAGGCGGCTTATTAGTTGGTTTAGGTGCATTAGCCATTCCCGGAATCGGCCCTGTAATTGCTGGTGGTGCAGTGGCGACAGCCTTAGCCACAACTATTGCTGGTGGGGCGATTGGTGCAGCCGCAGGTGGTTTAGTTGGCGCATTAGTTGGTTTAGGCATTCCCGAAGACCGCGCCAGAGTGTATAACGATCGCTTCCAACGCGGCGATTACTTAGTCATGGTTGACGGTACAGAAGCGGAAATTCAACACGCTCAAACCATCCTGCAACGTCGAGGAATTGAAGACTTTGGCATCTTTGACGCTACCGATATCGATCCAGAAGCTCATCGAGGTTTGGACTGGACAAGACATCAAGAAACCCCAGTCATCGAAACTGGTCACACTCATCATCCAGTAACAGGCAATCATCAAGATCCTACCGTCACAATTGTTGATCGTCGTGATGACACACTCTAACCAAAGTTAGTTGTCAATCCTAACTTGCTTGTTTGTAATTATGGGTGCGATCGCCAGTCAAAAATCCTTCGTGTCCACTATATCTATCACTAATTAAACAAATGAAAAAACTAGCTCCCTTCTTCATTAGTAGCTTATTACTTGTTAGTGCTGCTGCTTGTCAAAATCCTTCTAGAACCAGTGAGTCAGCACCCGATACAGTCAGTCAAAATCCTGCATCACCAGCGGCACAAACAACTCAAGAAGCAAAAGAAGACGCTCAAAGTGAATTGCGCCGCCGACAACTTAATGAAGATATTCGCGCGCGTGAACAACGAAATAATGCTACTGGTGGTGATACCAACAGAGCAACAGGCGACCTCGCCAGCGAAGTTCGCTCTAAATTAGAAGCTAATATCCCTGACGGTCAAATCACAGTAGCGGCTGACAAGCAAGGTACAGTAACTGTCAACGGTACGGTGAAAAATCAAGATCAACTGAATAAGATTCAGCCTTTAGCCCAAGAAATTAAAGGTGTTAAAAGCGTAGTTAACAAAGTAGTTGTGGCTCCACCAAAACAATAACAGAGTTAACGGCAAATCCAAATTAATAGACGGGCATCAAGAAACGTAGAAAACGTGATGATGATTACTAATCAGAGGTTGGTTGAGTTAAAACTAACCTCTGATTTAGCCCGCTATTTTATTTTTTGTGCCTTTCTTAGTAAAATTATTATGATGAGTAAAATTCTAAAAATATGGCACTCGAACAAGAATTCAATTCTGTAGATGTGGCATCTTCAACAAGTACAGCCGCCCTTGAAGGTGTAGACACGCAAAACTTACCAAAGCTGCCCCCTGCCCGTGAACCTGAAACTCAATGGCAGCAAATAAATCGCCAAATTTCTCAGTTTTTAGATCAGCTACCCTATTATTTAAATCAGTTTTGGGTAGCCTACAAATTACCTTTAATAACCCTAGTTTTAGTTTTAGTAGCTACTGTCACACTCAAAGTTGTACTCACAGTACTGAATGCTATTAATGACTTGCCATTGCTAGAGCCAACTTTACAGTTAATTGGCATTATTTACTCTACTTGGTTTGTCTTTCGTTATCTTCTGCAATCTTCAACTCGTCAAGAACTTTTGGCAGAGATTCGCGCTTTCAAAGCCCAAACTTTAGGAGAATAGAAATCCTAATTTGATGAGTGAAAATTTTCAGTTTTCAGATACCCAAGTTCTTCAAGAAGTTGGGTATCTATATAATTAAGAACTTAATTAAGCGATCGCTAAAAATTATTCCTCTATAAATTAAACACTTTCACTCAATTCACAGTGATAACTACACCCAAACTCTCATTCGCTAACCTATCAACAGCACAGACAGCATAAGTTCCAGGTTGAACAGTGGCAAAGGTTGTCCCAGCCGATAAAATACGCTGAAGTGTCCAACCATCCCCAGCTTGCCGATAAAGTGTCCAAGAACGTACCGGTTGACTATCTCCAGGTTGCCAATTGAGTTTACCGTCTTTGAATTGCAGGGCTTTGGGTGGTGCGACTGGGGCTGCATTCCGCCAAGACATAGAAGGTACTATTGCAGGTCGAGAATAAAGAGAATTTTTGAATTGGTCAGCAATACCGCGCCGATTTTGATTAATGGCACTCATACTAAAGAAAATATTCCCTAAAGACAAACTTCCGGCTAAGTTCCGGGAAATTTTCACTTGTTTATCAATTTCATCGTCTTTCCAAGCTTTACCATCTAGTTGACCAAGATTATTCCCGGTGTAAATGTGTCGCTGCTGAGAATTAATGTCTGTCCACCACTTCAATAGCGCAGGATAACTTTGTTTGGTTTGGTCAATTCGCCAATAGAGTTGAGGTGCTAAATAATCAATCCAGCCTTGTTCTAACCATTTGCGTGAATCTGCATACAGCACATTGTAAGCATCTAAACCAGTAATGCCGGCTGGTTGTCCGGGGCGGTAAATCCCAAAAGGACTGATACCAAATTTGACATAGGGTTTTGTCGTCTTGATTCCTTCAGAGAGGCGCAACACCATTTGATTCACATTTTCTCGCCGCCAATCATCTAAATTCAACGCACCGCCAGCAGCTTTGTAAGCGGCGTAGGTTCTGCTATCGGGGAAAGATTGACCTTGAATGGGATAGGGATAGAAATAATCGTCTAAATGAATTCCATCTACGTCATAGCGCCGCACAACATCAAGGATGACATTGTAGGCTCTATCTTGAACAATTTTCGAGCCTGGTTCCATCCACAGTTGATTACCCCATTGATAAACTACTTCTGGATGAGTCACTGCTATATGAGGGCGAACATTAGGAGAACCCTTGATGCTAGTTTTAGCGCGGTAGGGGTTGAACCAAGCATGAACTTCTATATTGCGTTTGTGACATTCGGCGATCGCAAACTCTAATGGATCATAAAATGGTTCTGGCGCTCTCCCTTGAGTTCCCGTAATCCAAGCACTCCAAGGTTCTAATTCCGAAGCATACAAAGCATCCCCTTCTGGGCGAACCTGCAAAATTAAGGCGTTGAAATTCAGTGCTTGCAACTGGTTGACAATTTCCAAAAATTCTGATTTTTGTTGGGCAGTTGATAACCCAGCTTTAGAAGGCCAATCAATATTCGACACCGAGGCTACCCAAGCCCCGCGAAACTCTCGTGTATGGCTGAGTTTTAATGTACCGGGTACTGGGGGTGTGGGTATGGGTGTTGGAATTGGAGTAGGTGTGGGTGTAGGCGTGGGCGTTGGTGCTGGTGTTGTGTTTGCTGGTACTACAAGGTAAACAGAAGGAATCTTCGGGGCGCTACCCAAATACACCAAAGCTTGATAAACCATCACCGCGACATCGCCGCGAGTAGCAGCTGTCGCATAGTTAAGTAACTTGATATTGGGGAAACTAGCCACAAAGCCGGCACTCGTCGCCAATGCTACTTGATTTCTCGCATAACCAGGAATGTTAACTGCGTCTTGATAAATTTGGGGTAGTTGGTTGACTAAGTCCGGGTTGATTTTTGCTGCAATGTCCAACCCGTTTACCAGAGAAACTAAAACATCACCCCTAGCAATGCGATTATTCGGACGGAAATATTTATCGGGGTAGCCAGCCAAAAATCCGGTTTCGTAAGCTTTTTGAATGGCGCTTGCAGCCCAGTGATTTACCGGAACATCAACAAAAGGACTGTATTGGCGCTTGACTGGTACAGTAAAAACTGCTGCAACTATCGCCGCAAACTCAGCACGCGTCACTGAGTTATCTGGGCGAAAAGTCCCGTTGGGATAACCATTTAAAATGCGCCGCCCTGCTAAGGCTTCAATAAACAGACGCGCCCAATGGTTTTGAATATCTGAGAAGCGTGCAGTAGTAGAGACCATTGTTGATTGTCACTAGTTTGCTTGGCTGGATTCTAGCAGTGCGATCGCAATTACTACCGGACTTTCCTATAAATTTTCATATTTGGTAATCTTTTCTGGGCTGTGGCAACAGTTTGCGTTAATTAACTCCATAATCATTCAACTTACAAAAATTTTGCTATGTCTGTCAGGGCATTTCTTTCTCAGAATAATGCTCATAAATGAAGGAACTACTGAAATGAGTAAGCAATATGCTCAATTGCTGAATAAATCTCTCAAAATGAGAAAGTAATCAGGCAAAATGAGTAAGTAAATATGTCTTTTACTGCTTAAAATAAAGTTCATTATCTAATGAATAATTTATTTCAGATGGGAACACTATATTTAGAAATTGCTGGAAGTTCCCACAAATTATGAGTGTAACTACTGATAGTCTTCGAGAGGCACTGCAAAACCTTCCTGAAAATGCACCAGAAGCTATTGTAAGCGACCTTTTTGCTCCTCACCTGCTAAGGACTTTAGGGTTTCAGCCTGAAGAAATTTATCCACAATATAATACTGGTGACGGTGATGTTGATAAGGCAGCCAGGAAAACTAATGGGGAGGATGTTTTTCTCAACACCAAGTCTAATCCATACCTCCTATTAGAGTTGAAAGGGCGAGATATTAACCTATCTGAAGATGCAGCACAATATCACACAACTGTTAAGCAACTCAAGCGTTATCTACTTGCTCCTAATTGCCAAACTGTACAATGGGGAATAATTACTAACTCTTCTCATATTCAATTGTTTCGCAAGCACGGAAAAGTAATTTTTCCTGCAACAAAATGTTTGTCACTAAACGTCTATAACATTGATAAGATAGTTGCGGCAATTCGCCAAAAAATTGAAAATGTTCCAAAAGCCCTAACTGTAGCAGTTTATAACAATAAGGGTGGAGTTGGAAAAACAACTACTACTGTCAATTTAGCTGCAATCTTAACTTTTTTAGGGAAAAAAGTTTTAGCCATTGATTTTGATCCTAACCAACAAGATTTAACAAGTTCTTTAGGTCTTCCTTTAAGTAACGGGAGTGTTTTTGAGGCTCTTAAAGAAAGAAATGTAGAACTTCAGAGTACTCTACATCCTTATAAATTTCCTATCAAAAAGCATAAGATAGATCTGAGGTTTGATGTTATTCCTGCTGACCAAAAACTAACAGAAGAATCTGAAAGTGAATTATTTAATTATTTGACAATTAACACCCTTTATCGCAAGTTAGAATTTTCAAGACAAGAATATGACTACATTTTGATTGATGCACCACCTAACTGGCGGATATTTAGCCAATTAGCTGTTTATGCAGCTGATGTTGTCTTTATTCCTACAAAGCATAACAATCTTTTTTCTTTAGAAAATGCAGCAATGGCAATGAAAAAGTTCATTCCTGAAGTCCAAGCTAAAAAAGCAGATGGTAGCCCTATTCCATTACCAATTTTTTTTAATGGAGAAAAGATTACACCGCCTAAATTAGCAGTTGCTCAACAAGAAATTAATAATATTCTTAAAACTGCTAAAAAAGAGGGATTTAATTTACTTCCTTACTTTTATCCCAAGTATACCAATACCAACAAAGACCTTCGTATTCATGAGATTCCAAGCTACGCTAATATAGCTGATTCAGCTTTTGCTCGTATTCCTGCGGTTTATCGAGATCGATCTGCTCATGAATATTACAAAAATCTAGCAAAGGAGTATTTCCTACAATGAGTAGCCTCAGCAATATTGGAAATTTGATGCACTTATATTTGGATGAAATTGATCCAGGTGCAGGAACCGATGCGCCGGAATTTTTAATTAAAGCTTCAGCCCATTTACTTAACCAAAAAGGTGGACGTAATTGGATTCCAGTAATTGTAAAAGAAACTGGTGAAGATAAGTATCAAGTAATTGGCAATTCTTTCATTTATGCAGTTGTCGAAGCTGCTGGTTTAGAACGCGTTTGGTGCATTATTACTGATGGTAGTAATGACATTGTCGAAGTAACAAAAATACTAGCTGGGGAAGAAATACCCAAAATCAATCTCTCTAAGGCATCTAGAGATGAAATTCAATCAGCATTAGAGTATTTAGTCAAGCAACCAGATAGTATTCTTAAATCTGTCAAACCTGCTATAGCGACAAACCGAATTGATGAAGCCCCTCGTCAATATTGGAAGACATTAGAACCAATCATAAATCTAAAATGTGGCATTACCAAAGGTAAAAAACTAGATGCTTTAAAACAAGTTTTTTATCTAACTCCTCAATCAATACCAGAGACAATCACTGATTCTGAGATCATCAAAACAATGTCAACGGCTGATTTAAAAGCAATGGCAAAGAAACAAGGAATCACTGGCATAAGTAAGATGAAAAAAGATGAGCTTATTAGAGAATTAAGCAAGTTTTCAAAGTAGCAAACAACAAATCGTAGAATATCAAGCTATCAGATATTCCACTTCTAAGTATTAGTTTTGTAAGGTGCTTCAAAACACACAAAGCATCTTACTGACTAATTGAGTAGTTATAGGAGAAAAGTAATTAATCAATAAAACTCATGTATGGAGCATTTTCATGGTGAGCCTATTGATAAGAGTGCTAATTTTGAGTTAGGGCGTAAATGCGAAGCGGCTTGTTGTCAGACCTTACATTAGTCATATAAGGTATATGATAACAGCACACTGATACGGATGCGATCGCCACATTTTACCAGTTGCTAAAATAGAACCGGAACAAATAGTCTTAGTATTCGACCAGTGCGAAGATATCAGGTATTTTATTTAATATTTTTTATCACCTTAGCTGCTATTCTGAGTTTTGCTTTACTCACGGACTTTTCACCAGTGGTTAGTTGCGATCGGGTGAGATCTACTACATCATTAAAAGAAAAATATTACGCTTCTCCTATAGAATTGGTAGTTCAACCTTGGCGCGGACAGCATAATGTCTATGGAACATTTCTCATTCCCACTGGTTATAAAAATGATGGCTTTTTTACTTTGACATTACCAGGAAACAAAACTTACTGTGGACAACTATTAAATGTTGGTGGTTTTGTCATTCCAGGTCTTTACCCAAAGCCTAAAAATCGGATTATTAGAGGCTATTTAAATACTCGCATTGCGATTTGGCTGATTTTTCAAGGACATATCAATGACTTAAAACAACCAGAAAACTGGAAACTAGGTTATTTCGAGAGTAAGAAAATAAAGAAGTACAGATAAAAATGCTGCATTTTTTAAATTAATATTCCGGCAATACAAGCAGTAATAAAACTTGCTAATAGTCCAGCAATCATTGTTCTCACACCCAAGTGAGCTAAATCATGCTGGCGGTAAGGAGCCATACCAGTTAATCCACCAATTGTAATTCCAATTGAGCCAATATTAGCAAAATTGCATAATGCGTAAGTTGCAATAATTACGGCTCGTTGCGAAATTTTGCCGTCTTGAATTAGCTGTTTTAAATCTAAGAAAGCAATAAACTCATTTAAAATTGTTTTTGTTCCCAAGAGCGCCCCTACTTGTTGACAATCTTGCCAAGGTACACCCATCAACCAAGCTATAGGAGCCATAATAACCGATAATATTAATTGCAAAGATAACTGGGGTAAATTAACCAAAGAACCCAACCATCCTAATAAAGCATTTAAAGCAGCGAGTAACCCTAAAAAGGCAATAATCATTACGCCGACATTAACTGCTAATTTTACCCCGTCAATTGCTCCTGTCGTAGCCGCATCAATAACGTTAACATAATTCGTTTCTACATCAATTTTGGCTTGACCTGCTGTTTGAGAAACTTCTGTTTCTGGGTACATTAACTTGGACACAACTAACGATGTTGGCGCAGTCATAAAGAAAGCTGCAATTAAATGTTCTGCGGGAATACCAAAAGATAGATAAGCGCCTAAAACTCCACCAGCAATTGTGGCAAAACCTCCTGTCATCACTGCATGGAGTTCTGATAAAGTCATACTTCCTATGTATGGTTTAACCATCAGTGCAGATTCTGTTGGCCCTAAAAAGATATTACCTGCACAAGATAAAGACTCGGAGCCTGATGTTTTCATTGTTTTAATCATCACCAAAGCCAGGATATTGACAATTCGCTGCAAAATTCCGTAGTAATATAAGACACTAATGAAAGCGGAGAAAAAGATAATAGTTGGCAGTACTTGAAAGGCAAATAAATGGTCTTTAAAATTTTCTCCAAAGACAAATTTTGCACCAACATCAGAAAAAGCTAAAAAATTACTGACAATATCTCCTAAAGATTTAAAGATATTTAAACCCCAAGGTGTTTTCAAAATTATTAAGGCAAAAATAAACTCTAATCCTAATCCCCAAGCAACTGTTCGCCAACGAATGGCTTGACGTTCAACAGAAAAAGCGTAAGATATCCCAATAAATACTAATATTCCCAATAAAGAAATAGCACGTTCCATATTGACTTCCAAAAATGTACAGCAATGATACTTGGCTATCAAGCATACATAAAAATGTAACTTTTTTAACTTTTTGTAGTTAAGTTGTCTCGGTATTAAACGAAAACGCGATCGCCAATTGAGAATAAAACTCTATACAAAGCAAAGGTTTAGAATTTGTAATAAAACTTCCGGCTTAAAACGATGCTAAAACTGATACCCTAAAATTTACTTTGTGCAAAAACTGTTTATGAATCGAATGTTTCGGCGCTACCACCGTCAGATAGCTATTATTCTATGTTTGCCCTTATTTTTAACCGTATTAACTGGTATGGGATTTACCATAGCTCATGAATGGTTACACCAAGATGAGTTAGGCGAATTTCTTTTAGGACTGCATACATTAGAAATCATTCATTTAGAGAAAATTTACCCCATCTTGAACGGGTTAGGCTTACTTGGCTTGTTAATTACTGGTGTAAGTATGACAGGTTTATTCCGTCAACGAGCTTCATAATAATGTTTGTGTCTAGCAAATATCTACCATTCATTGATATCAACCTGTTCACAGTCTTGCTCAATTGCTTCACGCATTAACTGGAGATTATCGGGTGGTATCGAGCCTGCAAAACGTAGCAATTTTCTACCTGGAGTGCCGCGAACTTGAGCTTTTGCCAGTATTCGAGCAAATTCAAGTACCTGCCATTGCAAATCCTGTGGCATCGCTCTTAATTGTTCGATTACTTCATCAATAAAGGATCTATTCATTTTATCCTCCTTCCTATTCGTCATCCTACACTGCTTGAAGATGTGCCATACAGATGATTTTGAGAGAGTGCGATCACTTAAATATTCCCTAATATTCCCTTTTCTTAGACATTTAACAGCATTATAATGTCTCGCCTCTTGATTCTAATTAGAAATTCTTGTTTAATTAGATGCAAATTACTTGTTAATTCCAATCTTTACGTATTCTCCAAAATTTAAAAAGCTCTTTAACTTTTATCATCTCTACAGGTTTAAAAATAAATTCCTGCCCCGCTCTATCAATTTCATTCTGAATATTTTTTCCGATAATTGAATCATCTATTTCATTCAGTCTTTCTAAATTATTTAAGAGATAATTCTCAAATTCCTTGCGTTCCTCATGATTTCTGTATAACAAAAATACAGCCTCTCCAACCAGGCTTTGAAAATCGAGCTTGCTATCTGTCATAAAATTCAGAAATGCTCCAGTCCTACTTTGAAGCACGTAATACATATACCAAATTTCGCGTCCTGATGCTCTAACATGACCATTTTTATGTACTGCTAATGCAATCCTCATTTCATCACAGTACATATAAGGCAAAGTAAACAATGTTGTGGATAAGTATTTAAATTTTGCCTCTCCTATAAATGACATTTCATTTGAATAGAAATAACTGAATACCTCCCTAAACTCTTTAGATTCAGCGAATTCTATTTGATACTCAGGGTTGTATTTGTGATAGGCACACTCTTGATTTCCAATATCTTTTTCCCATTCTTCAGGCTTCCATAGTAAATCTACCATTTTCTCACTGGGCTGGACATCCAAACCAAAACGTTCTCGCCACATGAGTTCAATCATCCTGATGTCAGCACTTTTATCTATAGGTGTATTCGTATCAATGTTTCTTGTATAAATGCTATTTGCTCTTATTAACTTATCATTATCTCTGTATTCTTCTCTTAAGTAGTAAGGTTTAAATGGTCTATCAAATATTATTAACACATCTATTTCATTGCTTTGTAATTCAATTGTTCTTAATTCAATTTCTGGTCTTATATCACCAGCAAATGGCTTTGACCGAAGAAAATCTATCAAGTCAGTTTGTGACCTTCTATTGTCTTGAACAACTCCTTTTATTTCACAGCCAGCTTGAGGATCGCTCACTCCAAAGATTAGGTACTTATTTCCTTTATGCAGCGAATTAGCAAGACAAATAATATCCTGAAGCAATGCAGCCTTGTTATCATGATGTTTTTCTTTAAAATCCCAATATTGTCCTTCTCTCTTTGTTGCAACTAACTGTTTAATTTCAGCCTGTAGATTTATATCCATGAAAACTCCACACTCAGGAATTATTAAACTATTTATAGACGTACTTTTACAGTTGAGACTAAAATATGACCGGTTGCCAAAGTACGTCTACTACACAACAAATAGTGAACTCATCATCAGTTATGAAGTGAATTCAATCTGATTGCATTTTACAAACCCATCACAGTACGATAATGGGCTTCAATCTCCGCTACAGTTTGCGACTTGCGCTGTGTATCCCATTGACTTAGCTGAAATAATTTTTGCCGTAATTCATCGACATTTATGGTATTAACTTTACCAGCAACGACTATTTGTTTGCCATTCACCCACGCACTATCAACAGCATTGGTAGGTCGTCCTAAAACTAATAAACCAATGGGATCTGTACGGGGAAGTAATGATAAACTTGTCAAATCATAAAGCACTAAATCAGCTTGTTTACCCACAGTTAGGGAACCAATTTTATCTACCATATTTAAGCCTTTTGCACCACCTAAAGCTGCCATTTCTACAGATTTTCGGGGTGTAATCCAATGTTGATAATCTCGGTCTGTGGTGTTGTGCAGAATAGAACCAATTTTAATAGCTTCTAATAAATCTTGGGAATCATTACTCGAAGCACCATCACAACCAAAAGTCACATTTACCCCAGCTTGGCGATATTTTAAAATTGGCGCAATACCACTACCTAAGCGCAAATTACTTAAAGGATTGTGAACAACGGTAGATTGAGTTGCGGCAAGAATTTCAATATCAATATCATTTAACCAAACACAATGAGCGAGGGAAGTGCGATCGCTTAAATACCCAAGGCGTTTCAGATGTTCAACAGCACTACAACCGTATTTTTCTTGAGCTAGTTTCTCTTGGGCTTTGGTTTCGAGTAAATGTGAGTGACGACATAAATTATAGCGATCGCTCAACTCAATACAACCAGTAAACAAAGCATCACTACACAGCTGAATTCCTGTGGGTGCAACTAAAATATTCACACCTTCCTCTGGGCGATGAAACTGTCTCACCGCTTCTTCAATAATTGCTAGGGTGTCCGCAGTTGAGCGAAAATACGGTTCATGATTGCGTTCTGTCTCCCCAGAGGGAATACCTGCTGTCAGCGATTCATCTTGAATTAAAGGTGCAATAAAAGCCCGAATCCCAATTTCTCGGTAAGCGCGAACTGCGGTAGCGATGGTTTCTAACTCTTGTCCCGGAATTAACACCAGATGATCTACGACACTTGTACCGCCGGAAAGTAAAGTTTCTACCGCCGTTCCTAACGCACTGAGATAAACTTTTTCGGTGTCCAAAGGGGCAAAATCATACAGTTCCGCCAGCCATAATTCTAAAGGCAAAACTGACATAATTCCCCGTTGCCACATTTCGGAAGAATGGGTGTGGGCGTTGACAAAACCAGGTAGTAGCAGTTTATTTTCCCCGTTAACAGCTGTCCCCACAACATCCAAATTAGACGCAATAGCAGAGATTTTACCCGCTACAACCTGCACATCTGTGGTTGTATAAGCATCATTGGTGGCAATTAAAACATTTTTAATAGTAAAGTTCACGAGTTAAACCTTGATTAAGTAATTGAACGCTCTACTACATTTCAAGTTACAAAATAGAAAAAGGTGTTGGGTGTTGCAATTTATGAATCAGCCTCTGCGGACTTTGGGAGTTGCGCCAAATGCTTGGATGGTAGATCATGCGATCGCAGATATTACGCGTCCTCCCAAAACCCCACAACCCGTTATTTTATCAACCGAAACGAAAACCCTGCGCCTTGATTTGTCAAAAGCTGCCATCCTCGTTATTGATATGCAAAACGACTTTTGCCATCCCGATGGCTGGTTGGCGCATATTGGCGTGGATGTCACTCCCGCACGTCAACCCATTGAACCGTTAAATAATTTACTTCCTAAACTACGTCATGTTAATGTGCCTGTAATTTGGATAAATTGGGGCAATCGTCCCGACTTACTCAATATCAGTGCGGCTTCGCATCACGTTTATAACCCCACTGGCGATGGTGTTGGTTTAGGCGACCCTTTACCCAAAAACGGTGCTAAAGTTTTGATGGCAGGTAGTTGGGCGGCTGCTGTCGTTGATGAATTACCACAGTTACCCGAAGATATCAGTGTGGACAAATACCGCATGAGTGGTTTTTGGGACACGCCCTTAGATAGTATCCTGCGAAATTTGGGAATTACTACAATATTTTTTGCTGGTGTGAATGCTGATCAATGTGTATTAACTACACTGTGTGATGCCAATTTTTTAGGATATGACTGCATTTTAATTAAAGATTGTACGGCAACAACTTCACCTGATTATTGTTGGTTGGCAACTTTATATAACGTCAAACAATGCTTTGGTTTTGTCACCGACTCACAAGCAATTTTCACCGCTTTAAATCACCCTGAATTAACAGGAGGAACTTAATCAATGCACTCTACTCGTTGCGTAATTCCTGTTATTAAATCTCCTAAAGATTATCAAGCATACCGCATTACTCCCCATGATACCAATCGGTTAGCAATTATCTTTGATTCAACCAACGCTAACACTTCTTTAACTTGTTGTATAGAAATCTTTGATGTCGGAGGCAAAACCCCACCCAATCGCCATCAATGGGCAGTTGAAATGTTTTTTGTTCTCAAAGGTGAAGGAGTGGCTATTTGTGATGGTAAAAAAGTTGCCATTAAAGCCGGAGATAGTTTACTAGTGCCGCCTACAGGTACACATTTAATTAAAAATACAGGTTCTAGTCGCTTGT
Organism: Nostoc sp. HK-01; assembly: GCA_003990705.1. Taxonomy (GTDB): domain Bacteria; phylum Cyanobacteriota; class Cyanobacteriia; order Cyanobacteriales; family Nostocaceae; genus Nostoc_B. The sequence continues at coordinate 410,754 of AP018318.1, forward strand.
ATACATTGACAATTATGGTTCCTAATGAAGATTTTGCCGAATTAATTCGCAGTGGCACACCAGTAGAATTAGATGCAGAAGATATGGCAGTATTTGGTAGGTTAGATACCTTTATGCCGTATTGAATCTGAATTAAATATCAAATGGCAACTCAACAACTATTGAAGATGTTGGGTTTGGTTTTATGTTGGATCAATTTTATCAACAACTGCTCCAATTCATATCCCCGACTGCTTGAAGTAGTCGGGGATATTGTCACTTACCAATTATCAATAACTAATTAGCTGACGTTAAAGTAAACACAGTAATTTCTGGACGGGAAAATAACCGCAGATGTAAACCTGTCATACCTAAGCCCCGGTTGGTATACAAAAACATCTTTTCTACCTGATATTTTCCCAAGTAATACTTTTTCGCAAAAGGTGGCAGAATCAGCGGCTCAATAAATGGTAAACGTATCTGTCCACCATGAGAATGTCCTGAAAGTTGCAAATCAAAGCGCCCTGTTGCAGCACTGGTAGTCGCAAAGTCTGGTTCGTGGGCTAACAATATTGCTGCGCCTGCTTTGGGTAACTGCTGCATCACTAAATCTAGGCGGCTTTTCCCCATCTGTACATCATCTACACCTGCAATATGCAGCGTTGCTCTACCTCGTTTGAGGGTATAAATATCATTACCTAAATAGACAATGTTGCTTTGTTGGATTGCTTTGATAATTCCTGGAGTATCGTTCTCGTAGTCGTGATTACCTAATACGGCTACAGTTTGATCTTTGGGTGTGAATTTAGCTAAAGAATCTGCCAGTGAAGGAATTAATTTTGATAAATGGCGTGTAACTAAATCACCTGTAATGGCGATTAAATCGGGTTTTTGTTGGTTAACAAGCTGGACTATCCGATTTAAACGTTGCGGACTCATCCATCTATCCCGGTGAATATCGCTGATTTGCACGATGCGATAGCCGTTAAATTCTGATGCGAGGTTGGGTAATGTCAGTTGTAAAGAATTAATTTCAATCCAATTTGGTTCAATTAACTGGGCGTATAGTAAAATGCAAAAGCCAAACAATATGCACCATCGTATACATCGAAAGGCTGATCTGCTGGCTTTTATCAACCACTTACGAGTTCTCAAGGCACAATCTCCTTCGACTTAATTGCCAAGTTTTTTACAGATGTTTGCAATTTTTTGTTTAATTTTCTTTTACCAGAGAAAATTAAAGATAGTCTTAAAATCGATAGAATAAATAGATGTGATATACTATCTGTCTCTCTACTCCTGGTTTTATGGGACTGCCAATTGTTGCAATTATCGGCCGACCGAATGTCGGCAAATCCACCCTGGTTAATCGTCTCGCTGGGGAACAAACGGCGATTGTCCACGACGAACCAGGTGTGACACGCGATCGCACTTACATGCCTGCTTATTGGAATGATCGCGAGTATTTAGTGGTAGATACAGGTGGTTTAGTCTTTAACGATGACACCGAATTTCTGCCCTTAATTCGCCAACAAGCACTAGCAGCTCTACGAGAAGCATCTGCGGCAATTTTCGTGGTTAATGGGCAAACAGGCCCCTCGCCAGCAGATGAAGAAATCGCTGAATGGTTACGTCAACAACCAGTACCTGTACTGCTGGCTGTGAATAAATGCGAATCTCCAGAACAAGGCATAATACAAGCTGCTGAATTTTGGGAACTGGGGCTAGGAGAACCATACCCCATCTCTGCAATTCATGGCAACGGTACAGGAGATTTACTCGACGAGTTAATTAAATACATTCCAACTGTTACAGAAGTACCACAAACCAACGAAATTAAAGTGGCGATCGTTGGGCGGCCAAATGTGGGTAAATCAAGTTTATTGAATGCTTTTGTCGGTGAAGAAAGAGCCATTGTTAGCCCAATTTCTGGCACAACGCGAGATGCCATCGACACGTTTATCGAACGGGATGGACAACAATATCGCCTCATTGATACTGCCGGGATTCGCAAAAAGAAAAATATCGACTACGGGACGGAATTTTTCAGCATTAACCGTGCTTTTAAAGCAATTCGTCGTGCTGACGTAGTTTTATTAGTCATAGATGCCCTTGACGGAGTGACCGAACAAGACCAAAAATTAGCAGGGCGGATCATTGAAGATGGTCGAGCTTGCATCGTTGTGGTGAATAAATGGGATGCCATTGAAAAAGACTCCCACACTATCTACGATTATGAAAAAACTCTGCAAGAACGGTTACATTTTACCGACTGGGCATCAACAATCTTTGTCAGCGCCTTAACAGGGCAAAGAGTCGAAAAGATTTTAGAGTTGGTAAATCAATCAGCAGTCGAACACAAACGCCGCGTGAGTACATCGGTAATTAACGACGTTTTAGAAGAAGCTGTCAGATGGCACTCACCACCAACTTCACGCGGTGGCCGTCAAGGCAAAATTTATTATGGTACACAAGTAACTACCCAACCACCGACAATTGCCCTATTTGTCAACGAAGCCAAACGTTTTAACGACAACTACCGTCGCTACATCGAAAGGCAATTTCGTCAACAACTAGGATTTAAGGGTACACCAATTCGTCTACTTTGGCGGAGTAAAAAAGTCCGCGATATGGAAAGTGGTAATGTCAACCGCGCAACTCGCGTGTAATGAAGTAAAAAGTAAAAAGTAAAAAGGCAAAATTTTATCTTTTTACTTTTGCCTTTTACCTTTTAACTTTTGCCTTATCTTATGGATTTACTGCGATCGCTACCACTAGGCCTATACTTAGAACAACCGCAAACTTGGCTGCATAAACTTGATCCCCGCGTCAAAATTGCTTGGTTGATGAGTTTTTTAACCAGTTATAGTTTTGCAACTAATGAATGGCGCATCTTGCTAGTCGTGCTGTTGATTATTTTTACCTTATTTGCCAAAATTCCCCGCCGCGTTTGGCAGCAACAATTAGGTTGGTTATTAACACTCACAGTTTTAGTTTTATTTATTGCCGCAGTTAGCCCCGATGGCTTAGGCGTAAGTTATCAGCCTCGTCTCCCAGCTAATGAAAAAATCTTAACTCCTAACTCAGCACAGGCTGAACGCCCCGCTAACAACACTCAGCACTCCCCACTCAGCACTAAAAAATACTCATACGTCCTATTTCACCAAGGGCCAGTGAAAATCACCAGGCATTCCTTAGATTTAGCCGTGCGTCTGAGTACAATTTTATTTACGGTGATTTATAGTACTAACTTATATCTTTTGACAACTGCACCAGAAGAAATTACTGCGGCGATTGAAAGTATCATGCAGCCCTTACGCAGACTCAAGATACCTGTAACAGAAATTACCTTGACCTTAACTTTATCCTTGCGATTTATTCCCCTAGTTTTAGAAGAAGTGCAGAACTTGATTCGTTCTGTGATGACCAGGGCAATTAATTGGAAAAAACTGGGGTTGAAAGGTGCAGTCAAAGTGTGGATGATAGTCGCAGAAAGACTGTTAGAAAATTTGCTGTTAAGGGCAGACCAAATGGCGAATGCCATGATGGTGCGCGGTTTTACTAGCCCTAACGAACACAAAGTTCAGTGGCATGAATTACGACTCAAAACACGAGATTGGTTAGCGATCGCCACTTTAACTTTATTCTGGGGAGTGCGGGTAATTTCTGGTAATAAATTTTAAGCTGTTCACTTATTATGACCAAGCCTTGGCATTGGCGATCGCTCCCCTTAGAAAATCGTACTGGCGCGGAAATTTTCGCAGCCTTATTTCTCCCAACAACACCATCAGGAATCGCTACCCTTCTAGAAAGTCCCTACCCAAACCCAACGAAACAACCCCAACTCAGTCGCTATTCTATCTGTGCAGGCGCTCCTAGGATAGTCGATGGCGTACCGCAGATGTGGACACCACAATTAGGAAAAGTTTTCCCATTTTTGGAAGAGTTGCTACAAAGTAGGGGTGTAGGGGAACAAATATTGAACTCATCCTCATCCCCCCTGCCTCCTGCCCCCTGCCTACCTCCTAATCTCCCCTTCACAGGTGGTTGGCTAGGATGGCTTGGTTATGATGTGGCGTGGGAAATTGAACAGTTACCTTTTGCTAAATCTGATACCTTACCCTTCCCCGTAGCTTTTTGGTATGAACCAGAATCTTATGCCGTTTTGGATCATGTTGAACAAATTCTTTGGATAGCAGGTAGTGACATTAATGATGTAGATAGGTTAAAAATTCTTTTAGAAGAGAAAAAATCAGGGGATTCACTCTACCAAGTTACCGCCTCACAAGATCAACCCATCAGTTTTGCCCCTGAGTTCTTCACATCGCAGTCAGATTATGAAACATCCGTCAACCGCGCCAAAAAATATATTCAGGCTGGAGATATCTTTCAGGCGAATCTTTCTTTACGATTTGCCGCATCTACAAATGCTTCTGGCTGGTCAATTTACCAAACATTACAGAAAATCAATCCTTCACCTTTTGCCAGCTACTGGCAGACTCCTTGGGGTGAAGTAGTTAGCTGTTCACCAGAACGCTTGGTGCTGTTACAAAATCAGCAAGCCCAGACTCGACCAATTGCCGGAACGCGATCGCGTGGTACTACCCCAGAAAAAGATAATCAACTGGCACAAGAACTACTCAGCAACACCAAAGAACAGGCAGAACACATCATGCTGCTGGATTTAGAACGCAATGATTTAGGGCGAGTTTGTGAATGGGGAACAGTAAAAGTTGATGAATTGCTCACAATTGAGCGTTATAGCCACGTTATGCACCTTGTCAGCAACGTTAAAGGTACTTTAAAATCCGACCAGAGCGCTGTTGATTTAATTCGTGCCATGTTTCCTGGTGGCACAATCACAGGGTGTCCAAAAGTGCGGTGCATGGAAATCATCGAAGAACTAGAGCCTGTTCGGCGTAGCCTATTCTACGGTTCCTGCGGCTATCTCGACTGGCGCGGCAACTTAGACTTAAATATCCTGATTCGTACCTTGCTATTAGCACCCGCATCTTCAGTTGAGGGGCAGAGGGCAGAAGGCAGGGGGCAGAAGGCAGGAAAAGAATCTCTGACTCAGCACGGGCTAAACGCCCCGCTACCGCTAACAGCACTCAACACCGTTTGGGGACAAGTGGGAGCAGGTATTGTGGCAGATAGTGATCCTGAAAAAGAATGGTACGAATCTCTGCACAAAGCACAGGCACAACTAGCAGCCCTAAAAATCATCAATTACCAGTAGTTGGCAATTATTGGTTATTTTGTGCCACAGAATAATAATTATGGCAACATGGAGAGAAGCCAGCGCCAACATCAATTTGCAAGTCAGCCTTGGCTATTACTTTAGAGGGTAAATCTTTTAGCGATCGGCAAAACCAAACAAAAAGGCAGATATTTTTTGTGTTATCCATCGCCAATAAGTCCGAGTTATCCAAGTCTCATCAACCCTTGTGTGCCTTTACCTTCTCCTAACTATTAGCTTCATTTGCCTAGTAGGCATCAGATTAATGATTTCATAACTGCTATGTAATGGCAGAAGTTACTCAATTGGAGTAGTTTTAACTAAATATTCTGACGAATAGTATGATCATCGTCTGAATGTTTATCTAGAACTACGAATAAATATTCATACTCCTACCTTGATTCCTAAATGACTTCAGAAACCTCCGAAATTTACATAAATCATCCAACTTGGGGCTTACTTTATCGAATCTGTATGGTTGACGATAACCAAGATATGTTCACTACACTTTATGCCCAAAGATTATTTTTTCTGGTCACAAACGACGTAAAAGGAATTAAATTTCAACCCATTGGACGCACAGAGGCGCGAATGATGTTGGAAAATCGTTTGCGTACCCTGCGACGCAATGGTCAATCTCAGGAGTACGATCAGCTTCAGAGTGTTTTCCAACGCACCTTCCAATGAGTAGTTCGATTGACGAACGTATTGCCTATATTCGCTCCTCACTGCCTACATCTGTCAGGTTAATTGCTGTCAGCAAGCAGGTTCCGGCGGAGGTAATTCGTTTAGCTTACAACGCCGGAATTCGTGATTTTGCCGAAAGTCGCATCCAAGAAGCAGCCAGTAAACAAACTCAGTTGCAAGACTTATCAGATATTACTTGGCATTTTATTGGACATTTACAAAGTAATAAAGCCAAAAAGGCACTGGAATTATTTGAGTGGATTCACTCTGTCGATAATTTGAAGCTGGCACAGCGCTTAAATCAATTAGCGCAGCAGCTAGGTATCAGTCCAAAAGTGTGTCTGCAAGTGAAAATACTTCCCGACCCGCAAAAGTCTGGTTGGAGCGTTCCAGAATTACTGGCTGACTTAGAAGAACTCAACCAGTGCCAGTTTTTACAAATTCAGGGATTGATGACAATTCCGCCTCTAGAGTTGACAGAAGCGGAAATCATGAATGTATTTAATAGCACTTACCAGTTAGCGAAAGAGATCCAGTTACAAAACTTGCCGAATATTCACATAAAGCATCTTTCAATGGGTATGTCCGGCGATTATCAACTGGCAGTACAAGCTGGCGCAACGATGGTAAGATTGGGAACTATTTTATTTGGCGATCGCCATTAATTTCTCGGACAACCATTATTCACCATTTGTAGCAGTAGCTCTAGGTAGAAAATACAGATAATTTTCCTAGACTACTGGTACAATAAGACACTAAAAAAAATATTAAAAAAAGTAACGAATAATCAAAAAAACCTGTAATTAAGCTTCATATCCTAAAATCTTTGGGATATAATCTTGACTCATTATTGTATCTAGGTTAAGGTACAGGCGTTTACAAAAGCGTCAGTTCATTATCTATAGTTGTAATAGAAGCTACAAACAACGATAAGATTACTAGATTGTCCGTCCTTTGTAGTGATCTTTAGTGGCTACATCAACTAACAGCCAAATCGATAAAGGTAATTTGCATCAGGAGCGTACCAAATGAACAATATTTTTTCTAAACTTCGAGACTTCGTAGGGCTAAACGAGCAGGTAGAATACGAATATTACGAAGAAGAAGCAGAAACGGATAACTACCAAAATCTGTATCAAGAGGAAAATCCTCAACCTGCGCCCGCAGAAGCTACTACACAAAATCGACGTTGGCGGGAACCCATGTCTACAATGGGTAATGATGTAGCAACAGGATCAAAGTCTACGATGGGGAACGTAATTGGTATGCCAGGAGCAGTGAACGGGATTTCAGAAGTATTAGTACTTGAGCCTCGTACATTTGAAGAAATGCCCCAGGCAATTCAAGCCTTGCGTGAGCGGAAGTCAGTTGTACTCAACCTGACAATCATGGATCCAGATCAAGCACAACGTGCCGTTGATTTTGTTGCTGGTGGAACTTACGCATTAGATGGACATCAAGAACGGATTGGAGAAAGCATCTTTTTGTTTACGCCAAGCTGTGTGCAAGTCAGCACCCAAGGTGGAGTTATTCATGAAGTCCCACAACCACCGGCTCGTCCTGTACGTACTGCCCCAACTGCCACTCCCAACTGGGGAAATGAACCTAACCGCATGGCACAATAATTTTAAATTAATAGTCCAGAGTCAAAAGTCAAGAGTCCTGTGTTTTTGACTCTAGACTATTGACTATGGACTATTGACCATAAACGAATGACTAAAAAATTTGGCTTAATTGGTGGTGGGGTAATGGGAGAAGCGCTGTTATCCCGCCTCATTGCAGATGGCATCTACCAACCTTCAGAAGTAATCGTTAGTGAACCCCAAGGGGCGCGGCAAAATTTTCTACAGCAACAATATGATGTAACCGTGACGGCAGATAACAGCTTGGTATTTCGCCAAGCGCAGGAAGTCATATTTTTAGCTGTAAAACCGCAAGTATTTAGCGCGATCGCCCAAGAATTAGCAGATATTATTTCGGTAGAACACTCACCTTTGGTGATTTCGATTTTGGCCGGAGTGCCTTTACATCACCTAGAAGCAGCATTTCCCCAACTCCCAGTTATTAGAGCCATGCCTAATACCCCAGCCACAGTGGCAGCAGGGATCACAGCAATCTGTTTAGGCGCATACACCAACACCAAACACCACCAAAAAGCTTTGCAAATATTTTCGGCAGTGGGAGAAGTAGTAGAAGTTTCCGAAAGTTTGATGGATGCAGTCACGGGGCTATCTGGTAGCGGCCCCGCTTACGTCTCTATCTTAGTAGAAGCCTTAGCCGATGGTGGAGTCGCCGCAGGTTTGCCTAGAAGTATTGCCAATCAACTCGCCCTACAAACTGTTTTGGGAACTGCACAATTACTGCATAATAGCAAAATGCACCCAGCAGAATTGAAAGATAGAGTTACCAGTCCTGGTGGAACAACAATTGCGGGGATTTGCCAATTAGAAAAAGCCGGATTTCGTTCAGCTTTAATTGAAGCAGTCAAAGCCGCTACAGTGCGATCGCAAGAATTGGGTAAATAGTCTAAAATTCAAACCCATTGACTATTGACCCATGACAAATGACGAAGTTGACAAAAGACCCGTTAATATAGTAAACAGTCTGGTTGCAAATGTGATTGAGTGAATTATCCCGCACCGTCTCCAGAAATTAACTTAGGGTCGATATTTCCCTTTGATCTGGATCAGTTTCAGAAAGATGCGATCGCGTCCCTTAACGCTGGACGCTCCGTAGTTGTATGTGCGCCCACAGGGTCGGGCAAAACATTAGTCGGAGAATACGCTATTTATCGCGCCCTAGCGCGAAGAAAACGTGTATTCTACACCACGCCCCTGAAAGCGCTGTCGAATCAAAAATTACGCGATTTCCGTGAAAAATTTGGAGCCGATTTGGTGGGACTGTTAACTGGCGATGCGTCAATTAACAGAGATGCACCAATTCTGGTGATGACCACAGAAATCTTCCGCAATATGCTCTATGGCACACCCATTGGGCAAGTTGGCATTTCCTTGGTAGACGTAGAAGCAGTGGTATTAGACGAATGCCACTACATGAACGATCGCCAACGCGGTACAGTTTGGGAAGAATCAATTATCTACTGTCCTCGTGAAGTTCAACTAGTAGCCCTCTCCGCTACAGTTGCCAACAGCGAACAACTCACCGATTGGTTAAATCACGTTCACGGCCCCACCGACCTGATTTATTCTGATTTTCGCCCAGTACCCTTGGAATTTAACTTTTGTAATCCCAAAGGTCTGTTTCCTTTATTGAATGAGAGTAAAAACAAAATTAATCCCCGCTTAGTTAAAAAACACCGCAAAGGACAAGGGGATAGAGGTAAAAACGGCAGACCAGAAGCCCCTGGCATCATTTATACTTTGAGCCAGCTACAACAACGAGATATGCTTCCTGCCATTTACTTTATCTTCAGTCGCCGGGGATGCGATAAAGCCGTGGCAGAAGTAGGTGATTTATGGTTAGTTAATGGCCAAGAGTCACAAATATTACGCGAGCAAATCGACGATTTTTTAAACCGTAACCCTGAAGCTGGACGTTCGGGACAAATTGCCCCCCTTTATCGCGGGGTTGCTGCCCACCATGCAGGGATTTTACCTGCTTGGAAAGTGCTAGTGGAAGAACTATTCCAGCAGGGATTGATTAAGGTAGTATTTGCGACCGAAACTTTAGCCGCAGGCATTAATATGCCTGCCCGTACCACAGTTATTTCCACCCTGTCTAAGCGTACCGATACCGGACACCGCTTATTAAATGCTTCGGAATTTCTGCAAATGGCAGGCCGGGCTGGTCGTCGGGGGATGGATAAACAAGGTTATGTGGTGACAGTCCAAACGCCCTTTGAAGGAGCTAAAGAAGCAGCGTATCTGGCTACCTCTAAGGCAGACCCCTTGGTGAGCCAGTTTACACCTAGTTATGGTATGGTACTGAACTTACTGCAAACTCACACCATAGAACAAGCCAGAGAACTAGTAGAACGCAGTTTTGGGCAGTATATAGCTAACTTGCACCTCAAACCAGAATACGACGAGATTGCCGAACTGCAAGACCAACTAGCCCAACTCCAGGAACAAATCGCCGCAGTAGATGAAAATGAAATCGCCGTTTATGAGAAATTGCGGCAACGTCTGAAAGTAGAACGCCAGTTATTAAAAACTCTACAACAACAAGCCCAAGATGATCGCCAAGAAGAATTGGTAATGATGTTGGGCTTTGCTGTTTCTGGAACACTGTTAAGTCTCAAAGGAAAAAATATTACAGTATCTACACCCATAACGGCAGTTTTAGTTGGCAAAAGTCCTGGTTTAGCACAAGCACCTTATTTTGTCTGTTTAGGGCAAGATAACCGTTGGTATGTGGCAACAACGGAAGATGTGATGAATTTACACGCAGAAATGCCCCGGCTAGATGTGCCAGCAGATATGTTACCGCCCCCAGAGTTGCTGTTCAAGCCAGGACAATCTTACCGTGGGAATGAACAAACAGCTGCGATCGCCCAAAGCATTCCCGAACCCGGAGAACCTTTTCATCTGTCACCAGAAGTAGCAGAACAACTCAGTCGCGTTACTGCTATTGAAGAACAAATAGAAAATCATCCTCTGCGACAATCAGGTAATGCCTCAACAATTTTTAAACGTCGAGCGCGTTATGTTGAACTCGAAGCCGAACTTGAACAATTGCAAGAGCAAGTTGAACAACAATCACAACGTCATTGGGAAGAATTTCTCAATTTAATTACGATTTTGCAACAATTCGGCTGTTTGGATAACCTAGTACCCACAGAATTAGGGCGAATTGCCGCAGCTATTCGGGGAGAAAATGAACTGTGGTTGGGTTTAGTCTTTGCTAGTGGTCAACTTAACCAATTAGATCCCCACCACTTAGCCGCAGCCATAGCCGCTTTAGTCACAGAAACCCCACGTCCTGATAGTCGAGTCAACTTTGATTTGAGTGAGGAAGTAGCCGAGGCTTTAGCAAAACTGCGGGGTATCCGTCGCCAAATGTTCCAACTGCAACGGCGATACAATGTGGCTTTACCCATCTGGTTAGAATTTGAGCTAATTGCCATTGTCGAAAAGTGGGCATTGGGTATGGAGTGGACAGAACTATGCAGCCACACAACCTTAGACGAAGGCGATGTGGTAAGAATTTTACGCCGCACGTTGGATTTATTATCCCAAATTCCCCACGTTCCCCATTTACCAGAAATTTTGCAGCGGAATGCTTACCGCGCAATGCAATTAATTGATAGATTCCCGGTGAATGAAGTAGTTGAGTAGTTTGAACTAGAAAGTAGGGAGTGGGAATAGCTGGTACACATACTAGAAAATATATTACCCCTCTGCACCCTGCCCCACTGCCTACTAAGGCGCTAATCGAGCTTTACCTAAACGCTGCTTTTCATACCATTGGGCGATCGCTGGTGTCCACTCGGCAAAATGCGGCCACATTAATTCGCACAATTTCTGAATTTCCAGTTGAGCATCTTTTTTATTTCTCAAGTCACAAAAATGCAGAAATGACCTGAGATTAAAGCTCACTACAAAGTGTTGGCGATAATCAAATGGAACTATCCCTCTAGCGTGTTCTTCAGACATTCCCGCCGCAAAACTCGCTGCATATCGTTTTGCTGCTTCCATACACCACTCTAAATCTGCGGCGCGTTGCTCTGGTGAATAGTAATATTTCTTGCCTTGTCTATCTGTGTAATAACCTACTGGGCGCAGATAAAATACATCTTCTATATCTTTTTTGCCTTCTATTACTTGTATAAATTGATTCCCAGTATATCTAAAAGATTGGACATCAAAACTCACGCTCACGCGATGAGTACGCGCCTGTTGCATGACGCTGTGAGGAAAATAACCACAGTTGAAGACAATTTGGGGATGTTCTAGCGGCCCGTAGTGTCCTCGTTCCCCTGCTAACAATCGTTTAACAATCACTTCGCCGCATTGTGATTCCGAAGGCCATGAGTCTCGTTCATCAACCACAAATGCGTCGGTATAGTCTTGGTGCATCGCAGCATAAATCACTTGCTGCGGATTTGGTGTTTTGGTAATAACCTCTACTCGGAATCGCTGCATGGGTTTTCTCAGACTGGGTAAAAAGGAGGATGAAAGCCTGTGTATGAAACATGGCTAAAAACTCAATCCATCATCATATAACTTTGGGCAGACTCAGATACTTTACAAAAATTAATTTAAAAGTTACACTTCTTTACATTATCAAGTAATTAAGGAAAAGTTCATGCGTAGTAGTGGTTCGATTGTGGATGATCAGGGCAAAATGAACAACTTTGCGGTTGAGCCAAAAATTTATGTAGATGAACAAGGCGATCGCACTGGCTTTACACCCTATGCAGAACTACTCAACGGTCGTTTAGCAATGATTGGTTTTATCTCGCTGATAGCGTTAGAAGTATTTACAGGACATGGTATTTTTGGACTGTTATCTAGGCTGTAATAGAGTAGGGAACAGGTAATACCGTTTCACTTTAAGTTTGATACAAATAGACCGCAGGGGGCAGGGGAAAAGAATGAAAAACCCATAAATTTGTATCATTTTTTTCGTAAAATGGTATTACAGAGTTAAAAGTCTTTTGATGTCTAAGTGTTGTCATCTATTGATGTATTAACTACTTTGGCTGTTGGCATCACTCAATTTTTAAAACGCAATTTTTCATACATTTATTTAAAGAGACAGGAAATTTCCCGTCTCTTTGTTTTTGATGTCAAATTATGAGTTGGAATTGCGATGAGCAATTACAGCATAAAAGGGATCTCCAGCACCAATACCCATCAACTGTAAGAAATAGGGCGTTGTTGATTGGCGAACAATCACTTCAGGAGTGGTAAATCCTGGTATTGAGTTGAAGTAGTGCTTGACTAGTTCGACTCTGGTGGTTTCGGAAGCATCACGCCAAGCTTGAATTGCTTTCTGAAAAAACATCCGGTTAGAAAAGCTGATAATTACAATACCACCGGGTTTGAGAATGCGGTAAATTTCCGAAAATATGGCTTCGGGATACTGTATGTACTGCACAGAAACACAGATGAGAACCGCATCAAAATCTTGATCGGGTAGGGGTATTTGGGGATTTTCGTTGAGATTTTGGACAAAGTAATGATTTAAGCGGGGATTTCTTGCTAGTTCCTCAGCGTTGAGTCCGTGTCCTTCAATATGGGCAAACTCTATTTCTTCTGGTAAATGAGATACCCAGCTGCTCATCATATCAAGGATGCGGGTGTTGGGTTGGAGGCGATCGCGGTACAAATCTGTTAACTGTTGAATAAACCCATCATCAACATGAGTAACAAACCGGGGATAGGCATAAAATAGCTGATCATCGGTATTATCTAATTTTTCGCGTTGATTTGGACTAAGTGGCATAAATGTCTATTTTGGAAAAGTTTTTGACAAACTTGCTGCAAATTTCGGTATTCTTTTGCACAAGGATTCTGTTACATATTTTAATAAAATCAGTATCAATAAATTTAACAGCACTCAACTGAATCAAGCTAGAAAATTTTTAATTACATGTTACATAAATCACATTTGTTGCAATCTATTTGGCGACAATTTCGCTTATCAGCCGCATTTCCTTATATCAGCTTGTTAATTTGGCTACTGCCTTTATTATTATTTACCTCTGGACAAAATAGCCTGATGGCGCATGATGAAGGGCTTTATGCTTGGCGAGCGCGGCGGATGTTCGATTCTGGTGACTGGATAGCGCCGTGGGGTACTGTGCATCATAAAACCCCTGGTTTTTATTGGCTGATTGCCAGTGCTTATACACTATTTGGTATGAGTGAAGTTAGTACAAGAATTCCCAGTGCGATCGCTGGAATATTCTGCTTATTCTTAATATATGAAATTGGGAAAATTATCCTCAATCAAAAATTAGCTTGGTTAGCTGCTGCAATTTTGAGTTTAGAGTTTCTTTGGTTGCAATATTGCCGTTTAGGCGCACCTGATGTGCCGATGATTTTTTTAGTTTTATTAGCAATTTTTTCTTTACTTAAAGCTGAATTACCACCAAAATATGCTAATTTTTGGCAATTTATAGCAGGTTTGTGTTTAGGCTTAGGCTTTTTAGTCAGAAGCTTTATGATTTTTTTGCCAGCAATAGCATTATTGCCTTATCTCATTGGTGAACATCGCCGCCACCGTCATCTTAGTAGCCCTATTTTTTATTTAGGTTTAATATTAGGTTTTATACCGACTTTGATTTGGCTATGGTTGAGTTGGCAGCGTTATGGCAGTAATAGTTTAGAAGCTTTATTACAATTTGTTTTTCAACTCGGTTCTGAGGAAAGAAAAGGAAACGGCATCATATTTTATTTTTGGAATGTGCCTTTAAAAGCATTTCCTTGGACATTTTTTAGTCTTTTAGGTTTGATTGTAGCATTCCGTCGTCCAATCCCTAATTATCATTTATTATTAGTTGGCTTTCCGATAGTTTTATTTACAGAATTAAGTATTTTTTCAACCCGTTTATCACACTATAGTCTTAGCCTTTATCCCTTTATTGCTTTGTTAGCAGCTTTGGGTTTAAGTTGGTTAGGCAAAGCTTATGAGAAGACACAACCACCCAGAAACCTTCCTCGTAACTTGAGTTATGGCTTTGGCGGATTAGGTATTTTACTTTTGTTAGCAGGGATATACCTTTTAATTTGGGGTAATGCAGATATTAGTAAGTATGCAGCCTTTGGTTTAATTGTCGGTTTAGGTTGGTTAATTTTACCTGTCGTGTGGATTTGTCGTCACCACTTTGGTTACACGTTTCTCACAGAGCGTTATTGGTTAGCTGGTTGGTTGATTCCCTGTTGGTTAGGTTTAGCTGTGGCGGGTAGTTTGGGATTAATTGGTGATTATAACGCAGCGTTTAGAAAGTTTTTTCAAGAACCTGCGATCGCCTCAATTCTGCAAAGTCAGCCTATTTACTTTGTCAAGCTTGATGGGAAAAATGCTGTTCTCTTAAATTTTTACACACCTATTCACGGAAAGAGTTTAGATACAATTTCTCAACTACCAGCTTCTAGCTACGCTTGGATATATTTACAAAGTTCTCCTGATTTATCTCGTCCTTACCGCATTGTTGGGACAGTGGAAGGCTATCAGTTAATTCAAGTTTTGTGAAAAAGAATTGAGGAATCAGAATTAAGACAGTAATTAAAATATTGATGATTTTTCTACATTTAATTACTTTTGTTTATGGAATTGAAAAAAAAGAGTGTTTGATTTTATTGAATAAAATGAATATTTTGAAGGTGTGCTGGCGTTGCTGGCATTAAAAGCAAATTTTTATAGAAAAAGCAGAATGCTTTTAAACAGGAGGAAGTTAATGAAAGCCTGGAAAATGATGTTGTTTGTTTTGTTATTGTTATTAAATTTTGCAGTAGCACAACCTTCTTGGGCAGATAAAATGTCTAAAATTAGCCCAGATTATCCGCTAGTTGTGCAGAATCTTAATAGTCTCTTAATAGCGAGAAATAACCCTGAACAGTCTGGTTATACCCCAGAAGAACTCCAGCAAAAAATTGCAGCGCTACAATTACAAAAACAAACTCTAGAAACTTCCGAAGATTGGGCTAGTTGTCAAAATGAAACGGGAAGGCCACTAGCTATTTATAGTCGTAAACCTGAAGACGCAATTCCCAACAGCCTCTACTATTTAGGAAATAGACAAACTACCGATGAAGATTGGGACTGTGATGCTGTCTACTTACCGAATGATGCTCAAGTAGCAGGGTTAAATTTACCAGCAGGAGAACCAGCTATTTTGAAGCTTGTAGATGGCGCACGACTTGTGGCGAGAATTAATCCTACTACCCAACAAATGCAATTTGATGTTCCACCTGCATTAGTAGAAGTTCTCAAGCCTGAGCAAGTAACTTGGTCAGTTCCTAATTTAGCTCAAGCAGATATTGATATCCAAACTCCTAATGCTCCAAATGATTGAAATTAAATAAAAAAGCGGCGATATCAGTCATGATATCGCCGCTTTTTTATGAGGTTGTGTTTTGTAAATGTAGCGATCGCTATCTATTTACTAATCTTAAATTAGCGAGATAAAAGTGCATCTTCTGTAACTAAACTGGCTCTGCGGAAATAAGAAGTAGAATTGAGCGCCATTGCTTTGCAGTGTTCTGCACATTTACGGCAAATAGCCGCGCAATATCTCATTGTGGCATCGTTACTCATCTGCTCACAAGCCATTGCTGTGCGATCGCACATTTCTGCACACAAGCTACAAGCATTACCCATAAACTCAGAACCGTCGTTCATCATATTGACGCACATCATGCACATTTCGGCACAGTCACGCATCATGGACATCATAGTCATATCCAGATGTTGACCTCCATGATTTTTGCTGTATTTGAGGGTATCAATACAAATAGTGTGACATTCGATGCAGGTTTCTTTGGTGGTTTCTACTGCGTTAAGTATAGATTCAGTCATCATAAGAGTAATTTCCTAAAAACTTAAATGCTGTGAGATAGCTCTTAATTAGCAAGGTAAAGGTTTACTTTGGAGAATTCAATAGTTTGCTAAATTCCTCAAACTCGAAGATCACTAAATCTATGAACTTGCTGTAAATTTAGCTGTTTGGCGAGACTAGTGCAGAAGGGAATTAGCCAAAATCCTGATTAATTAAGGCGGAAAAATCTGCCATTTTTTGTCAAGCATTAATTATGAGAACTGATTTCCCACTCAAACATGGGAGATTCACGGTGACTTTGGCTCTCTATTTCATCCTTACAACACAACATTAGCCGAGTGAACACACCCGCCATCCTCATCCATACAATCATTATTCAGTCAAGGTTTCAGGTATTTTTATCAACAGCAAAATGTTGCCAGAAAATATGCAATGAGTACATTTACTCGAAGTAACCTAATGTCAAAAATCCCTGACTTTATTGCAAAATGTTACGTTTATGAGGCACTTAATCTGTTTCCTACCTAATTTTTACGTTGTAGACATTGCCCACCCGACAATTGTCTGGGTGTAAGCCTAAGAACGAATTTTTTGGGAATAAAACGAAGCTGATTCTTCGTTTTCGGCACATTCTTGAGCAAACTTAATCAGATGATGTCCAACTAGTCCCACATGAATTAAGTTCTCAATATTCCCTGATTTCAGTGCTGGTTTAGCCATTTGCCAAAAAACTTGGCGATAGTTAGCAAATACACCGACACGCAACAAAATATTAGTTAAATAAGTTAAGCCTTTGCGAATATTTGCCCAAGAAGTCCGAGCCGGGCTATTAGGTACAGCGATGCGGTTGGGGTAAGTATGCTCCATATTGTAGGCAAACCGCTGATATAAAAACTCTGGCTGATATGCTTGCGTGATACAACGTCGCCACATTTCCACAACTTGCTGATAAGGTAGCAAAAACTCCACATTTGATTCCCGACTTTCATCAAAGACGAGCCGCCCTTCTGCTTCTAATCTCCGCCATAAGGGAGTTCTTGGTAGAGCGTGAAGTAGATTAATTGTCAACATAGGAATTTGTGACAGCCGAATAAATTCGAGAATTCGGTCTGCGGTTTCTGGTGTATCTGTATCTAAACCGATGATGATACCTGATACAACTTCCATGCCATAGCTATTCAAAACCTTAATAGCTTCTAAGATGGGCATACTGAGATTTTGGTCTTTAGAAATAGAGTGCAACGCCTCTGTTTCTGGGGTTTCTATCCCACAAAATACAGTACAAAAATAGGCTTCGCGCATCATCGCCAATAATTTTGGACTTTGCGCGAGGTTGAGAGTTGCTTCACAGGCAAATTGAATCGGATAACCATTGCGCTTTTGCCAGTCAATTAAGTGAGGTAGCAACTGCATTGCCGCACGGCGATCGCCAACAAAGTTATCATCAACAAAATACACTGCGCCTAAATTCCCAGATTTTCGCATCGCATCAAGTTCCGCTAAAACTTGCTCTGGGGTTTTCATCCGTGGATTTCTGCCATAGAGTTCGGGAATATCACAAAACTCGCAGCGATAAGGACAACCGCTAGAGAACTGGACATTTGCGAGAAAATAATGATTGAGATTCACCAAATGATAAGCCGGAGTGGGGAACTCAGTTAAGGGCAAACGTTCTTGAGTTTCAAACCGAATTTGTTGTGGCGGACGTTCATGATTTTGGTCGAGATACTCAATCAGGCGATCGCTGGCATCTCCCAATTCACCTAAATGTAAAATATCAAAGTCAGGATAATATTCTGGACAACCAGACACCGAAGGGCCTCCCAAAACTGTGATTTTGCCTTCGCGGTGAGCCAGTTGATTAATTTGATTAATCTGCGGTTTTTGGATGTGCATTCCACTCACAATCACCACATCCGCCCATTGATAATCAGCTTTTTTGGCTGGGTGCAAATTTTCATCAATAAAGCGTACTTCCCATTCTTGGGGTAAATAGGCAGCCACAATCAAAATACCTTGAGGTGGCATAAAAGCCCGAACATTACCCATCAATGGATAAGCATGATGAAACGTGCCAAAAGAGCGACTGTACTTGGGGAAGATGCAGAGAATCCGCCGATGATGTATGGGAACGTAACGGGCTTTTTTAGTGATAGGAGTAGTTGCTAAATTAGCAGCCACAGGGATTTGTTTCTCAAAAGAATTTAGTTGCACAGTCATCGCTAATTTCTCACCCGAAAAATGAGCAGCTAATTTGACAATTTATTGCCAAATTAGCTGTAATTTTAAATAGCTTACCGTGATAGTTAAAAAATTTGTACCTGTCTAGATATACACCTTTTTATAGAAGTTGGAGATGATTGATTATGTTATTGCAGAAGGTAGGAGGCACGCAGAGAGCAGGGAGAAAGAATGAAAAACCTATAAATTTGTATCATTTTTTTCGTGAAATGGTATAAGAGGATGTTTGAAAAGTCTCTTGTGGTGGATCAAATAATTTTAGATCCCCCTAAATCCCCCTTAAAAAGGGGGACTTGAAGAGGCTCTTAGCCCCCCTTTTTAAGGGGGGTTGGGGGGATCTGGAAGTGCCAATATACACAACAAATCACTTTTAAAACAACCTTTAAGAGGCAAAAGTAAAAGTCTGATTATTCATGGCATTCAAGCTTTCAAATTCTCCTAAAATATCTGACTACCGCTTGAAAAGCTTAAATTTTAGAGGTGCGGATAAAATCAGGCTTTTTTGATTAACCTAATATTCCTACTAATGAAATAATTGAAATTTACATATCTTATACTTTTGATAGATGTAGCGAAAGTAATTATAGTAATGGGATGTGATGAATAAATTACTTGTGAAGATAGGAAAAAGAGAACGGAGAATAGAGAATAAGAAAGAAGGAATAAAGGTCTACTTATTTTTTCTCAAAACTAAATTAGAAATTATATATGTAGAAAGTGCAACATCAACACAGGATCATCCCTCTAAGTGTATAGTGAGCGAGGGGAATTATCGGCGATCGCATTTTGGAAAACCCTAGTGACAATTAAAGGGTTTAGCGAATAAACTACCGATAAAATTTGCTCAAAGGCTGACTCTGTATCGGTTATAGCTGAATAAATAAAATAGATGTATTATGGAAAATCCTTATGTAAAATTAGAAAGTCGCAAAAATTAAAAATTGCTAACACTTCTGGCTAACAGTGCTAGAGTTTCAAAAATTCATCAAAAATTTTCAGCGGGTATCAATGCTGAAGCAACTTAAGAAAAACCAGGTTCCTTTAATTATTGGCGCGGCAGTATTTGCCTTTTCAGCTGGGGCAATGGTGTCCGCACCTGAGATTGGCAAAACAGTGGGTCAATGGCTCAAAATAGGTAAAAATCAGCCAGAACAGCTATCAGAAGCGAATAAAGTCAAATCTGCTGTATTCCCACTGGTAGCGCAATCTCCAGTGGAAAGAGCCGGAAAATTAGAAGCGATCGCCAAAGGATTTGCTTCAGCTGACCGCAATCGCGCCCGCTATCTTTTAGCTAGTGATTTACTTGAAACTAGAGATGCTCAACAAGCCCTAGATTTACTGGCAGACTTGGAAAAAGACTATCCTGTGTTAGCGCCCTACATATTGCTGAAACAAGCCCAAGCACAGGATATTTTAGGCGAACAAGGCAAGGCTTCCGATCTGCGGCAAAAAGTGCTGAAATCTTACCCCAAAGCAGCGGCGGCGGCGAAAGCGCTGTACTTAATTGGTCAACCAGAAACTCAAGATACGGCGATCGCGCAATTTCCCTCCCACCCCCTCACCTGGGAAATTATTCGTCAACGCTTGCAAAAAAATCCCAATCAGCCCCAATTAAAATTAATCTTGGCCAAATATGCTTACAATCAACCAGGAATAGTTGGGATATTAGATCAGCTGGTGAAACAGCCAAATCTCAAACCCGCAGACTGGGAGACAATTGGCACAGCGTATTGGGAAAATACCCAATTTCGCAAAGCAGCGATCGCCTATACTCAAGCACCAAAAACACCTCAAAATCTCTACCGCATAGGACGGGGGTTGCAGATAGGTGGTCAAAGCCAAGATCGAGAAAAAGCGATCGCCACATACAAGCAACTAGTACAACAATTCACCGATGCTCAAGAAACGGGAACTGCATTATTACGTTTAGCAGACACGGCCAAAACCCGCAAAGATGCCATACCCTATCTCAATCAAGTCATAGAGCAATTCCCAGAACAAGCACCCACAGCCCTAGCCACCAAAGCTAAAATTCTTCCCGGTCTAAATGATCAAAAATCGGCGCAACAAGCCTGGGATTTATTGTTGAGCAAGTATGGTAACTCTGATGAAGCCGCAGAATATCGCTGGAAAATTGCCCTAGATAAAGCCAAAGCTAACGATTACGTCACCGCTTGGGAATGGGCGCAACCAATTACCACAAATAACCCTAATAGTATTTTGGCTCCCAGAGCCGGATTTTGGGTAGGTAAATGGGCGATAAAACTGGGCAAGCAACAAGAAGCTAAAACCGCCTTTGAGTACGTAATTAGCCAGTTTCCTCAATCTTATTATGCCTGGCGATCGGCTAATATTCTGGGGTTGAATGTCGGCAACTTTAACAATGTGCGCCAACTCACTCCTGAAGTTGTTCCGCACCTGCGTCCAGTTCCCACTGCTGGTTCCGACACCTTCAAAGAATTGTATTTGTTAGGACAAGACCGTGATGCTTGGTTGCAATGGGAAACCGAATTTCTCAACAAAAAACAGCCCACAGTTGCCGAACAATTCACTGAAGGTTTGATGCGTCTAGCTAGGGGAGAAAATCTTTCGGGAATAGACATTATTTCTAAATTGGAAGATCGAGAAATACCCGAAGAACAAGCGCAATATCAAGCCTTAAGTAAACAAATCATTTACTGGCAAGCTCGTTATCCATTTCCCTATCTCAAAGAAATTGAAAAATGGTCTGCCGAACAGAAACTTAATCCTTTACTAGTTACTGCTTTAATCCGTCAAGAATCGCGGTTTGAGGCTAAGATTAAATCCGTTGCTGGGGCTACAGGGTTAATGCAGGTACTACCCAGTACAGGGAAATGGATAGCCTCAAAAAATAATTTGGACGGTAGCAAACTTGATTTAAGCATTCCCAGCGACAATATTCTATTGGGTACATTGTATTTGGATTATACCCATCAGCAGTATGGCAATAATTCGTTGTTAGCTATAGCTAGTTATAATGCTGGCCCTGGCAATGTTTCTAAATGGCTGCAAACTCTTCCCAAAGAAGACCCCGATGAATTTGTCGAAGAAATTCCCTTTGATGAAACCAAAAATTATGTGCGTCAAGTTTTTGGTAATTATTGGAATTATCTGCGACTTTACAACCCCGAAATTTCTGGTGTAGTGGCAAAATATTCAACAGAACACCCAAAATTGCCCACCCAGTGATTTTGCTAACAGTTACCGAAAAAGTCACAAAGTTATCTCCAACTTTTTCGGTAAATTCAAGAGTTTTATCAAGCTTTGGTACAAGGGGATTCTTGCGGTTAATCTTGGTGCTGAAAGACAAATTTTCTTTTGATAGCAATACCAAAGCCAGCCGCAGTCAAGCTACCAAGAATAGTCAGAGGTTCAGGTACAGATGATCCTGTTGACGGTATAAAGTTGGCGTAAGTTACTTCGGTAAAGTATAAGGTAGAAGCATTGATTCGCTTGCTTCTACTTAAACTAATATAATTATCATTAATTAATCCACCCCACCAACCGGCTCCAAGACCATTACTAAAAACAAAGGGAACATTCCATTGATGAGATAAATTTCCCTCAATATCTTCTATTTGTGAAAATCCATGATCTGATAAGTCATATAAATTAATTAAGCTTTGCCAAATAGTTGTACTAGCCCTTCGCGCATCATTAGCATTTGTATAAAAAGTTGCAATCCCCCGATGTGTGAGCGATAAATCTTCAAAAGTTCCCGTGATAAAATTTACATCGTACTTTTTGTTGAAAATTTCTAACTTTCTGATAGCTTTTAAAGAATTATTTTCTGCATTAAGAATAAATGTTGGCCCATTTTTGTCAGGAGTAATGCTAAAAGCTTCAGCCTTAGTGATGAAACCACTGCTGATAAGTACGAATGAGGCCGTGGCAACAGCGAGAAATTGTTGGCTCATATATAGGGTCAGAGGGTCAATGTTTTTGATGTTTATTTGCTGTAGCTTTTTTCAGCTAGGTTTCTTTTACCGTGTTTTCTTATCCCTTAGCAATATATAGGTAAAGTTTTTATAAAAATTTAATGGAGAATCCAAATTACGTAAGTTTTAGTAAAAACCCTGGCATATCAATACTTAAAACATAAAGCGCGATCGCTCTGACTAACTTTAGGGTTAGTCTGTAAATAATCATGTAGCAAATCGCAACCCCGTCTTAGTAAATGCTCTAGTTTGATATCTGCTAACGGCCGAAAAATTACCATACCTTTACCGCTACCTGCGGCCAAAGTTTTACCATCTGGGCTAAAAGTCACACTGGTTAATTCATCCTTATCGCCTTTCAGGGCAATTAGTAATATGCCATCGCGGTTCCATAGCTTGAGCTTATCATCGCTGGCAGCTACTATTGTTTTGCTATCGGGACTAAAATTCACACTAATGAAACTATCTCCATCTCCAGGAATATCATTGAGTAGTTGACCGTCTCGGCTCCAAATTTTAATCGTGCTATCAATACTAGCGGAAGCTAAGGTTTGACCATCGGTTGACCAAGCCACACCATTCACCGGACGGTTGTGACGGTTTAAGATTTTTTGTCGTTTCCCATTTCGACTCCAAATCATAACTGTTTTATCATCGCTGGCTGAGGCTAACAATTTCCCGTCAGGACTAAAATCCACCCAATTGACAGCATCTCGATGTCCTTTTAAGGTGTGCAGCAGTTTGCCATCTCGACTCCACAGCTTGACTGTTGCATCTTTACTAGCAGAAGCGATGATTTGTCCATCACCAGACCAAGCTACACCCAGTACTGTATCTCGATGTCCTGTTAATGTATGCAGTAGTTTGCCATCACGCTGCCAAATTTTGACTGTTTTATCTTTACTGGCTGAGGCAATGTTTTGTCCATCAGGCGACCAAGCTACACCCCAAACTTGACCTTGATGGCCTTGTAAGGTGCGTAAAAGTTCCCCTTTGCTATTCAAGATTTTGACAGTGGAATCACGACTAGCTGCGGCGATATTGCGGCTATCAGGGCTAAAACTGATACTTGTAATCCAGTCTGCTTGGTCATTTTTGGGGTTACGTAGCAGCACATTATCCCAGTGCCACAGTTTTACAGTTTTGTCACGACCAGCGGAAATTAAAGTTCCGCTGTCAGAACTAAATCTCACACTATTGACCCAATTGTTATGTCCTCTGAGAGTCCCTAATAGTAAACCTTGCGGACTCCATAGCTTAACGGTTTCATCAATACTGGCTGAAGCAATTGTATGATTATCGGGACTGAAACTGACACTGGTGATTCCGGCAGTATGTCCAGAGAAAGTTTTGATGAGTTTACCTTGGATATTCCACAGTTTGATTGTTTGGTCTAAACTGCCAGAAACAATAATTTGGCCATCACCAGACCAAGCTAGGCTTTTAACCGCATCATCATGAGCTTGCCAGCTTTTGAGTAATTCACCTTCTCTGTTCCACAGCTTGATAGTTTTATCAGCACTAGCAGAGGCAATAGTTTGACTGTCTGGCGACCATGCTACATCTAATACTGAACTTTGATGTCCAGTTAAGGTGCGGAGTAATTTGCCGTCACGACTCCACAATTTCACGGTGTTGTCGGTACTAGCTGAGGCAATAATTTGCCCATCAGGACTAAAACTTACACTATTAACTACAGCTGTATGACCTTGGAGCGTTTTGAGTGGTTTACCTTCCCGACTCCATAATCTAACGGTCATATCTTGACTACCAGAGGCAATAATTTGCCCATCGGGACTAAAACTTACACTATTGACTATATCTTGATGTCCCCAAAGGGTTTTGAGCAAAGTACCATCGGCACGCCAGAGTTTAATGCTATTATCGGCGCTACCGGTGACAATTAAAGCGTTATCGCCACTAAATACAGCACTATTCACCCCACCTGTGTGACTCTCTAATCTGTTAGACTCCCTCTCTCCCGAAACTGCTTGATACAGTGCCGTCTGCACCTGCTGTCTAGTTGAAGAATCTACCCACAAAGCTTGTTGTAATTTTCTCCCAGCTTTTATTCCTTCTTTTAAAGCATCGATACCTTTTTGGGAAGCAAACAAAGCTTCACTAGAAACACTCAGGGTTTTAATTTCGCTATCTAAAACTGTGATGATGGAAATTGATAAACCAAAGATAGCTAAAAATGCTACAGATAAAGCAACTTTCAAAGAACGATTTAATCGCGTTTCGTTAATTCGTTGTTTTTCTTTAGCTTCTGCTAGTTGTGCTGTTAATTCTTTTTCTTTCAGCACCGACCGTAATTGTTCAATTTCTAACTGACTTAATTCTTCCCGCTTGCGTAATTCTCGCAGTTCTGTGACTAAATCTAAACTTTGCTGTGGTTGAGCATCTGGGAGTCTAACTTGTTGCTTTTTTTGGCGAAGTTCGATTTTGAGTCGCTCAATTTCCGATTCACTTTGGTCAACTTTGCGGCGTAACTGATCAAGTTTGACTTGTAAACTAGATTCTTGTTCTTGCAAGTAGCGAATCAAATCTACTAAGTAATCATGAATTAATTGATAGCGCTCTGGCACATCAGGAAATAAAACTACTAACCCAGAACTGACTAAAATATTTAACACTAACTCTAACTTACTAGCATCTTCTAATTCAGCAATTTCTGTGGCTAATTCTGCACGAGTTTTAAAAGGTCTTTGATTAGTTTCATCGGTGAGTAAATATAAAACTAGTAAAGCGATTCGTTCATTTTCTGGGCCGCAATCTTTGATTAATTCTTTAATATAACGCTCAATTAGTTTATTAGGTCGATATGGTTGATATTGCGATAAAGTATTAATTCTCTCATCTTGGAGTTGTGCGCCGACAACTTGCAACTCAATTGGTCTAACTTCGCCCAGATCTGCTGATAAATCTTCTACCAAAGCCTCAATTAATGCAGGTTCTAAATTCATCTGCGATCGCTCGGTTAATTTTTGAATAATGACTTTGGCATATTCAGGGGAGAAATTATTTAATTGATAACGAATATTTTTATCGAGGATATTATAATCAATTGCTTCTAATGCCGAGAGATTTTTAAATTCTAACAACCGATATAAATAATCTTCTCTGAGGGAAAAGATAATTTTAACGAAGGAAATATTCAAGCAATCTCGCAAAAATCTATCAAATTCTTGTCTTTGAGCTAATTGAATACAAGTAAAGAAAAATTCTTCAAATTGGTCAAAAATTAACACTGTAATGAAATGATTATTCGCATTTGCGGTTAATTTTGCCAAAATATCGGCGGTAGTTGTGGGGATGTTGAGGTTAGATGCGGCTATTTCTAAGACTTCTTCGCCGTTAACTTGAGACATCGCCGTAGTTAAAGCTTTCCCAAATTCTCGTACCCAATCTGTGTAAACTTGGATGACGACAGGTACGGCAATTTGATCGCCTACTGTACGATTTTGTAATGCTGGTACTAGTCCAGCGCTAACGGTGGAACTTTTACCGACACCTGACTGACCGTGAATCACCATCAGCTTTTGGTCAGCGCGGCTAATTTTGCCAATTAAGTTATTAATATCGCCTTCTCGCCCGGAAGCCGCAATTTCTAAGGCGACGCTACTAGTACCAGAGGGTGACATTAAAGCGGGGTTAGTTGCTTGTCTTTGGGGTTGCAAACGTCCCGCCCCAATAAAAGCGCGGAAGCCGTATTGCTGCTCAACAGAACGCCGTTTTTGTCTGATAGTATAAGCTTCTAAATAGCGCCCAGCGGCAAAATAAAGCGATCGCAGCGTCCGTAATAAGCGAATATAACGATGGGCATTATATTGATGGGCGCTATTTTCTAACGCGTTGGGTAGTTCTTGCGCCGCTTTATCTAAATATTCATTGGCAATTTTATCATCGCCTAAACTTTGTTGGGCTTCGGCTAAAACTAAATAATAAATTTGCGCCAACAATAAGGGAAATAAATATTGATGAGAAGCGCCATGTCTTTGAGCTTCTCCTAATTTCAATAAAGATACATGAGCTAAAATACTCGCCTGCATCCACCGCGACTGCTGCAAAGCCACTTGCGCCAAAAACCCATAATCACAAGCAAGTTGAATTTGACTCCCATAAATTTGATGCAGTTCTAAAGATTTTTGCGCTACAGTTTGTAACTCTGACCACTCTTGCAAATGTTCCAAAACTTCAGCCAGTTGGCTAATAAATTCGGCTACTATATCTGGTCGTTGTGCTAACTGCAAAACATTGCATGATTGCTGTAAATAAGATTTAGATTCATCCCAACAGCGGCGGTTTTCAATTTGATTTTGTTCGGCGAGGCGAGAATAACATAATCCTAAATAATAAAGTAATACTCCTTGACGCACTAAAGGCGAAGTATGATTACTGAGAATATCTAATTCTGTATTCCAGGTATTGGGAATGCTTTGGTTAAAATTATCTGACTCATTTTCTAATGCTAATTGTTGCCAAATTCTTAAGCTTTGCTGAAAATGAGTTAAGGCTCGCTGAATGCGATCGCCAACATAATTATCTAACCCAAAAACAAATTCTAAACTGGCGTATAGTTGCGGTTCTAAGGTAATTCCCCGATGGCGCAATTCCTGAATGGCAAAGTGGAGTTCATCGTTATGTTCCCAGACTTGCTCTAAAGTAGAATATTGTTCTGTACCTTGGCTATCTTGATGCTGTGTAGGTAAAACTGTAGCAAATAGCGAATCTGTTTCTTGGCGCAAAAAATCTTGTAATTGAGTTGTCGTCATTTCAAAACGAATTGGTGTCGCCGCCCAACTCGCAAAATCTGGCGCTAACCGCACTACTTTTTGCAATACTTGATCATTCACCCAAAAAATCATCGGGAATGAATGACGTTTAGGAAATTCATCGCGGATTTGATTAATCGAACTCAGTAAATCATCAATCCGTTCTACTGACTCTAAACCCAAGATATTTAATGCAGCTGGTTGCTGTTCATCAATACGCAGTTGAACATGAATGGTGCTGTAAAGACTTCTCACATTGTGGGGTAAAACGAGTTGTTTGATAGAACCTGGAGAAGTCGCTTCTAATTGTTGCAGTATTTGTGCTTGCAAGACGCGATAGTTGCAACACACCAAAACTACCGAGAATTGTCCCCGTGACAGAGAAATTGCTCTGCTTAAACTCCGCAACGCCCGCTGGTTAGCAGATTTTATGTCCGCTTGTGTGTGTTCAACCATGTTGTAAATTTTTGCGTCTCTGCTATGACTGGGTTGACAGCAAACCAAGCACCTCGATGATCCCGATATTCAAAGACAAACAAGCTACGTAACAGGGTGTGATAGGCGATATCACCACCGACTCGTTGCTGTTCTACCACCTGAAAAATGAGTTCCCATTCATGGGAGTCGATGGCGTGAGCGCGATAGTCTCTTTGACGTTGAATTACTAGTTCTACGCAGTCGCGCTCAAATGGTGGATCTTGTTCTCTTAAACAATCAAATAACAGCCCTAGTAAATCCCGTACATGACCACCGCTAATTAAGCACAATCGATCTAAAGTTTCCAGGTTATCAAATACCTCTGTAGTTAAGCCTAACCGATCGCTCGGTTCGATGTCAGGGAAGGCTCTCGCTAACACCATTTGTCGCATCAATCCTAACCCTTGGTTAAATATTTCCCCAGAACGCAATCGTACAGGTATCATGGGTAAAACTTTCGGCGCGACACCACCACCTAAACGATGCTGAAGTTCGGCGCTATCGTTAGAGAAAATTAAAGATAAGGGAATTGTGTAAACTAAATGACAGGCGAGTTTACGTAATTGCTCACCACGTTCAATAAATAAATATTCTGGCAGCGATCGCCCTGATGGTAAAGAACGAATCGCTACCCGATCTAAATTATCAACAATCACTACTAGACCTTTTTTACCTTGATTTTTCAGTTCATTATTGGCGCGTTCTAGGAGTTCTTTATTGATGGACTGCAAAATATTTTGGGTACGCGGTTCGAGATAGTCTCTTAACCGTCGCCGCAGTTGGGGACTTTCTTTAGTTTTGGCGGTGATTTTGGCTATCCCCACAGATAATTCGGCTTCTACACCCAAGTCAATGGGTGTTTGGAGAAAATCAACAACTTCTGTAAATAATTTTGTGAAGTAACTCGGCTTGAGTCGGATTTTTCTAGCTTCGAGACTTTCGCTTACTTGTCCCGCGATCGCCAATAAAATATCTGTTATATCTACATCTGCCATTTCTAAGACATGGGTAGACTCAAAATAAACCACATGAAATTTTTGGTCTTCTAACTCAGCTTTCAAGCGCAATAATTCTGTCGATTTTCCACAACCTAGATGTCCGGTAAACAACTGACAAGTGGGAATATCGGGTGAAATTCGCGTAATTGTTCGCAGCAATGCCTCAATAATTTTGCCACCCCGCACCGCCGCAAAATCGATATAATAGCGGCGATCGCTTGCATCTCCCATCATGAGAGGGCGACTAGGATTGCAAGCCTGATAAAATCTTTCTAAATCTAAAGGCATAATTAATCTTATTTACTTTGTAAACAATCAGGGATAGTGCCACCTGCTCAATAAATATATTTATTTTGATTAATTTAGGTATTTATACAATAAAAATTACTGAGGATTCCGACTGGAATTAGAATTTTTGAAGTTAATTTATATTTATTTTTTTATATCACATAGTAGCAGGCAATTGAGGGCAATCACACAAATTCCATCCGCGTTTATCTGCGTGCATCTGCGGTTAATTATTTTTTCCTGTACTTCGCTGAGTCGATAACCGCTATATATTTTTTCTCAAATAAAAATAGATCCCCGACTTCTTCAAGAAGTCAGGGATCTGGTTTTTCATCAACAGTTGGATAAAACCAATACTGTAAACATCAATTACGCTTTTTCTGTAACTTTGTTAATCTATCTTTCAACACAAGTTCGCGTTTGTTATCTTGTAGAGTGTTGGCGATCGCAATTGCTCTTTCGTAAAAATTCTTAGCAGTAGAATAATTACCTAAATGCTCATAGAACTCAGCATAAGATTCAAAAGTTTTCAATTGTTCTGGTAAATTTTCTAATTCTTGCGCGATCACTAAACGCTCTTGGAGTAATTCAAAAGCGCGTTCATTTCGTCCGACGGAAGTGTGCGCCTTAACTAAACCATCAATAGCGCGTAATTGAATAGTGCGATCGCCATTAATTCTCGCCAACCGCATTGCTAACCCATAAGTACCAATGGTATCTGGATAATTCCCCGCAGCCAGATAAGCATCACCTAAATTATTGAGTGTATTGGCTTCCCCAATCGGGTCATTTTTTTGACGACGATAAGTTAAAGCAGTCTCATAAAGTTTAATCGCCTGATTATAATCACCCAATCTCGCAGATACTAAACCTAAATTGCTCAAAGAAAGTCCTTGACCTTCGATATTGTTTACACCTTGAGCAATTGTTAATGCTTCTTGGACTGTGCGACCTGCGGCGGCTGTTTCACCTTCTTGAAGGAGAATCGCAGCGATATTATTTAGTGCGAAAATTTGCGCTTGAAAATCTTTGGTATCCCGCGCGATCGCTAATCGGCGGCGTAAAGCGTCTTCCCCTTCTTTAAAACGATCCTGCTGAATATAAGCCTTAGCTAATAATTCATAAGTTAAACCTGTAGATCTAACGTCACCAATTGAATGATAAACATCTAAAGCTTGTAAGCAAGAATCAATAGTTTTTGCACCATTTCCAGAGCGATATTGCTGTTCACCAATTCGCAGCAAACTATCAGCTTCATCTCTGGAATATTGCCAATTAGAACTGCTTAACGGACGATGCAGTTGTTGGGTAATATCACTCGCCTTTGCAGCGATGGGACTTAATACAAAAGTAAAAAGTAAAAAGTAAAAAGTAAAAAACTGGGATTTATCCACCCGTCGCCCGGTAGTGATACCCTTCAGAAGCCAAAAACCATAGCTTCTAGAGTTAAAATCGTTCGCAGAATCCAAAACAGTATGCTTTGGGAATAAACGCCGTTGCTGCATAAAACTTACCCGTGAAATTTCGGCTTAAAGTATAAAGTTAAAGTAAAAGTTTTATTGTCTGCGGCATAATCACCTGTTCAATCAGCAATATTACGTAGTTGATGCTTGAAGTAAATTCTCTCCCAAGTAGATAGCGCGGATATCAGCAGGTAATTTGTCCTCTAGCATACGATAGCCTTCCTGGAGAAAATTGGCTACTTCGGCAGGGGCAATTCTTTCGCCTTCAGCTTGCAAATAAGCCGCTATTCTGGTTTCGCTCCAATGAAAAGTTTGTGCCATCAACACCATCAAACGCAATATCGCGGGTAGTTGGTCTAAGGCTTTTTCTACATAGCACCATAAAGGCGGAGAAGTAGCTGGTAAAGAATAATGAATGGCTTCCGTTGGCGGAAGTTCAATCTCGTTAATACAAAAAGCTGTGATGTTAATTAGCCAATTTTGTAAAGTTAAGCCCTCTTGTCCTGGCTGAGGGTTGTCTAAATCCAATCCGCCAAGTTCGTAATAAATATGTCGCCAAGTCAAAGCAAACAGATAATCTGCCTGGACAGGCGATCGCGCTGAATGTTGAATTAAGGTATAAACGATGGGGCTATAACGGCAAAAAATTACCGTAAAGTACTTGCCAGCCTCTGGATAGCGCTGAAATAAACTCAGCAGTTCCTGGTCATTGTGATGAAACAGCGACTTAACTAGCGGGTGATTAGTTTCGGGAAAATGAGGAATTTGCATAAGCCTTTTAGCTAAGAGTTGTTAAGATAATATTTATAACAACAGCCCCAGAGTGCAACCCGTAAAATTCTGCTCGTAAAATTTTGCCCATAAAATTTTATTCAGGGTCAGTTTGCTGTCGAAGCTCAGACTACTTTAGTATTGATACACTAGAAACAAAGACTTAATCTTAGTCTTTATCAATAAAAATAAAAGCGGCTCCCTTATACAATCTTTATTTGTTCATGGTTATAGCAGCTAATGTAATGCAGTTTTTCCTTGCCCCGTTGACTTTAGGCTCATTTTTACCATCCCTACCTTTGGATAGTTTGTTTTCTACCCAAGGCATTATGGTGATGCTGCTTGCAGCTTATGCTGGCGCTATGTGGATGTTCCTCACCAGTGCGCCCAAAGTCCACACCGTTATGGTGTCAGATTTGGAAATTGCGCGACAGTTGTATGAAGGGCTGCTAGATTTGCCAGCCGCTGAAGTGCCTCTGCACTACTACTACAACTATGAACAAACCATTGGCACAACTGCTATTGATCCGTTGTATATGTCCACAAGTCCCAGTTGGTCTAGCAAAACAATGAATAATGCCAACGAAGGACTTTGGTATCAGCTGAAAAAAAATACTCAGCTTCATGTGATTACCGGAGCTAGTTTAGGCAGCAAAAATCAGCAGCGTCATGTTTGTTTTGACCGCGAATGCCTAGAAATGATTTTATTACGGGTAGAAACCCGTGGTTTAAAATTCAAAATTCGCAACCAAAAGCCTTTAAATTTCTTAGTTAAAGACTATGAAGGAAGGGTTATTGAATTGGCGGAGGTAGCTAATTAGTCAAGCCACTGAAAAGCTTAAAAAAAATGTAGAGAGGTAGCATTGCTACCTCTCTACAATAGTTTTGGGTAAGTTTAAAAATCATTATTTGGGTTACATATATCGCGTCAGTTGGACACGGTAGCGGTCTTTTTTCGTAATCGCCACCTCTCCAATTTCTAAACGTCCTTTACCACGAATCGCTACTAAATCGCCAGATTTAACTTGAAAACTTGCTTGGGTAATATCTTTCCAGTTAACGCGCACATCGCCAGCATCGATTAAATCTACCATTTTGCTGCGAGACATACCAAAACCAGCACTGGCGATCGCATCTAATCTTAAAGAAGCCTCTACAGTTGTTAATTCTTTTTTCTTCGGTTCGCGAATTTTTAACTCACTAATATCTATCCGCTGGGTTTTCACAGGAACCGATCGCACCTGTTGCAGATTCATCTCTAAGAATTCTGCCATTTCTGGCACCACAATTACCTGCGCCCCGCGTTCGCCCAAAACAATAATATCTCCTGTCTTTTCCCGCACAATTCCTGTGCCTAACATTGCACCTAAAAAGTCACGGTGAGTAGCGGTATCAAACAAAAAATTACCAGCAATTTCTAGAACAACAAGCCCAACTTGTGATTGATCTAAGGGGAGTTCTCCACGGGCGATCGCCATTCTTTGGCGTTCTGCTTGAGGATAGCCACCCCACGCCAATAACTGCACTTCAGTTAATCGATTGAAAATTCGTTGAATTTCTGCTAATTCTGGCGGAGATAAAAAATCCGTCAATACGACTTCCCACGTCTTGATAGCTTGCTCCGCCTGATCGATTACACGCGCAACACTATCTCGATTTTCTACACCCTTTAACAGTTCTTCTCGTGGCAACATTATTAAAAGTCAATAGTCAATAATCATTTATCTTTGGCTATTTAGCGTCCGCGTAACCTTGAATATTTTCTGGTTCAAACTGACGTAATATTCTGGTTGCTTGACGAGTTAGAGTTTCTGAACCCTGAACTACAATTAAGTACTTTCCAGCATCCAAGCGATTGCGATAAGGTAAAGCATCACCACTACCTGTCATCAGCCCTACTCCACCACCAACAAATACAGCACCCATAGCGCCGCTACCAGCACCTAGCAGTCCCCCAACAACGTGATTGCCAATTTCACCCGCCCAGGCAAAAGTATCTAAGCCAGTGATGAGGCTGAAGGTAAAACCAGCAAAAAAGCCAAATGGCACTAGCCAAAATGCCATCAGCTGTGCTTGCTTTTTGGCTTGCTCTTGGGGATCAATCAAACCAAACTCATCAGCAGTTTTATATCCCCTACCGAGGATCATGCTATTGATGCTGTCTTTTTCTAACGCTAGATAAGCAGCTTCAGCCTGGATACGATCTGGTAATACGGCAACAAGGTAATTCATTTATCTAATAACAGTTGTCTAAGAAAAGTTCGCCTTAATTAACAGGGTATCAGTAAAAAAGTGCTGTTAGCGTAGCAGGGCGAAAGCCGATGCTGAGTGATGAGTGCTGATTTATTATTTTCCCCTTGTCCTCCCTATTCCCCGCTCCCCACTTCTGATTTAATCGCATCCAATGGTTCACAAAAATTGTTCACACCTTGCTTGAGGACATAGATTAAAACTGGTGTCGCCAAAATTTTGGGGAAAGTTGGCATTGTTTTGAGGTGTGCCATCATCCCTAGAATCGTGTTATTCAGTAATTCTTCTCTAAATTCTGATTCACAAATCACTGCCCGCCATTTTTTCGCCAAAGCATCTAACCATTCAGAATTTGCCCTTTCTGGTTCTTGTCCGGCTTTGATAGCGAGTGTCATGGCTGCATCTTCTAAATCTCCTTCACAGTCTTCAATCAAATCCAGCGCTTCCATAGCTACAGGATCATCTATTAACTGAGAGCGAAATAAGGCAATTTCTTGTGATGTAACTTGAGTCATATATACGTAGTCAAAAGTCCATAGTCCATAGTCAACAGTCTAGAGTCAATAGTCCATAGTCCCAAGTCCAGAGTTATAAAGACTCATAACTATTGACAATTGGCAATTGACTCTTGACCATTAACTAATTAACGAACTGACCTGATAGTAACCGCACGCTGTAATTGAGCTAAAGCACGGTTGTAATTCAAGATAGCCGTGACTCGATTACCTTCTGCTCTTGTTAAGTCGGTTTCTGAGTTAATTACATCAGTTTGCGTACCCACCCCAGCTTGAAAGCGTAACCGCGCTAACCTCAGAGCTTCTCTAGCTTGTTCTAAAGCAGTATTAGCTGTTTGCACGTTATCTAAGTTAGCTCGTTGGGTAGAAAAAGCCTGTTCTACTTGAAAGCGGATTTGGTTGCGCTGCTCGGAAAAGTTTGTTTCCGCGATCGCAATATTAGCTCTTGCCTGAGATGCTCTGGCGCGTGCTGCTCCACCATCAAATAAATTCCAACTAGCTCTCAACCCAACTGAATAACCATCAGTAATGCTGACACTATCATCGAACTGATCCAACAGGTTGTAGTTAGCCACAAAACTCAATTGTGGTAAATTAGCTGCTAACGCTTGTCGGCGTTGTTGTTCACTAATATTCCGTTGAGCCAACTGCTGTCTTAGTTCTGGACGATTTTGAAAAGCCAGGACAATACTGTCTTCTAATGATCTGTCCCACAAACCAGCTAATTGCACTGTATCTGCTGCACTAATAGAGATATTTTGCGGCAAACTTAGGGTAGTGACTAACTGCCGTCGTGCTATCAGCTGATTGGAAATCGCATTAGTTAAATCTTGTTGAGCATTAGCTAAATTGACTTGCGATCGCAAAACATCGAAGCGAGTACCAACCCCCGCACGCTCTAAGGCTTCAGCATCACGCAAACTCGCTTGGGCATTTTCCACGGCTGACTGATTAATCCGCACTTGCTCATCGGCTCCCTGCAAGTCGTAATATTGGGTACTAACGTTCAGGCGGATTTCCTCAGATTGGCGCTCCACATCCAATTCATTGAAACGTACCTGTTCCTCAGCCTCTTTGATAGCAGCTTGCCGTCTTCCTGAAGTGTAAATGTTATATGTCAACTGGGCTTGACCATTGAAGCCTGTACTAGGTTCATCATTGTTAGATCTTACCCCGGCGCGGCCGCTTAAAGTATCTTGCAGCTGACTAGAAGCCGACTGACTACGAGTCACATCCGCACTGAGGTCTACACTAGGATACAAAGCTGCTTGGGCTTCTCGTAAAGCTGCGCGGCTGCGTTCTAGCTGCAATACATATACCCGTAGTTCCCGATTATTCCGTTTTGCTAATTCCAAAGCCTGTTCTAAAGTAATCGGTTGATTGCCTTGAACTGTGACTTCCTCTGCCTTTGTGGGAAATTGCAGGGAATTGGCACTAGGAATCAGATTTTCAGGAACTTGTACTGCACCACTAGAAGCTGGACTCACATTAGGGGGAACTGGAGCATTTGGGGCTGCTTCAGTTACAGTCGGAGTAGCTGCTGGTGCTATCTCTGTTGGCGTAGAACCAGCATTACTTGGCACAGTAGTGGCATCTGGTGCTACCTCAGCCGCTGCGGGTGTTGCAGTGTTATTTTGTGCAGTCAGTTCTCCAGTCAATCTCTGCTGCTCACAACCTTTAGAGTACAAAGACAACGTAGTGGATATCCCTATTTGCTGTGAGCAGCTTCGTGCTCCCAACAGTTGCGCTGCTCCTGCTCCCTTAACTGCTGTTGGTAGAACTATTGGCAATTGAGTTTTTAAATTTGGTCTCGACGCTGCTGGTTGTTGAATTGCAGATAGAAAAACTGTGTTTTTTTGACTAGCAGAAGGTTGGGAAGTAGCTGAATTGACAGATGTATTATTTAATTTCTCTCTTGCAGCAGTAGCTGATTTTTTTTGTTTCTGAACTTTGCGTGAATTACGCTGCTCTAAATGTTGAGAAAAATTTAAAGTAGGAGTCATATCGACAACACCACCTTGATTTTTCTGAGATATTTGTGCCAGCGCTACACCAGTATTTTCTGCCAATGTGCCTGGGTTACTGTGATTACTTAAATTTGGCACATTGAATGTAGTCAATTCAGAATTAGAAACTGCATCTGGAAAAATCTGGGTTGCAGTTTTAGGTAGTTGCGTATTTGTATTATCCGCCACTAAGTTATGACTTTCACTAAAAGTCACAACACTAGGAGAAGATTTTTGTTGTATGCTACTTACCTTTACTGTCCCAGCCCAGGCGGGCTGGGTTGTTAATACCGCTGCTGTTACGCCAGGTAAGAAAGTATGAAATAATTGCTGTCTTTTATGAAATAATTGCTGTCCTTTCACCGCATCCCCTCACACGAAAATCAATCTAGCGGCAGAAACCTTTTCTTCACCACAGAATATAGCACGATACTAAATTGAAGAAGGGATATAGCACGATACCAAATTTAGGAATCGGTACTCCTTTTGTCTTCAAAACTTTTGACTATGCGAGAAAGTTCTGCTTTTTCGTCGATGCTAACGCGGGTAGGCGCACCGCTGACAATTCTTTCGTAGTTCCTGAAAGAATCTTTAATTTCTGGGCCGTCAGCCGTAATATTATACTCACGAATTCCCTTATCGTGCCACGAACCTCGCATTTTAAATACGTTAATTGCCCGCGACATTTCCCCACGAATTTCTACGTACTGCAACATCAAAATCGTGTCAGTAATCGTCGAAATATGTGAGTCAGTAATAGAATGAGAACCCATAAATTGGTCAGTTGTATTGGTAAAAAAACCAGTAATTTCTTCTTGTTTGGCATAACCAGTTACACCAATTACAAACTGACGAAAAGCATTATTACTCACGCCTCTTGCTAGGGCTGAGAGTGAGTCAATGGCAATTCTTGCTGGTTTAAAATTAGCAATTTCTGACTTAATAATTTGCAAGTGATCTTCTAAACCAGTTGATTCAGGATAGGTACAAATAATTTTGAGTAACCCTTGATGTTCTAATTCTTCAAAATCAATGCCCCAAGAGGAAGCATTGCGTGACAGTTGAGCGCGTGATTCTTCATAAGCAAATAAAATTGCGCGTTCACCGTTGACACAACCATTTTGTAAAAATTTACTTACAAGTAGTGTTTTCCCAGTACCAGTAGCTCCTGTTGCTAAAATAATCGAATCTTTAAAGAAACCACCACCACACATCTCATCTAGTGTTTTGACACCCGAAGAAACGCGGACATTAGAAGACCTTTGAGTCAAGCGCATTGCTCCCAGCGGGAAGATGTTGACTCCGGCATTGGTAATTGTGAAAGGATACTCACCTTTCATGTGAGTTGTCCCGCGTAACTTCAGGATTTCGCTCGTCCGCCGACGGCGTTCTCCTTCTAATACATTCCGCACAATTACCACGTTATCCGAAACAAATTCTTCAACTCCAAAAGATGCCACTGGGCCATATTCTTCCCCACGTTCAGTGGTAATGATGGTGGTGACATTCAATTGTTTAAGGCGGGCTACAAGGCGAAAAATTTCTCGTCTGACGACTCCCACAGCTTCATACTGTTGAAATACTGCGGTAATCGAGTCAATAGAAACTCGCTTGGCTTTATATTTGCGAATTGCATATTGCAATCGCTCTATTAATGCTGAAAGGTCAAAATTACCGACAATATCTTGACCTTCGGGATCTGGGGAAGCATCTAGAATAAATAACTTGCCTTCATCGATTAAACGTTGTAGGTTCCAACCAAAAATATAAGCATTTTTTATAATGTCGCTAGGCGATTCTTCAAAGGTCACAAATACGCCTGGCTCATCAAAGTAGGTGATGCCGTTATACAAGAATTGAAGAGAGAATAAGGTTTTACCTGTACCAGAGGTGCCGCTGACTAAGGTGGTTCTACCTACAGGTAAACCACCATGACTAATATCGTCAAAGCCCTCGATCATTGTCCGAATTTTTTCTACACCCCCAATCGGTGGCTGATTTTGCTCTTTTTGCTCGTTTTCGCTCATTGCTGGATCGTAAATAGGGCTGTTAACCCAGGTTTTCTCTTACTAAAGGTACTAATTTGTTATCAAAAAATTTAGATTAAAGGTTATGCGACTCTTCCCAGTCTTCTTCACTCAGTTCTTCATACAGTAAATCTAATCCAATTAATACTCTTTCTCTGTCTGACAGATCACCAATAATTTTCCGCACAGGTGGGGGCAAAATTTTTGATAATGTTGGTGTGGCTAAGATTTTATCTTCTTCAGCTAGTTGGGGATTTTTCATGACATCGATGACTTTCAGTGCATAAACACCTTGAAACTCTTGGTCTAATATGTTTTTTAGTGTTTTTAATGCCCGAACTGAGTTAGGAGTGTTCCCCGCTACGTAAAGCTTGAGAACATAAGTTTTTCTGGCTTTATTCATAAAAATACAAACTTAAACATACAAACTAAAATAAAATCTGATTTTAATGATATTAGAGAAATACACACTTTTTTGGCTTTTGTGATTGTTGAGTATATTTTAGTTGATGGGTAAAATGCATTATTTAGAAATTGCACATCTATAGGCTTCACATAGGTGTGCTAGGACATCTATGAGAGTCAAACGGTAATCAAGTAATGTCTCATTAGTCCTTCCTTCTAATTTTAGCTGTTTAGAAAATTCATCAATGAGTTCCATGTGAATTTCTATAATTTGAGGCACAGGAATATTAGCACAAAATACTGTGTTGATAAATTTATCAATTTTTTCTTTCAAGGTTTTGTCTGTAGTAAAGTAATCTATAAGAATCTGGCGATAATCAGATTTAATTTGTTGTAACAATACCCGCTGATCCACTTGAGTCATTTGCTGAAAAACCTGTTGTGGTTTTTGCTGCTGGCACGCAAACACGTAAAAATATTGGTCTATAAAATTTTGATTAAGATTCGCTGGCAACCAATTTAGTAAGTAGTAAAGTCTAGCTGTGGTGGCGGCAACTAAAGTCGATGTGCTAAATTGAGCAAAATTAGACTGAAGTAGGTAACCATTGTTTGGGTTCAACGGTATTTGGATGCCTAGCTCATCTAGATTATCTAAAATTTTTTTAACATTTGGTTGGAAAAATAGTATAGGTAGTAGCATTTATATATTTAAACATCTTGCTTAATCACTCCAACCAAAGTTGGTTAAGTTGAACGAAGTTTGAGAAAAACTTTAGATAACCTGACTAATAATGTAAGTCAAGTTGCTAATCAATTCTCAATTACCTCTCTAGATAAACAAATTTCTACAGTGGCTCAACAACCAAATACAACAAGTGAGTAGGAAGACTTATTGAGCGGCTGATGAGGTGTTCGTTATCGAGGATACATTAGTTGATTGAGATTCGCGTATGTAGATCTATCAGAATGTAGATTTTTTGATTTCACCCCTTGATAGGATACTTAAACTAACTTAAAGTATGCGCGGATTCTAAATCATTATAATTCCTCAAGGTTCTAAAGCGAATCTTTGGAGCCATAATTGTTTTAGCTGTCACTCTTGATGAGAAGTGACAATACCAGTAAAACACTGTAAGGTTATTTCCCCAAAGTTATAAAGTGGCAAAGGCAAATACTGACAATGGCAAAACCAAAGTCAACCAGCAAGGCTATGTCTTGAACAATAAAACCTACCACGGCAATGGTCTTACAGCTAAAACAAGCATTGTGGAAATGAGTCTTCTGCTAAGGATATGACTGTAAGCGTGAATACTACTTACCCGATCGCCAATGCTCAAGCTAAACGCCGCTAGAGGAAGAATCAACCCCAAAGCCTTATGTCAATGCTACAGTACCCACTTTATAACTTTCTCGCAACCGTACCCAAATGCGGTGAAACAAGTACGTTAGTAGGGGCTTTAGAAGTTTTTGAGCATCAGCGGTGCGATCGCTTGGTAGTAGTCAATCAACAGCAAGAACCAATTGGGTTGTTAAAATCAGCCCAGTTAACCCAAAAACTGTTGGCAGAATCGCCAGAAGAGCAATACTTAGATTTGTTACAACAGCCATTGGCAATTTGGCAACAAAGCATTTTTGAGCCTTTACAAATATTAGCAGCAAGCGATCGCGTTGAGCAATTTTTGCAGTTTTTACGCTATTTTTCTGCCCAATCTCACAACAATATCAATTGGACACTGGTTGATGCTGACGGCAGATTTTTAGGATTGTTAGATAGTGGTCGTTTATTAAGATTGTTAGCCCAAGAAAAAGCTGGGATAACCGCAGCCGACAAAAAATCCTCTCATTCTTTGCGATCATCTGGCCATGTTTCCCTAGAACCATCAGGCACTTTCAGAAGTCATACATCCAAGGTAAAAACTCCCTGGCGATCGCGCAAAGGTCATCAACTTCAGCCATTACTCCACAAACCCCTGATCAAATTACTCGAACAACTGCCCTGGCCATTAATGCTGCAAACCAGCACGGGTGAGATAGTTAGCCAAAATCCCGCTTGGTGGCAGCAGTTGGGAGGTTTGAAAGATCCTGAAGATGTGCGACAACAAGTAGCAACTATCCTGTCTCCAGATCTAGACAAACAACCAGAGTATGTTAGTCAAACAGCCGGGAGATTTCCCCAGAGTGAAGATGGCACATTATCCCAACTGAACCTGCATTCAGCAGAGCATACTTGGGCTGTGAAGCACGAAGCCTTGCCCCAAAATGCCACTTTTAATCACCTACAAGAATCACCAGTTTCTCGACCCAAAACCTTTAATCGCTGCTTTTTAGATCATCAGATGGGGACTTGTACCTGCGTTGTTGAAGAACAAAATGGTCAGGAACGCATCTGGCAATTTGCCAAAATTCCCTTAGATAGTCCAGAATTCAAGGCTTTGGATAGCCAGCAAACCGAAAATCAACACCTGTGGTTAGTGTTGGGAACTGATGTCACCGAACAGCAACAGTTGTGTAAAGAACTAGCGGCGAAAAATGCGGA
Organism: Nostoc sp. HK-01; assembly: GCA_003990705.1. Lineage (GTDB taxonomy): Bacteria > Cyanobacteriota > Cyanobacteriia > Cyanobacteriales > Nostocaceae > Nostoc_B. The sequence goes on from AP018318.1 coordinate 451,838, forward strand.
CTTGATTCAACTCAATCGCTTAAAAGATGAATTTTTAGCTTGTATTAGTCATGAACTTAAAACTCCCCTTACCGCAGTTTTAGGATTATCGCGGTTGCTCATCGACCAACAATTAGGGGAATTGAACGAACGCCAAGCCCGCTACGCCGGACTGATTCATCAAAGCGGCCGTCACTTAATGAGTGTGGTCAACGACATTTTAGATTTGACCCGGATGGAAACGGGACAGATGGAATTAGCACTCGCACCCTTGAACATTCAAGCTGTGTGCGATCGCGCTCAAGCAGAAGTTACCGCTATCCATACTCACAGCAGCAAAACCTTACCCAACAGCCCCTCAGTTCCGAAATTCACCTTGACGATGGAACCAGGCTTAGAGCAAATGGTCGCAGATGAACTGCGCTTGCGGCAAATGTTGGTACATTTATTGTCCAACGCTTTTAAATTTACGGAAACATCCGGCGAAATTGGTTTGCGCGTTAGTCGTTGGGAAGGTTGGATTGCTTTTACCATTTGGGATACAGGAATTGGTATCCCGGAACATCAGCAACATTTAATTTTTCAAAAATTCCAACAATTAGAAAACCCCCTCACCAGACAATTTGAAGGAACTGGCTTAGGGCTAGTTTTAACCAGAGCTTTAGCCCGCCTCCACGGCGGCGATGTCAGCTTTTTGTCCCAAGAAGGTAAAGGTAGCCAATTTACGCTTTTACTACCACCTAGTCCGCCAACTACAGGTTTTACTGATTCCGAAACAAGTAACAAAGAAGATAGAACCCAGCAGAATCTAGGTATCCAAAAAGCTCCAACTTCTGCCAATTCCCAAGTTAATCATCCTCAGCATCTCCCTGGTTCTTCTCAAAGATTAGTACTGATAGTTGAAGCCGTGGCTCGATACATTGAAGACTTGGCTGAACAACTCAAAGGTTTAGGCTATCGAGTAATCATCGCTCGCTCAGGTACAGAAGCTGTGGAAAAAGCCCGACGCTTGCAACCACAAGCTGTATTTTTAAATCCTTTATTACCATTGCTTTCAGGGTGGGATGTCCTGACATTGTTGAAATCTGACGCGGCTACACGCCATATACCCGTGATTGTCACTGCTACAGGGGCAGAAAAAGAGCAAGCATTTGCTAACCAAGCCGATGGTTTTTTGAGCTTACCCATAGAAAATCAGGCTTTAGCACCACTGTTGGAAAAGTTGTGTGCTAAACCCACAATTTCAGCTTCAGAAATGGATACTAGTCAAACTATTGTCAAAAACCAACCATTACGAATTCTGAGATTGGTTAATCCAGAAATAGCATCAATTAACCCCCATCCCTCACTGCGTGAGCATCGGGTGATAGAAGTGGATAACCTAGATCAAGCAGAACTTTTAGCAAGGGTTTGGCAATTTGATGTCATTTTATTAGATGTAGAAACTTCCTTAGCCCACACTTATTTAGAACAATTAATTCAGCACCCGCGTTTGGTAGCTCTCCCATTGGTGACATGTGATGTTGCTACTAGCTTGGCGGCTTCTCAGATTCCTGGACTTTCAGTCTTTCCCTGCTTAACACCTTTTGGCAAAAACAATCACAGTCGTACTGACAAAGTAGATCCGCTGCTGTCAGTTTTACAAATTGCCTCTGGTATTTGTTGCCCACCGAGTATTTTAGTTGTAGACTTGACAACACTGCATGATTTACCTCAAATCAGACGTAAACAGGTAAGAAATTATCGCACTCTGAAAAATGCTGCCCTGAATAATATTACTGCTGAAAGAGGATCTGAGTGGTTTCAAGCTTTAATTCAGTATCTCCAAACCGCAGGGTTGAAAGCCGCAATTGGGCGCTATTGGGCAGAAGTAAACCAACAAATTCGTCACAATAGTGTGGATTTGTTGCTCATTTGCTTGGGAGAATCGCCAATTCATCAAGATGTGTTAAAAGCACTAAAAGCATTACAGGATTCCACTGCGAATTTGCCCCCAATTTTGGTGCTTGATCAACGTTCCCATGATTATGAACGGAATTCTTCAGCAGCAATCAAGCCACACAAAAACAGTAGCCGAGATCATGTAGATCAATCATTCAGTGCGATCGCCACAGAGATTTTACCGCGCTCAATCTCAATGGAAGATTTATTACATCATATTAATCAGGCTTTACTGCACCATCAACAGGAAAAGAGCTAATTTTTATTAGGCAATCAAGAAGCTCAGATACCTAAATTCCTAAAGTAGTTTGGTATCTCTTGGGTGAATAATTAGAGAAATATCCTGCTTTTGTTGTTTCATTTTCTTGAAAGAAATTCTAATCAATTGATAAGCTCCTTTTGAGGCTAAATTTTCATAATTGTCAGGAGGTAAATCCATTTTGACTAGGTTTTTATGTTCTGCCAAAACCATTAAAGATGGTGCTTTTACTGGCATATTTATTTTATTTTGCAGATAAACAATAGCATCGCTTGTCAGTTTAATAAAATTGACTTGTTGATGGCTGTAAAAAACTACAGTGGGTTTTTTAAAGCCAACCATGACTAATTCTTCATTGGGTTGCTTCACCTGGGCGACAACAGCAGCAATTTCCCGTAAAGGCATCTGTCGTTCTTGATCCATCAAAAACATTGCTGGCATCAAAACCACACTTAAAAATGCCACAAAGCCCAACAAATTTGCAGCAATAATACCTGACCAACGACGAGTTATTAATAAAAATGCCACACTCATAGCACCCAAAAACCAAATAGAACCGCCTAGTTCGGTTAAACCCGAATTTTGTAGGGTTTGGCGGAAGTTTGGTGCAGCTTGATCACTACCTAATAACTGGGATATTTGAAATATTGCCACAGACAATGTAGATAAAAAAACTACATTTGCCCAGCCACTAACCCAAAATAATTTGTGTGGTGATGGAGAACTAGATACGGATGAGCCTGGAAAATAATCGCTCCATAATAAAGCTACCAAAATAGCAGCGGCTGGCATTAAAGGTAAAACATAGCTAGGTAATTTGGTAACAGCAATTGTGAAAAAACCAAACACTCCCAAAAACCAAATGCAGGCAAATAACCCTAATTGCTGCGATCGCTCTTGCACTAACCATTGCGATCGCTGCCAAAATTTCAGTCGTGCGAAGGCGGCGGGTAAATATACAGAGTATGGTGCAAAACCTAAAAGTACTACCAAAAAGTAAAAATACCAAGGTGCTGAGTGACCATTTACGACTTCGGTAAAACGGTCTAGGTTGTGATAACCAAAAAACGAATTAATATAATTCCACCCATTGCGCCAAATTACTAAGGCATACCAAGGAACTGATAAAGCCAGAATTATCAGTAATCCTAGCAGTGGTCGCATTTCTCGCAAAACTTCGCCTAAGTTGCCTAAGTACAGCAAAAAAGCCAAAATTACTATCCCAGGTAAGACTATACCCACAGGGCCTTTAGTTAAAATTGCCCCAGCAATTAATACATAACAAGCTAAATACCATTTATTTGGGAGTAGGGAATAGGAAGAGGAAACGGGGCGGGGAACAGTCGGTAAGGGGGAAAAATGCTCCCTTTCTCCCTGCTCATTTGCATAGCCGAGAAAAAAACATAACAAAGCAGAGGCTATGCACCCAGTTAGTAGCATATCCGATACACCTGTTCTTCCCCAGACAATCATTTCGGGGTTGAGCGCCATAACGGCGGCGGCGATCGCAGCTGTTAAGTAACGACGGGTGGGGCGTTCAACTTGTGCTAATATGTCCCCCTGCGCCAGATGCCACTGTACAGTATAAAAAGCCAAACTAATGACGGCAATTGCTGCGATCGCCGATGGGAGACGCACCGCCCACTCATTCACCCCCATAATTGAGTAGGCGATCGCTTGACACCAGTAAATTAAGGCGGGTTTATCAAACCGAGTCACACCATTGAAAAACGGCGTAATCCAATCACCTGTGACAAACATTTGTCGGGATGCTTCCGCAAACAATGGCTCTGTTTCATCAACTAAGCCAACACTGCCTAAATTCCACCCGTAGCCAATCCAACCAATCAGCATCAACCACAAAATTGATAAAGTCACCACTAGAGATGGACGCTGTGCTATCTTGTTGAACCATCGGTCAACAGTGTGGAAAATACTCAATTTCATCCTCATTTGGTTTTTAGTCAATGGTTATCAGTCAACAGTCAATAGTTATTAGTCGTTAACGAGTGAGATTTTGTTCTTTGATGATTTTTGCTTTGTAATAGTCATCAACTAAACACTATTATCTATGGACTATGGACTTTTGACTTTTGACCTTTGACTATTGACTAAGCACCAACAGCCATTCTTTAGTTTGAGCGTTCCAACTTGGTAGGGAAGTTTCACCAACAACATACGGCCCCCAGTAGCGTCGAGAACCATCTTGGGCGAAGGCGACTAAAATATCTCCTTTTTCTAGCTTTAAATTGCCATTAGGTAACGAAAGCAGCAAACCTTTACTGCTACCCTCTTGAGGTGCAAAATCCCAATGGGCTGGAATATCTGAGGTAATCTTGCTACTAGCCGAGCCTTTACCTTTTAATTGCCGTGCTAGTAAAGCCAGACGCACAGGTTGATCAGTTTGATTACTCATCCGCAAAGTCCCTTGGGCTTTGGCACTACCAGCGACATTGGGACGATTTACCAAAACAGACTGAACTTTGCTAATGCTTTGTTCTACTTGGTTAACTGGTATTGTTGTCGTACTAGAAACATTTGTCGAAGTGGCTGTAGCATCTAAAATAGGTAATTCAGAATTACTTTTTGACTGAGGCATATTAGTAGATGCTGTATCAGAGGTATCAGGATTAGTGGTCTCAAATGACACACTTAAATCTAAACATCCCACCAGCAACCCAAGCAGCCCCAAGCAACAAGCTGTAACAGCAGCCTTACGATACACCTGAGATTTCATTTTGATATTGGTTAGAAATAATTTTTTGTTTAGTCTTGGCCAAATATTAGCCTATTCTCTGCCGTCAGGATGACAGAAATTTACTCACTTGTCTACAATAGACTCTCGTAAAATTAAGCTATAGGATGTATCATACTTATCATTTTTCGGAAATCACTCTTTGCATGATTAGTTACCTTAATTTTACTTAAAGAAGCTTTCTATCGGTTATTGTTCCATTGGGTTTTACAGTAGGGTAGCAAGGTTAAGCAAATAATATTACATAAAAATCAACATTCAACCGTATAATTACATCTAAATTTTTTTCGCCTTGGCGTAATCTGAACAACAAGATAGCCATTGCTCAACCCTGAGAGATATGAGCAATAAAATATTTACATTTATTAACAATTGATGATTCCTCACACCAAAATTCGGCTGATCATGAGGTACTAGAACAAAATATACATTTAATGTAACAGCATTTTGCCCAGGTTGCTACAAAGTAAACTGTTATACATTTAATTTTTACATTTAAGTCGCGGGGTTGATTAAGCTTTTTTGCCTAAAAGTCTATCTACTGGATAAATCATCGCTTCAGCAAACATATACAAATTAAATACAAAATAGCTGATACCTGATTTTAAAACCCACAAAATTTATCATAATATTCAAATATAGTATTTTGACCAAATTAATTTGAACAACCGAGTATCTTTGATTGATGCAAAACACTAGAATCAACAATTTATTAGATGCTATTGCTAGTAGCTTAGGACAATTATTTCGTAATCCTTGGCGGCGACTGTCAATCTTAATTATTAGTTTCTTGTTTGGTTTTTTTCTAGGCACAGCTATTTCAACAATTGCAGGACAAAAAGCCGAATTAGATATTGTTGTAGCCGCATTTTTAGCATTATTAACTGAGTTGACAAGTAGGATATTTTATAATCGTAAACTGTTTGCCAAAAGACCACTATGGCTGGAATGTCTGAATATTTTGAAAGTGGGATTTACTTACAGTCTGTTTGTAGAAGCCTTTAAGTTAGGCTCCTAGAAAAATTGCTAAATGGTAGTTTTGAGGCAAATTATCAATGTATCCTTGGCTCCAAGAGATGATAGCAGAGGATGTTTCAGAGTTAACTTGGCGGCAAGTACGAGTTGCCACCTTGGCTAATCCTGCAAAAGCAAAGGCTTTTGATATTACACCAACGAATGTTGATGAAATGATCCAAGAGCGATCGCAATTACTCAAATCTGTGTTGCCAGCTTTTCGGCAATTTTGTCAAACTAGCTTGCGTGCTAACTTTGAAGAAATGTTAGAGGTGTTGTGGGATTTATGGCTACCTCTGGGAATGAAATTAGCCGCACAGCGTCGAAGCCTCAACCGTCCTCTAATTCAAGGAATTTTAGGAGTACAAGGTACAGGTAAAACTACAATGTGCCAAGTTTTATCCTTGATTCTTCAGCAGTTGGGATATCGCACGCTGAGTTGGTCATTAGATGACTTATATAAAACCTACAGCGATCGCTTAATTTTATTACAGCAAGACCCCCGCTTAATTTGGCGGGGGCCACCAGGAACCCATGATATAGATTTGGGTTTAAATGTGTTAGAGCAAATTCGCCAAGGAGAAAAGGCTGTAACTGTTCCCAGGTTTGATAAATCTCTTTATGCAGGTGCAGGCGATCGCACCACTCCAGAAATTGTTACAGATATAGATATTGTCTTATTTGAAGGCTGGTTTGTGGGTGTGCAACCAATTGATCCCACCGCTTTTGATTTAGCACCGCCACCGATTATTACCGACGCAGACAAAGCATTTGCGCGGGAGATGAATCGTCAATTGAGCAATTATCTGCCATTGTGGCAACGCTTAGATAGCTTGATTTTGCTTTACCCCAGGGATTATCGCAGTTCCCTAGAATGGCGCAAGCAAGCAGAACAACAGATGGTGGCTGCTGGTAAAGCGGGAATGAATGATTCACAAATCAAAGATTTTGTCAACTATTTTTGGCGATCGCTCCATCCAGAATTGTTCCTCAAACCCATACTGCGATCGCCATCGGTTGCTGATTTGGTAATTGAAATTTGTCCAGATCGGACTTTTGGTGAAATCTACAGTTTATAGAGCATCCGGATCTACGCCCAAAGCTCGTAATTTTTCCCGTAAACGGGCATTTTCTTGTTCAGCTTGTTCGGCACGTTCATCACCAGTTAACAAGAGATTGCCTTGCTCATCCCACCAACGTAGCCACGGTAAGGCGGCATTCAAATAATAGCCTTGCCAAATGCCTAACTCTACACCCAAAGGATAAATAGGATAATGCCCTCGTTCATTAGGAAGCATTATTTCATAACGACCAGCCACTAGTTGATATAATTCGACGCTTGCCTGTTTAACTTCATAGATACCAAAGATATCATGCACCCCAACGAGGAATAGAGAAATTGTAAGTTGATTGCTTGTTAGACAGCTGAAAGCGATCGCGCCCTTCAATTTTTGCCTGATATAATGCGCGGTCTGCGGCAGAAATTATATCTTGAAAGTCAGAACCAGGTTGAGGAATATCTGCTGCGACCCCGGCACTAATTGTCACATAACCACTGACTTGGGAATTGCTATGGGGAATTGCCAATTTTCGCACCACCGAGCAAATTTTTTCTGCTAATATCGCGGCTCCCTGCATCTCTGTTTTGGGTAAAATCACGGCAAACTCTTCACCGCCATAACGCGCCACTAAATCGGCCGGACGTTTGACACTATCTTTGATGGCTTGGGCTACTTTTTGCAGACAGCGATCGCCTGCCCGATGTCCATAAGTATCGTTGTAAGATTTAAAGTAATCCACATCACACAAAATTAAAGACAAAGGTAACTGGTCTCGCGCCATCCGTTGCCACTCTTGGGAAAAATACTCTTCAAAGCGTCTGCGACTAGCTACTTGAGTTAAACCATCAATAGTTACCAACCTTTGTAATTCTTGGTTAGCAGCTTCTAGCTGTTTTTGTAGCTGAGATTGCTGAATCAAGCGTTTTACCCGCTGGCGTAATACTGGCCAGTGAATCGGTTTAGTCACATAATCAATTGCGCCCGCATCAAAGGCCTGATCAACTGATTCTTGATCTTCCAAGCCAGTAATCATTAACACTGGCGTATACTTGCCTTGATCTAAAGATTGCAACTTTATACAACATTCAAATCCATCCATCCCCGGCATGATGGCATCCATGAGGACAATCTGGGGATGCAGTTGCTGAAATAAAATTAACGCTTCTAGACCGTCTCTTGCTTCTGCTATTTGATATCCGTCTCGCTCTAAAGCAAGTCGCAGTTGGGTACGAATAAAAGGTTCATCGTCAACAATCAAAACTAGAGATTGATTTTTGTAAAAGTTGGTTTTCATGATCCCGCCTCCAGTTCTAATTGCAATCCTGTTTTGACTTGCTCATACTCTTGTTGAAGTTGTGACAAGATGTCTGCACATCCCAAAGGATCATTACTTCTGCCTTTAGCTTCTAACTGCTTACAAATTTGAGCCAGGCTAGTTGCCCCAACAGAAGCACTACTGGACTTGAGTTTGTGAGCAGTCTTCCATAAAGTTTCGGCATCTTCTCTTACCACAGATGACTGAATTTCTTGAATGAGTTTAGGTGCTTCTAAAAAATAACAGTGCAGTAGTTCTGTAAATGCTACCTGATCCCCTGCTAACATCTGACGCAAAGATTGCAAAACTTTGTGATCAATTGCAGATATTGCTAAATTTGGCGTGTTGGTTTGGTTTTTGATTGGCAAAAATGTTTGTATTGGTGGATCTTTTGTGGAGATAAAAGGCTGACATTTACGCAGTGCTTTAACTAACTCTGCCATTTGGATGGGTTTGCTAATATAATCATCCATCCCCGCGGCTAAACAAGCTTCGCGATCGCCCCGCATAGCGTTGGCTGTGATGGCAATAATATAAGGGCGAGTACTAGCTTCCCATTGCTGAGAGATGATTTGACTAGTTTCTAGTCCATCCATTTCGGGCATGTGAATATCCATCAACACTACATCATAGGGTTGACGCTGCAATGCTTGAATCACTTCTCGCCCATCAGCTACTACATCTGCTTGGTAGCCAATTTTTTGCAACATTAGTAGTGCTACTTTCTGGTTCACCAAGCTATCTTCTGCCACAAGAATGCGCAGCGGCATTTTCTCAGCTAAATGAACATCAAAGGGAGAAATATATGCACGAGAAATGTTGACTGATAGCAAATGATGTCCGCAGGTATGGGTGAGGACGTAGTGAAGTTGAGATTGTTTGATTGGTTTATTTAAACAGACAACTAACCCCACATCATTAAAGTCTCTACCTATGTCTGGAGTACCCAAAGCAGTTAATAGTACTAAGGGGAGATTTTGACCACCAGGCTGTTGACGAATGGCCTGCGCTAGTGCCAGTCCATCAATTTTTGGACTTGGCAGATCGAGGATGGCAATATCAAATTCCATTCCTTGAGCCAGCAAAGCTAAAGCGGCTTCACTTGATTCAGCAATGTATGTTTGCATTTGCCAGAACTGCACTTGCAAACTGAGAATTTTGCTGTTGGTAGGATGATCATCCACGATTAATAAACGCTTACCAGCCAACTGACTCACAGAAGTAGTCACTTCACTTGATGGGGGATTAGTCAGGATTGTGCTGGTAATTGTGAAGTAGAAAGTAGCACCATGATGAGAGAAAGTGGCTAAAACAGGCTTGCTATTTTGCCATCCAGGATCAGGATTACCACCAATACAGCCACGACTTTCAACCCATAAACTACCATTCATCATCTCACTCAGGCGTTGGCTAATCACTAGTCCTAGTCCCGTACCGCCGTAGAGTCTGGTCATAGAGGCATCTGCTTGGGCGAAGGGTTGAAATAACCGTGCCATTTTCTCTGGGGTGATGCCAATACCTGTATCTTGGATGCTAAACAAAATTTTGCAGGTAGTGTCGATATTTTGAGTTTCTAATTGATTGGCGTATACAGAGAGGACAACTTCTCCTTGTTGGGTAAATTTAATGGCATTGTTGAGCAAGTTCATTAAAATTTGGCGCAAGCGTGTGATGTCGCCAATTATCTGGGTTGGTACTTGGGGATGGATCAGGTAAATTAGTTCAATCTGTTTTTGGGCAGCTTTTGGGGCTAAAAGGTCGATTACCTGTTCTACACAAGCTTTTAAATCAAAGGGTTTTTCTTCTAGTTCCAGTTTGCCAGACTCAATTTTAGAGAAGTCGAGAATGTCATTAATGATGGTAAGTAAGGCATTGCCGCTGGTATGAACGGTTTCTACAAAGTCGCGCTGTTGGGGAGTTAAATCTGTATCTAATAACAGTTCTGTCATCCCAATTACAGCATTCATTGGGGTACGAATTTCATGACTCATCATGGCCAAAAATTCACTTTTGGCGCGGTTGGCTGCTTCTGCTTGACGTTTTGCTTGTTCTAGGGCAAAGTTTTTTAAGGTAAGTTCTTCGCGTTGGCGGGTTTCTTGTTCTAATAAATTGGCTTGGGCGAGGGCAATGCCGACTTGTGCTGCTACTGCTTCTAATAATTCAATTTCTTCTGTTGTCCATTGGCGAAAATAGCTGCACTGATGTAAGCCGATCGCACCGTTAGGTTCTCCTTGATAAGATGTACGGACTGCTAACATGGACTTTAAGCCCATATTTTGACAAATTGTTTGCGCTTTTTGGAGTAACGGGTCAGCATATACATCATCAGAAGCGATCGCTTTATCCTCGGTCATCATTTGCTCGGCATGGGGATTACCGATTACAGGAATTTTTACGTTTTCCCGACTGGCGTAGGTGGGAAAATTATTATACTCTGCTACCAGCGGAATGTAGGGTATGGGATCATTAATATAAGAATGAATGAGGCAGCGTTCGGCTTGAAATGCTTGACCAATTTGGACGGCGGCGGTAGCAAAGATTTCTTTGCTATCAAGACTTTGGCGAATTTGTTGGGTAACTTGTTTTAACAACAGTGTTTGATGTAATTGTCGTTGCAATGCTTGTTGTGCTAATACTCTTTCTGTAATGTCATGATTAAAACTGACACTGGCGATCGCTTGCCCTTGTTCATTTTGTAAGAGAATGACTGTCGTTTCACAAATTCCTTGACTGCCATCTTTGCGGATAAATTCAAGTTCCCCAGACCAACGTCCCTGCTGCTGAATATCTGGCAAAATTTGGGGTATGAGTTGATTAGTTACTTCCGGTTTATATAAAATACTTGTGCTTCTGCCCAAGATTTCGGCTTTGCTATAGCCAAACATCCACTCAGCCGCACCATTCCAGTCAATAATTTTTCCGCTTAAATCAGTGATGATTACGCCGTCGTACATGTTTTCAAAGATTAGGGCTTGGCGTTGCAAAGTTAATTCTGCTTGTTTGCGATCGCTAATATCGGTGTGAATGCCAATAAAATGGGTTAACCGACCAGTGTCATCATGAATAGGAGAAATGCTCAATTCATTCCAAAATAAACTGCCATCTTTGCGGTAGTTACGCAACAATACTTGGCAACTTTTCCCAACTTTCATAGATGCTTGCAGTTGTTGAATTGCTGGTTGTAGAGGATCTGTACCTGGTAAAAAAGCACAGTTATAGCCAATAATCTCTGTAGCACTATAGCCTGTGATTAGCTCAAAGGCGGGGTTAACGTAAATAATTGGTTGATTAGGGAGCCTAGCATCAGCAATTATAATTCCATCACTAGCCGCTGCTAGGGCGCGTTCCCGCAATCGGAGAGTTTCTTCTACTAGTTTCAAATCTGTAATCTCAAACATAAACCCCCTGAGCATTATGGGGGTTCCAGCGTTTTTGACAACATTGACAATATCTCGTAACCACACAACTCGCCCGCTTGCGGTTAGCATTCGGTATGCAAATTCCTGGTTTTCGCCTTTCGCCATTGCGTCTTGGTAAACCTGCATCGCCTGTTCCCGATCATGAGGATGCAGATGATTCATCCAAAAATTTTCCTGATACCATTCTGCTAGGGGATAGTTCAATAAAGCTTCTGCTTGTGGCCCAATATATGTAAAGCGCCAAGTTTTGACATCGAATTCCCAAGGAATTACTTTTACCGTTTCTAATAATTCTCGCAGGTGAGTTTCACTGGCACGTAAAGCAATTTCAGTTTTTTGCTGCTCCCAAATTCGGTCGGTTAGTTCTTGATTAATGGCGGCTTTACGTTTGTTTTGCAGTTCACTACTTTGAGCAAAATAAATAGAGAATGCCAATGTGCTGGCGATGAGTAACCCAGAGATTAAAACAATTAATGGCAGAGGCGATCGCAAGTCGGTTAATAATTCTAGAGAAGGATAGACTGCAATTTGCCAGTTGCTTCCATATAAGTTAAGGCTGACTTGTTGTTGCCAATTTAATAGCTGCGTTGGTAATGAGTTCTGTCCGTAAATTAATTTTCCATTCTCAAAGACTCTAATTTGATAACCTGGTGGCAAATGCACCAGAGAATCTAATAAGGATTTAACTTGAAAAACTCCTAAAATAAAGCCATCAAACTGTTCGCCAATCCATAGTGGCAGATATGCAAACAATCCTTTCTTGCCTTGAAGAAGCTCAAATGTGGGCGTAAAATTGGTTTGACGGCGGTTACGTGCTGCTTCTAGTGCTGTGCGTAGTTGAGGTTTTTGAGTTAGTTCTAAAGTTTGGGTGATTTGATAGTTAACTTCGGGTACAGTCCATCTCACCCGCAATGATGCGTCAATCCATCCCAGAGTTTGATATCCTCCAAAATCTTGGATGTAGGCGGCTGCTTCAGTTCGCAATTTTTTCTGATCCAAATTATCATGCAGTTGCCAGTTTTTGCCCATACGCTCTAGTGCCAGAATTCGCATATTTACTTGGGCTGTTAATTCGGTTTTAATGGCGATCGCTTGTTGTTGAATCAGTTGTTTAATATCGTGTTGCTCTTCAATTACTAGCTTCTGCCAAAGCAGAACTACTGCTATTGCAACAACAATACCCACCACTAAGGGCAGCAACTCTCGTTTGCTGAAAATTTCTCTTGCTTGAAACTGATGATATCTGTGCCGCCTAACCACTTATTCATCCTCTAGCACTTTCAGCATGTGTCTGAATGATTATTACTATTAATTAAAATTATGAATATTTATTTTACAATATCCACATTTTCAGAAATTATTTTTTATTGTATCTTTTTTAAGAAAATAGTTAAATTTTCCTTATAATTTTTATTTTTTTAGTATCTATTACTTGTATTTCAAAGAAAGTAATTAATCTTTTTAAAAGAAATATTAATAAAAGTTTATTTTTGTCAACGGAGATTTTTTATATTTGTTAAATTTAGCTTTTCATCTATTAAACCTGTCCTGTTATTAACCTAATCTTTGATGATGCTTCAAAATTAAATTGATAAATTGGAAATTGTTAACCTGATATTTGCTATCGATTTAAGCAAAAGCTACGAACAGTAAATTCTCAAATGAAGAATCAAAATCTCCAAATAAAAGGGTCTTGATGCCCAGCATTGATTCCCAAAAACATTTATCAAAGTATTTGTTTTTATAATACCTAAATTTATGGCTAGTGAGGTAGGTAGCAGAAGTATAATTACTGTTGTGAATTCTTAGCTTGTACCTCATTGATTAGCAAAATACTGTAACTTTAATAACAATATACATAATTTACTTAAAGTTTTGAGATAAAACGCAGAAGCCAAGACTTATAAACTCTAAATGTTGAACTCTCAACTAAAAAATAAACAGCAATATTTTTATAAATATCGCTGTTTTCTCAAAAGAATTCAGGACAATTTCCACACACCACTAATTGATTCTAGTTTTTTAATTCTGATATCATGTCTGGCAAATTACTCATAATATGTCATTGCGAGTTTAACGAAGTGGAACGATGCAATCGCCTAGACTTTGCAATTACTTCGCTTCTGGGCGAGACGCGAACGCGAACGCTCGTAATGACAAGTATTTAGTCAGACTTGATATGAATTCTGAATTCTTAGATTTACTGTTTAGACTGAATTTGATGAATTAAATCTGTAAAATATTGCCAATCATTTACCTCAGCAATTGGTTGCCAAATTGATTCAATTACAGGTCTAAGCAGTACAGTTTTAGGATTATGTTGAGCTAAGGTTTGGGCAATAACTTCTATCGCATCTAAATCAAAATGATTTAAGATTTTATGGTAAATTATGCACCAATTATCAAAAGTTGTAGAAGTACCCGCGGCTGGTAGAATCTCTGAATTGTGTAGTACACAAGCTGGGTCATCACGCCATTTAGAAGAAAAAGTTCGAGCCATTTCTGAGAAAAATAGATGATAACCAACTTGGCTATCTTTTAAAAATGTTATGGTTAGCTCTAAAAGCTCATCGGCTTCTGGATGGTTCAACTGCTCAAAACCTAACTTTCTCAACATTAAGCGGCGATATTCTGTCCCATAATATTCATTAAAGCTGGCGAGTCCCGCTTCCATGTCAGTTGGCTCAATAATTGCCTTTAATGGTTCTTGCAGCATTTCTAAATTCCATTGGCAAATATTGGGTTGATGACCATAACAATAGCGTTTGTAATAGTCAAAATATGCGGCTGTAAAATATGGGTCATAGGTGGGGATAAACGCGTAGGGGCCATAATCAAAGCTTTCCCCAGTAATCGACATATTGTCAGTGTTCAAAACACCATGACAAAAACCAGCCGCCATCCACTGTGCAACTAGTTCGGCAACTCGCTGGACTAACTCTGCATAGAATAAGGCATATTTATCTTTTTGGCTGACTAAATGACGGTAATAATATTCAATGACATGGTCTAACAGCTTTTTAGTTAGATCTGGACGCTGTAAATAATGAAAACGCTCAAAATTGCCAAAACGAATATGAGAACTGCTCATTCTCACCATGACTGATGAACGAGTAGGAGAAGGTTCATCACCGCGCCACAGAGATAAACCAGTTTCAATCATGCTAAAACAGCGAGAGGTGCGGACTCCCATTTGGTGTAGTGCTTCAGCGGCCAAAACTTCCCGCACCCCACCTTTGAGTGTCAGCATCCCATCGCCACCACGGGAGTAAGGTGTTCTACCAGAACCTTTGGTGCCGAAATCGTATAATTCGCCATTAGTAACACGGACTTGACCATAGAGAAAACCTCTACCATCACCTAAGTAAGGATTATAGTTACCAAATTGATAACCGTGATAGCGCAGTGCTAATAAAGGCTTGCGTCCTTGAAATTTGCCAAAAGCGTTGATGAAATGCTCATCTGTAACGGCTTGAGCATTTAGTCCTAAATCAGATAACAGTGGGTCATTACGCCAGCGCAAAATATGTTGGGGAAATTCCTCTGCGGCTACTTCGTCGTAGTAATCATCACCCAAAGATTCTAAGGCTGGTTCGTAGTTGAGGGTGAGCAAAGGATTAAGAGAGTTGTCGTGGTTGGGAGTTTCAGCCAGAGTCATTACGCGCAAAGCTCAAAGGATTATTCCCTTCATCGTACCTCTGACATCAGCAGAGCGCGTCAATTACAAAGTTGATCACACTGACTCAAAGTGTATATTAAAAAGTTATATATAGGCTAAGAGCAATAATTAGCATCAATAATTACCTATTATTTTAAGTACATTTTATTGTAGAAGCAAAATATATGATTTCAGTAATAGTTTGCATAGGTAATTATTGATAGATTTTAGGATAAAGGGCATTTCTCAGGCTTAATCATTATGAAAGACTGATTGTTATCATCAATAACCGCCGATATATTACGAATCTTCGTTCTTTTTGCCGCCCACAATAAATTTTTACTTATATGATCAATCTAATATTTTTTTAATAATTATGGGTTAGGACTTAACCAATTTGACGTTAAAACCTGTAAACTAAGTTTCAACGAATTAAGTGATCCCCAAACAAATCTATCAACTCTAATTAATTGTCTCTCCAGTTCGTCATTTTAGCCTTTTGCTCTATGTAATCGGCTCGGCTTGACTTGTTTGAATATAGCTCGAAATTATTTTGTGATTGCACAAGCGAAATTATATTCGACTTGCGTTAATTTTCATGCCTAAAAAAATTTAAATTCACCTTTGAGGAGATATATTGTGTCAGATTTTTTTAACCAATTTTCTCGCCGTAAATTTATCTTAACAGCTGGAGCATCGGCAAGTGCGGTGTTTCTCAAAGGCTGTTTAGGCAACCCTCCAGAAAATCTGACTGGTGGTAATTCCTCAGCTGCGCCAACTGCTCAAACTGTTGCCAATATCAGTCCAGAACAAGCGCCAGAAACTAATACAGTCAAATTGGGATATATTCCGATTGTTGAAGCTGCACCGTTAATTATTGCTCAAGAAAAAGGCTTTTTTGCTAAATATGGTATGACCAAGGTAGATTTGGCAAAACAAGCTTCTTGGGGTTCAGCACGAGATAACGTAGAAATTGGTTCGGCTGGTGGTGGTATTGATGGCGGACAATGGCAAATGCCAATGCCACATTTAATTACAGAAGGTTTAATTACTAAAGGGAATCAAAAAATCCCGATGTATGTCTTGGCGCAGTTAATTACACATGGGAACGGAATTGCGATCGCCAATAAACATAACGGTAAAATTAGCCTGGAAGTTGCTAATGCTAAGGCTTTATTCAAAGAATTAAAATCCTCCACACCTTTTACTGCGGCATTCACCTTCCCCCACGTTAACCAAGATTTTTGGATTCGCTACTGGTTAGCATCTGGTGGTTTAGACCCAGATGCAGATGTCAAACTACTGACTGTACCTTCGGCGCAAACTGTCGCCAACATGAAAACCGGGACAATGGATGCGTTCAGCACCGGAGATCCTTGGCCATATCGGATTGTGACAGATAAAATCGGCTTTGTGGCTGCATTAACCGCAGAGATTTGGAAAAATCACCCTGAAGAATATTTGGCGATACGGGCTGACTGGGTTGATAAAAATCCTAAAGCGACGAAAGCATTGTTAAAAGGCATTATGGAAGCGCAGCAATGGTTAGATAATTTTGACAACCGCAAAGAAGCAGCCGAAATTCTTGCTGGTAGAAATTATTTCAACTTACCTTCACCCGAAATTTTGGCAGGCCCATATCAAGGCAAATATGACATGGGTGATGGTCGCAAAATAGATGATAAATCAATGGCTGCTTATTACTGGAAAGATGGAAAAGGTAACGTGTCTTATCCCTATAAGAGTCATGATTTGTGGTTCATAACTGAGAGTGTTCGCTGGGGTTTCTTGCCAAAAGATTACATCACCAATAATGCAGCTAAAGCGAAAGAACTCATTAATAAAGTTAACCGCGAAGATATTTGGAAAGAAGCTGCCAAAGAAGCGGGAATTGCTACGGCTGATATTCCCACAAGTACATCTCGCGGTGTAGAAGAATTTTTTGATGGAGTTAAATTTGATCCCGAAAAACCAGAAGCATATCTCAAGAGTCTGAAGATTAAGAAAGTGAGTGTTTAGTTATTGGTCATTAGTCATTAGTCAATGGTCAATAGATATTAATCAGCAGTTTATTATTCATTCAAGGGAAACGGAATTTATGACTTTAGCCCAAAAAAGAGCAGCTAGTCCAAGGTTAGATAACAGTTTTATTTCACAGATACAGAAACAAATTCCGAATCTTGTACCGCCTGCGATCGCACTTTTAATATTTCTCGTAGTTTGGCAATTATTTGCTTGGATTCCTGGCGCAACATTACCAGGGCCAATTCAAGTCATCCAAGATACCTGGATTTTAATTTTGTATCCTTTTTATGACAAAGGCGGTATCGATAAAGGTCTTTTTTGGCAGATTTTAGCTAGTTTACAACGGGTCGCCATTAGTTACACTTTAGCGGCAATTGTGGGTATTGGCGTAGGTGTTTTGATTGGTGTGAATCAAACTATGTCTAAGGCTTTAGACCCACTATTTCAACTATTGCGGACTGTACCTCCTTTGGCTTGGGTTCCCATTTCTTTAGCAGCACTGCGTCAAAACGAACCAGCCGCATTATTCGTAATTTTCATCACCGCAATTTGGCCGATTTTAATTAACACTGCGGTCGGTGTTACTCAAATTCCCCAAGATTACAACAACGTGGCTAAAGTTCTGCAACTCAGCCGCAAAGAATACTTCCTCAACATTTTGATTCCCTCAGCTTTACCTTACATTTTCACTGGCTTAAGAATTGCGATCGGTTTGGCTTGGTTAGCGATTATCGCGGCAGAAATCGTCATGTCTGGGATTGTCGGTATCGGCTTCTTTATCTGGGATGCTTACCAAAATAACAACGTCAGTGAAGTAATTTTGGCGCTAGTTTATATCGGTGTCGTTGGTTTACTCCTGGATAAATTCATGGCTTGGTTGCAAAACCTGATTTTACCAGCAGAACAAAAGTAGTAATTAGTCCAAAGTCAAGAGTCCATAGTCCAAAGTCTAAAAAAACCATTGACCATTGACTCTTGACCCTTCGGGTTCGCTAGTTGCTTCAAGTCGGGAAACCCGCCCAACGCACTAGCTCACCATTGACTCTTGACCATTGACAAAGGACAAATAACAAATGAGCGTATTCGTTGCTGTTGATCAAATTGATAAGGTATTTAATTTAACTGGCGGCGGTCAATATATTGCTTTAAAAGGTATTGACCTGGAAATTAAAAAAGGCGAATTCATTTCTTTAATTGGTCACTCTGGTTGCGGTAAATCCACATTATTAAATATGATTGCGGGTTTGGATTTGCCAACTGAGGGTATTGTGACGCTGCAAGGGCAGAAAATCACCAAACCAGGGCCAGACCGGATGGTGGTATTCCAAAATTATTCGTTATTGCCTTGGCGGACTGTGAGAGAAAATATTGCCTTGGCGGTAGACTCAGTGATGAATGGTTTACCCGCAGATGAACGCAAGGCGATTGTCGAAAAACATATAGATATGGTGGGTTTGCGTCCCCACGCCGACAAACAACCAGGAATGTTATCTGGTGGACAAAAACAACGGGTGGCGATCGCTCGTGCTTTAGCAATTCGTCCTAAACTATTACTGTTAGATGAACCCTTCGGTGCGTTAGATGCCCTAACACGGGGTAACTTACAAGAACAGTTAATGCAAATCTGCGAAGAAAATGAAGTCACTGCGGTAATGGTGACTCATGACGTAGATGAAGCTGTGCTGTTGTCTGACAGAATTGTCATGTTGACCAACGGCCCCGAATCTAAAATTGGCGACATCCTCGAAGTTGATATCCCCAGACCCCGCAAACGTATGGAAGTTGTGGAACATCCCAGCTACTACAGCTTGCGGAGTGAAATGATTTATTTCCTCAACCAGCAAAAACGCATTAAGAAACTGCGGGCGCGGAAAACAGCGGATGTTTCCCGTCATGGTTTAGAAAAAGTTAACTTAGAAATTGGCTTCTTACCCCTCACTGCTTGCGCCCCCCTCGCTGTAGCGAAAGAAAAAGGTTTCTTTACCAAGCATGGCTTAGATGAAGTGAACTTGGTGCGGGAAAGTAGCTGGCGGGGTATCGTTGACGGCATCACTGGCGGTTATTTAGATGCAGCCCAAATGCCTTCTGGGATGCCCATGTGGCTAACTTTGGGCGGTTATAAAAACCAACCCTTACCCGTAGTTACCGCCCTCACCATGACCCGCAACGGTAACGCCATCACCTTAGCCAAACGCTTTTATGATGAAGGTGTCCGCACCTTATCTGACTTCAAAAATTACTTACTCCGCACCCGCGAACAACGCCACACAATGGGCGTAGTCCATCCCGCCTCAATGCACAATATGCTGCTACGTTATTGGTTGGCGGCTGGTGGTATTGACCCAGATACGGATGTGGATATGCACATTATTCCACCCGCCCAGATGGTCGCTGACTTGCAAAACAAAAGTATTGACGGTTATTGCGTCGGTGAACCTTGGAACTATCGCGCCGCCGTGGAAAATGTCGGCTTTACCATCGCCACAGACTTAGAAGTTTGGTTAGGACACCCCGGTAAAGTTCTCGGTGTACGGGAAGATTGGGCAGAAAAATATCCTAACACCCACATTGCCTTAACTAAAGCTTTGTTAGAAGCTTGCCAATACTGTGCAGATCCCCAAAACGTCGAAGAAGTCAGAAAAATTGTGGCGGGGAGAGATTACGTCAGCACTGATTTAGAGTACATCCAACTAGAAGACCCGGATAGTTTGGTTTGTGACATAGACCACCCCCTACGCGACTACGCCCATCACCAGTTTTACTCTGAGTCTGCCATTAACCGCCCCAGCCGCACAGAACAAATCTGGATTATGAGTCAGTTGGCGCGTTGGGGTGATACTCCCTTCCCCAGAAATTGGGTAGAAGTTGTAGAACGAGTTTGTCGGGTGCGCGTTTTTAGTACCGCCGCCAGGGAATTAGGTTTAGATATCAGCTATACTCGCCAACCCATTCAGTTATTTGATGGTACTCCCTTTAATGCTGATGACCCTATCGCCTATCTCAACAGCTTGCCAATTAAGCGCGACTTTTCCATTGCGGAAGTCATTCTTGATTCACCCACTAGAAGAGTTGCATAACTGACGGTTGAGTATTTGAGACTCATTAATGAGTCTTGAAACTCCTTTAATGAGTATTTGAACTTCATTAATGAATATCTAAACCTCATTAATAAGCCTCTGAACTCCATTAATGAGCTTCCGAACTTCATTAATGAATATTAAACACTCCATTAAAGAGTATCTGAACTTCATTAATAAAGCTTCAAAGTTCATTTACCAAGTTCAAAACTTCATTAATGAAGATAAAAGGCTCATTCACAAAACCCAACAATTAAACACCTAACCTTTGTTGGGTTTCACTACATTCCATCCCTGACTTTTCACCTCATGTGGAAAAGCTAACACCAAACTTAACCCCCCAACCCCCTTCCCTCAGAGGGAAGGGGGAGAAATCAAAGCCTCTCTCCTCACAGGAGAGAGGTTTGGAGAGAGGTTTTCCTGATGCTATGAAAAGTCCAGTTCCACCCAACACACTTCACCCTTCACCCACCGCCATGCAAAACCGCAATTTGTCCACCGTCACCGACACCTCCAGAAGACCATTACCAACTCTGACCGACAATAGCAGACATTTTCTCGAAATCAGAGACGTTAGCAAAGTTTATCCCACCAAGAAAGGCCCCTTCACTGTGCTTGATGGTGTGAATCTCAACGTTAACCAGGGTGAATTTATTTGCGTCATTGGTCACTCTGGCTGCGGCAAATCTACGCTGCTAAATATGGTATCTGGTTTTAACTTTCCTACAACTGGGCAAGTGTTACTCGAAGGTCAACCCATCACCAAACCAGGCCCAGACCGGATGGTTGTATTTCAAAACTACGCGCTGTTACCTTGGCGGACTGCATTTGAAAATATTTACTTAGCGGTGAATGCAGTTTACCCCAACAAAATGGAAGCCGAGAAAAGGGCTATTGTGCGGGAAAACTTGGCAATGGTGGGGTTGGCTGACGCAATGGACAAAAAGCCCATGCAAATGTCTGGCGGTATGAGACAGCGAGTTTCTATTGCGCGGGCTTTGGCAATTCGCCCAAAAGTGCTAATTTTAGATGAACCTTTCGGGGCGTTAGATGCAATTACCAAAGAAGAATTACAAGAAGAATTGCTAAAAATTTGGAACGATAATCGCTGCACAGTGTTGATGATTACCCACGACATTGATGAAGCGCTGTTTTTAGCAGATAAATTAGTGATGATGACCAATGGCCCCCATGCCAAAATTGGCGAAGTCATGGAAATTCCCTTTTCTCGTCCCCGCGATCGCGCCCGCATCATGGAAGATCCACAATATTACAAGCTGCGTAACTATGCCTTGGACTTCCTCTTCAACCGTTTTGCCCATGATGATGTAGGTTAAGAAAATTTTTTCCACGACAAAGGTTAGCCTGATAGCAAAAGATAAAAGGTATAGTGATTTTACCTTTCTTCTTTTGCTTTATTTTTTACCCAGTCTCTACTGCCAAATACTATGTCTTCCGCATTTGATTCATCTTTAGCGAGTGCCAGAATTAATAAGTTTTGGGAACTATCTGCTACCTTTGGGCAAGAAGATAGTGCCAAAAATATCTACTTAAATGAGATTGTCAGCGATCGCTATACCCTGGTGAATGGGCTGCAAATACTCCGGGATGAATTACAATTTGCCGGGGCGAGTATTTCTGACTTAAAAGCTTGTGCCGCAGATTTGAGTTTGCCCAGTGTGATCACCACATTGGCATATACTAACTGTGGCGATCGCATTCACCAAGGAGAGTCAACCAGAACCTATCGTGATATCATTGCTTCCCGGTTTGCTACTCTCTCAGAAATTGGCGAATTAAAAACAGAGACGTTTTTCCCCACAGGTGGCGGTACTGATGATGGTGCAACTTTAGCCCATGTGACTATTGCCCATCAATTAGATGAAACTTGGCGCACCCAAATTTATGCAGGTAATCCCCAGTCTTTTATCCTCGCGGCTATAGATTTAAAAACTCATGTCGGCCGGTTAGATTTAGAAGAACAACTCATCTACGGCAAAACCCAAGAATCTTTGTGGCGCGAACCCCGTGCAGCTTGTGGAGCAATTGTGGGCGCACTGACACACTTCAATCCCCGTAACATCGTCCATCAACGCCTACGCCGTGACTTAGGAGAAGAGAATTATGAGTTTCTTTCTTCTCGCCAAATTGTCGCTGATGATGGTACAGATATTACAATGGCCGTTGCCGCGGCGATCGTGGCCATTCGCGGATTAGAAAAAACAGCGATCGCGTTAGGTAAAGAAATGGACGAAAGAGGTATGGCGCATCTCACCGCTACCACTACCGTCAATGTCCCCTTCCGTGATGACCCGGTAATTTATTTAGCCAGAGCGACAGTATTTAATGGCTTAATTCGCATCCAAGGTTTAGGCGCAGAGGCCAGTAAATATAACGGTAAGATACTTCATCATCTGGGCGAAAAACATTTGCGGCTAATTTACGATGACCTCGATAACGATAACTTGCCCATTGAAGAAATTCCCTATAGAACCCGGAAATCTGTTGTAGTAGTCCATGATCAACAAGCGGAAACTACTGTATTACAGATAGGGAATGGAGAGGAGAAATAAGATATAAATGGGGTTTAATCCTTTCGTGAATCTTGGCAATTCAAAATATAGCGGTAGTCAGATATGTCAGGACAAATTGAAAGCTTGAATGCCAGGAATAGTTGCGTAAAAATCTGCATCTACTTTGACTAATTCATCGATTAAAGACTGCAATGGACTAAAGTAATTTTGCGGTGAGTTTTCCAAATTAATAGCTGTTTCCGCTATTTTTGCAATTAAAGGTATATCAGTAATTCAATCTGTATGCAAGGACAGTTAAGACATTTAAGAAAAAACGCAGCAGTTGGTATGTTACTGATACTGACAAATGCCAAAATAGACATCAATATTGCCACAAGAAAACTGCGTTTTAACATAAGCTAACTATTCTATATATTTAGAATAGTTATAGCGTTTCCAACTTCAGTGCGGTACAAAATTACCCCTCAGCGATTGTATCCTTCAATTGTGCGATCGCACTAAACTCAATACTTTTTGGATAAAGGTTTTGTCAGCCTAGATTCAGATCCCTCCACCTGCGGCGACCCCCTTAAATTACTAATTTTTGAATAAATACTTAGATGCGGATGGGTGCATCCCAGTTTTTATTTAGCAATGAGAGAATAAATGTCATTGCGAGGAGGAACGACGAAGCAATCGCATGGTTTTGTTTTTAAGTGGGAGACTTTGCGATTGCTTCACTTCACTTCGTTACGTTCGCAATGACATTCAAAAAAGTGGGATGCTCCCGATGCGGATGTTCTCATCTTGTGAACTATGAAAAAATCATCTACAGCCAATTAATAGGTATAAACGGCTTGTTCTAGACTATCCAGATAAATGCAGTAAACGCAGATAAATTTGTCTCTCACTTAGAATAGCAAACACTATACAAAGTATTTTTACTGTTAAATACTAGTAACTTTTAAAGCATGTAATTGAATTTCTTTCTTTAGACATAGTGATATTTTCTCACTATTAGCTTGAAATAATCATTATATTTACGAATGACGATATCTTTATACTTTTTGGAAAATAAAACACAACAATATCTTCTTAACATCTTGAAAATGTTTACACACATTAACAATTTTGGACATCCGGTAAAAAACTATTTAATTAATAAAAACTTATTTTTAGATATCATCCTGGCGATAGTTTACGGTCAAGATAAACAGCATCTTGTCTCTCAAGGCAGCATCAAAAAATTTTTAAGAGTGGCAGTAGAAAAGCTACATCATCCAACAGTAGATATAAGATTACAGGGAATTCTAGAATTAGAAAGATTAGCAACTTATAATTACCAACATCACGGGGAAATAATAGAAATTCTCGCCACTTTTGTGCGAGAAAGCTCTCCTCACAAGGCTCACGAGGAGATTCACCCAGATATTCAAGCAGCTTTGAATGTGATTATTAGAAGAGACACTCAAAAATCTTTAGAATCGGCACAAATTGATTTAAGCTATACAGACTTAAGAGGAGCAAATCTCAGTGGCGCAAACCTAGCTGGTGCTAACCTCTATCAAGTTAATTTATCAGGAGCTAACCTCGCTGGTGCCAACCTCAGCGGTGCAATTTTAAGCGCAGCTAATTTATCTGAGGCTAATCTTGTTGGTATTAACCTTTCCGAAGCAATTATCAGTGCAGCTAATTTATCTCAAGCAAACCTAGCAAAAGCAAATTTGGTCAGGGCTAATTTTTATCTCGCCAATTTGTTTCAAACTAATCTGCAAGATGCCATCCTGGATGGAGCTAGTTTTCGAGAGGCGAAATTTTCCGGATAAGAGATGATAAATGCTGAATATAGGAATTTTTTCTCGACATTACTATTAATTTACTGACACTCAAGCCTTTGTGCCGCTACTGATCAGGGTGAAAAACTAGTAAATATTAAGAAAATATTAATTATTAAATACTAAGTTGTCAAAATATCATTACAAAGACAACTTAAAGTCAGGAAAGTACTATCAATAAAAATCCGTAACTGCATATTCAAAATTTTAGCGAAATGTTATACTCGTCCCAACCTCTAAGTAATAATTCTGTATTGTGAGGAATATTATTCCTATGTCTGCAAATAAGACAGACAAAATGTTGCGTTGGTTGATAGGTACGACAGTTATATTGGCGATCGCACTGAATATAATTGTTTTTGCTGCCTCCAATAAAAAAGAGTTATCAATTCCGCAGCAAATACAATATAGAACCCAAGCATTAACCACGACTGCCATCATGTTTTTAGGATTAGCAGTGATGATTAATGCTTATTATGCAGGTAAACGGACAGAGGCAATGCAGAAAAATGCGATCGCCTCGGAAAAGAATGTCGAACTGAGTATGCAAAATGCTCAAATTTCCCAAGATAGATTGATTGCAGACAGATTTATGGCTGCTATTACGCAGCTAGGTCATGAAAGAATTGAAACGCGCATCGGGGCAATTTATGTTTTAGAACGCATCGCCCAGGACTTTCCCAAAGAACATTGGACAATCATGGAAATCCTCGCGGCTTTTGTGCGGGAAAATACAGGTATTCCCACAGAAGCCGAACTCTTCAAAGAAGAAGATGCACAGCCGATATATTGGGGCAAACCAAAAAGCAGAGTGCTGACAACAAAGCACGGAGAACGCCACAACAGTGAAGAAGCACCTAAAATCCGTCGGGATGTGCAAGCCGCACTGACAATCATTGGGAGACGTAATTCGTTATTAGAATTAGAAAGTCAAAAATTAGATTTACGCAACATCGATATTCGGCGAGCAGATTTACTAGGAGCCAATTTAGAAAGAGCAGATTTACGCGGTGCAGACCTTTCCGGCTCAGATTTGCGCGGTTCTAATCTCTCTGGAGTCAACCTCCACAATGCAAAACTGGTGCGGTCAATTCTTTATGAAACCAATTTACAAAAAGCCAACTTGCGAGAAGCCAACTTACAAGGGGCAAACTTGAATCGAGCTAATTTGCAAGGGGCAAACTTGCGTGCAGCAAATCTTCAAAGCGCAAGTCTGCGTACAGCCAATTTACAAGGGGCAAATTTGTATAAAGCTAATTTACAACAAGCAACATTAAAAGTTGCTGACCTTTCTGGTGCAAAGTTATTTTTGGCTAACTTACAAGGGGCAAAGTTGGGTAAAGCGAATTTGCATTTAGCTGGATTGATTGGCGCTAACCTACAAGGAGCCAACTTGAATGGTGCTAACTTGTCTGGGGCAAATTTAAACGCTGCCAAACTCCAGCAAACAGAAGTTTTCTTTGCCAACCTCACCGAAGCGAGTTTGACAGAAGCTGATTTATATCAAGCAAACCTGATGGGAGCCAATTTGAATCGGGCAGTTTTATATGAAGCTAACTTGTCTCAAGCCAACCTCATCGGCGCGAATTTATTTGGTACAAACCTGTGTGATGTCAAATTAGAAGGCGCAATTCTCACAGGTGTGAAAAATTTAGACTCACAACAGATTGGCATGGCAGTAGGCGATCGCACAACCCGTCTACCTGATGATGTCGAAGCCCCTACCCACTGGCGACAATCGAGTTAGAAGGCAGGGGGCAGAGGGCAGGGGGAAAATATATTACTCAGCACTTTCAAATCAGCAATTTATGAGAAAATCTTAAAGCCAAACATAAAAAATTCTTACACCCCTTAGCCCCTACACCCCATTTTCACGACAGAGGTAATACCACCATTGGAAAAACTCTTAAAAATCTCAAAAATTATTGACACCTGTACTGAATTTATCGGTCGATTTACCAGTTGGCTCATATTAGTCATGGTCATACTGGGGGTATGGAATGTTATCGGGCGATATTTGGGGCGATTTACTGGTAGCAACCTCACCTCCAATGCTTATATCGAAGCTCAATGGTATATTTTTGATTTAGTTTTTCTGCTAGGAGCCGCTTACACTCTCAAGCACAACGAACACGTCCGTGTAGATATTTTTTATAGTAATTGGCAACGTCGGCGCAAAGCCATTGCAGATTTCGTGGGTACGATATTTTTCCTGATTCCCTTCTGCGTGATGGTGATAGTGTTTTCTTGGGATACAATCATTGCTTCTTGGCAGATTCAGGAAAGTTCACCTGATCCTGGTGGTTTACCACGTTACCCAATTAAAGCGATGATTATTGTCGCCTTTGTATTGCTGATTTTTCAGGGAATTTCTCAGGCAATTAAAAACTGGGCAATTATTCAAGGCAGACTAGAAGCTGGAGAGGAACAACATGACACTGGCTTATGAATGGCTGGGGCCAATAATGTTTGCGGGTGCTTTGGTGTTGTTATCCTTGGGATATCCAGTAGCATTTTCACTAGGTGGTGTAGCTATTGTATTTGGCTTATTGGGAATTAGTTTGGGTGTTTTTGACCCGATATTTCTCACTGCCATGCCACAGCGGATATTTGGGATTATGGCTAACTACACTCTTTTAGCTATCCCTTACTTTATCTTTCTGGGGTCAATGCTGGAGAAATCTGGCATAGCGGAACGGCTTTTAGAAACGATGGGGATTTTATTAGGACGGTTGCGTGGAGGACTGGCGTTAGCGGTGGTGTTGGTGGGAGCTTTGCTGGCGGCTACTACGGGTGTAGTTGCGGCCACAGTAGTAGCGATGGGTTTGATTTCCCTGCCAATTATGCTGCGCTACGGCTATAACAAGCAATTAGCAACTGGTGTCATTGCAGCATCGGGTACTTTAGGACAAATTATTCCGCCGAGTGTGGTTTTGGTAGTTTTAGGCGACCAACTTGGTGTATCTGTGGGGAATTTGTTTATTGGTTCGGTGATTCCCGGCTTGATGATGGCCAGTGCCTTTGCGCTTCATGTGCTAATTGTGGCATTTTTGCAGCCGGATGCCGCACCAGCCTTACCAGCAGAAGTGCGGGAAATTGGCGGTAAAGCTTTGGGGAAAAGGGTAGTACAGGTGATGTTGCCGCCTTTGGTTGTGATTTTACTGGTGTTAGGGAGTATCTTTTTTGGTATTGCTACCCCGACAGAAGCCGGTGCCGTTGGTTGTGTAGGGGCGATCGCTTTGGCTGCTGCTAACGGTAATCTCACTTTATCATCTCTGCGTCAAGTCTGTGATACCACTTTGCGAATCACCAGTATGGTGGTGTTTATTTTATTTGGTTCTACAGCTTTCAGCTTAGTATTTCGGGGATTAAACGGCGATCAATTTATGTTTGATGTCCTCGCCAATCTTCCTGGTGGCAAAGTTGGCTTTTTAGCCGTCAGTATGATGGTGGTGTTTATCCTCGGTTTCTTTATTGACTTTTTTGAGATTGCCTTTATTGTCATACCTTTATTTGTGCCTGTTGCCCAGCAATTAGGCATCGATTTAGTTTGGTATGGTGTAGTGCTGGGAGCAAATCTGCAAACTTCGTTTTTAACACCACCTTTTGGCTTTGCTTTATTTTATCTCCGTGGTGTTGCACCCCCAGAAGTGACAACATCTGATATTTATCGCGGTGTAGTACCATTTATTCTGCTGCAATTGTTAGTTGTATTGTTAATTATTGTCTTCCCGCAAATTGTGAGTTTCTTACCTTCTTTGGGCAGTTAACATCATCAATACGGGCGATGTTGATTGCCCAAAGCTTTAAAGTAAATGGGTTTGTATTCAGCACTTTGCTATATCTACTATTTAGCCACACTCTCTGGGTTTCGAGATGACTGTACAAGAATGCTGTGTAAGGTCTGCAACAAATCTTTTGTTGTATATGGCTTAGGAATAAATTGTTTCACTCCAGGCATTTTGGTTAATTTACTACTGGCTGTCAAACCACTAACAGCAATCACCTTGACTTGAGAATTCATTTTTTGCATCGTACTAATAGCAGTAGCACCATCCATTGATGGCATCATCATATCCATCAACACGAGACTAATTTCGTCTTCGTGTTGAGCATAAAGAGCGATCGCTTCAATACCATTACTAGCTGTTAATACTCTGTAGTTGTAAGTTTCTAAAGAAATCTTGGTGGTTTCTAAAATTCCACTTTCATCATCAACTACTAAAATTAATTCTCCATTACCTTTGAGTAATTCTAAGTCTTCCCCTAAAAGTGTATTTGCTACTTCCACTGCTGGCAAGAAAACTTTAAATTCTGTACCTCTGCCAACGTGACTAGACACATTCACAAAACCACCATGACTTTGAATTATACCTCTAACAGTAGACAAACCTAATCCCGTACCTTTACCAATTTCTTTGGTGGTGAAAAACGGTTCAAAAATTCTATCAATAATCTCTGACCGCATCCCCATACCTGTATCTGCAATAGTTACTACAATATAAGCGCCGACACGCGCATCTAGATTCATTCGCGCATACTGTTCATCTATTAAGAGATTTTCCGCCGAGATTTTAATATTACCGCCTCTAGGCATGGCATCACGGGCATTAACTACTAAGTTCATCAGCAGTTGATGGAGATGTGTTGCATCTCCAATCACAGCCCAAAGTCCTGGCTGAATGTTTTGTGTTAATTCAATTGATTTGGGAAAAGTCTCTTGGACAATTTGCTGGATTTCGGAGCATAGATGGCTGACTTGTACAATGCTACGCTGACCGTCCACTCCCCGCGCAAACTGCAAAACTTGCTTGACTAAAGCGGCTCCACGTTTAGAATTAGCTTCGATGGTTTTCAACATCTGCTGATTGCGCTCGTTAGTGTTAGGCATTTTGAGTTGTAGCAGTTGTGCAGCAGTCAAAATGGGAGTCAGAATATTGTTCAAGTCGTGAGCGATACCACTGGCTAGTGTACCGATGCTTTCTAGACGTTGAGCGCGGAGAATTTGACTTTCTAAATGTTTTTTTTCGGTAATATCAGTATTAACGGTCAAAATTGATGTTGGTTGATTGTGGCGATCGCACATTAATGTCCAACGACTAGCCACAATCACATCCTGTCTTTGTTTGTTAACTTGTTTTAATTCTCCTTGCC
Source organism: Nostoc sp. HK-01 (assembly GCA_003990705.1). Taxonomy (GTDB): domain Bacteria; phylum Cyanobacteriota; class Cyanobacteriia; order Cyanobacteriales; family Nostocaceae; genus Nostoc_B. The sequence continues at coordinate 481,843 of AP018318.1, forward strand.
AAAAGCCAGACTCAGTTATACTTGCATAAATATTTTGTATTTGCGATAAAGTTTCTGGCGTGTACAAAAGCTGATTGACATTCTCACCCATTACTTCTGTAGCTTTCCAGCCATACAAATGTTCAGCGCCTTGGTTCCAAAAACAAATTTGATTATCAAAATCTTTAACGATAATTGCATCGCTAGTAACATCTAACAAAGCTGCTTGTTCGCGGATTTTTTCTTCAACTTGTAAACGTTCGGCAATTTCGGTTTCTAGGCGTAGATTTTGCTCTTGCAGGGTTTTGGTAAGGGTTCGCAACTTGAGATGTAGTTGAATTCTGGCTAATACTTCTTGGTGTTGGAGTGGTTTGGTGAGGTAATCGACTGCACCCAATTCAAAACCTTTGACTTTATCTAAAGTTTCTGAAAGTGCTGTCATGAAAATCACCGGAATATCTTGAGTTGCTTCCTTGGCTTTCAGACGACGACAAGTTTCAAAACCGTCGATTCCCGGCATGAGGATATCTAACAAAATTAAGTCTGGTTTACCATATTCTGCTATGGCGATCGCACTTTCGCCGTCTTCAGCAATTAATACTGTAAATCCAGCTTTACCTAAAAAATCAAACAGCATTTCTAAATTAATGGGAGTGTCATCAACAATTAAAATGACACCCGATTTATTAAAATTATTTTTCATAAAGCCTCAGAACACTTTTGGAGAAACTCCAATATTTGTTTCCCTTTAAAACCTTTTGCTAGTTGATATAAACGAGTAGCAAAAGGTTGTAACTTCTCTTCCCGTTCTTCTAGTTTGAGCGATTGTTCCGCGATACTTCTTAAGTCACCCCGCATAGCCAAATCTAGCAACATTGCTAGTTCGTCTGCGGGAGGAGGCACAATCGCAGCCTGAGATGTCAAGTGTAAAGGATAAATTGAACTTTTTTGTTTATCCTTCATCTTTCTTACCTTGTCTTCATATACCCATTCCAATCCCAAGTGAACTTGTAACTTTTCTAAAAGTTCGGCTTTTTGGATAGGTTTGGGTAGAAAATCATCACACCCAACTTTTCGGCTTTCTTGTTGATTAAACTCAAACACACTTGCTGATACGGCAATTACGACTATTTCCTGAAAATTTGGTAACAATCTCAGGCGACGGGTAGCTTCAAAACCATCCATTCCTGTCATCACTAAATCCATCAAAATCAAGTCTGGCTGAAATTCAGGTATTTTCTGCAAACACTCTAAGCCATCACTAGCCGCCAAAACTTCAAATCCTAAAGGCTCTAAAATATTGACCAAAACTGAGCGATTTTCCCATTTATCATCAACCACTAAAATTTTGCGTTTAGCTCCAGCAACACCAATAATATTCAGTTCATTAATATCAACATTGCTCAGTTGTTCAACCTCTGGTAATTCTAAATCTAGCCAAAAAATACTGCCTTTGCCCAGTTCACTTTTAACAAATAATTTGCCCCCCATCATCTGCACCAATTGACGGCTAATTGTTAAACCTAATCCGGTTCCTTCCGTTTTTAAACTATCCTCACCCACTTGTTTAAATGGTAGAAATATGTCTTCTAATTGCTCCTGAGCAATGCCAATTCCTGTATCTTCTACTAAAAAGCGAATTTTCAACTGTGGAGATTGAGCAGCAAGTTTATCTGTATCTATTATCCAGTCTCCGTCCTGATTTATAGAGCCGACTTTAAAAGTTATACTACCTTTTTTTGTAAATTTTACGGCATTGCTTAATAAATTAATTAAAACTTGCCGTAAGCGTTTTTCATCACCACAAATTAACTCAGGTAGATAACCAAGAGGTTGGTAAATTAAACCTATCCCTTTAGTTTCTGCACGTAGCCGACAAATTTCTATAACCCCATCTAAAAATGCTGAAAAATTAAATTTTTTCAACTCTAGCTCCATTTTCCGAGCTTCAATTTTAGAAATATCTAAAATATCATTAATCAATGTTAAAAGATGTTCACCACACTGATGAATAATGTTTACACCATTCCGTTGTTGACTACTCAAAGAGTCATCTGTTTTAAATATTTGTGTATAACCTAAAATTCCATTTAGAGGTGTACGTAGTTCGTGACTCATATTCGCCAGAAATTCGCTCTTGGCGCGGTTAGCATCGGCGGCGACTTCTTCGGCTTTTTGCCGTTCTTGAATTTCTTGTTGTAGTTGTAAGTTTCTTGCTTGTAATTCTAAAGTGCGTTCTTTAACTTTTGTTTCTAATGTCCGATTATATTCTGCTAAATCATGATAAAGACGTGCATTTTCTAAAGAAATTGCTGCTTGTGATGATAAAAGTTGTAAAACTTCTAATCTTGCTGGTGTAAATGCCCCAGCAATTAATTTATTTTCTAAGTAAAGAATACCAACCAACTTACCCTGATTCACAATCGGGCTACATAAAATAGATTTTGGTTGATGTAAGACAATATAATTATCTGTTGTAAATATGCTCTCAGAAGTAGCATCGTTGAGAACAACATTTTCTCGCGATCGCTGCACATAATTAATTAGCGATATTGGCAAATTCTGACTAGATTCTACCGGAGTTGACTGTCGCACATTGATTTCAGTTTGACCAAACCTACCTGATGCTTCAATAAATAAATTATCAGCTTTAGCTAAAATTAAAGACCCTGTTTCTGCTCCAGCATTTTCTAGCAAAATGTGCATCAATTTAGCTAGTAGTTTGTCTAAAACAATTTCCCCAGAAAGAGCTTGGGACGCTTTCATGACTGTGGCTAAATCAAAAGCTCCACTCATATTGTGATTTATCGAGTGCATCAGCTGATTTTTGTCTAAATTTAGCGTTTGACGTTCCCACAGTCGTGCCACAATTTGGGGATATTTAGCTTCCAAATCTCTCAACTTGGCGATCGCACCCCAGTTACTATATCCATAGTAAGCATCCGTAAAATATATCTGGGCGACTTTTTCTCTACCACTGGCAAAATAAAACTTTGCGGCTAGTTCATTGGCGAGAGCCTCTTCTTGGATATATCCTTGTGCTTTAGCCCCAGCAATAGCTTTGTCATAATTTGCCATTGCTTGCCAATATTGCCCCAGGATGCGGGCTTTTTCTGCCTCAACAAGCTCATACTTATGCTGAAAATTCATCGGTGCATGATCTGCCCATTTCCGCATTTTTGCTTGATTAGTTTGCACTTTATCTAGCAGCAGTTTTTGATGTGTAGATGAAACTGATGGATAGATGGCCAGTTGTGCTAAAGAATCGTAGAAATAAAATAATGGCACATTTAACCACCCTGTTACCCCATCTAAATATTGTTCGGCTTTGCTGGCATTTTCCACAGCTTGAGCAAAGTCACCAAATAGATAACAGAGAACTAATTTATTGAGGAATACATAATGAATAATTGTGCGCTCATTTGATTGGATGTGGAAGGGTAACAGTTGCTCTTCGTTGTAAGCTTCACCAATTAAAAGGCAAGGTTCTTCTGATAGCCCAATTAAATTCAAAACTGCTTGATGAAAGACTTGATGCCATTTTAGGGCAGTCTCTTGATGAATTTGCGCGATCGCCTTACTATATTTTGCCATTTCCTGTTCTAGGTTGGTTAATTCCCCACCACTCCAGTAGGCATATTGACACTTATTAGCGGCTGAATAACCTGTATGTACTAAATCCCCAGCTTCTAATCCACTCAAGTAAGCATCTTCTAAAAGTGGTAAAGTCTCTCTCACATGATGTTTCCAATGAATTATAAAAGTGCCAACTTTAAATAAAACTTGGCTTCTCACTTCATAAGCATCTAAGCATTCTAATAAGCTTAAAGCTAATTTTCCAATTTGATCAACCGCTTCAATATCTTGTGATAAACCACTCAAAACCACACCAAAATCAGCAAAACCACTCGCTGAAAACGGTGTATTTCCATACTGAATAGATAAGTTTACTTGTTGACAAGCCATCAAAATAAATAATGCAGGTGCAGATTGATAAGCAGCAGGTACTAAACTTGCTATTAGTCTCATTGCTGCTCGTTTGTGAGCATCTGTCATTGAAGGCGAATTAATTAAATCTTTTATTCCTTGACCTGCTAAATAAGTTGTAGTTTCTTGAATAGCTTGCTGAATATCTAACTCAGTCGGTGCTTGGTTGAGTGTTACTCCTAACATTTCCAAAACTTCCAAACCAAGCTTTACTGCTGCAATTAGTTTTCTTTGAACTTCACAACTTTTGATTCGTAACTCATAAATCTTCACTTTTTCCAGTTGCGTTTTAGCTTGTTGTAATACTACTTCAGCTAATAACTTCATTTGCTTAAAGTCACCGTCTAAAAATGCCGATTCTGCTGCTTCCTGATGTAAGTTTAATGTTAGTTCATATTGCTGATGCCAACTGACAGGTGTTAATAAGCTCAAAGCTATCTTGCAATAACGCACAGCAGACTCATACGCGGCAGCGGCTTTCGCTTTTTTACCTGCAATTAGATTGAGTTCAATTAACTCATATTTTGCTGAATCTGATGTTAGTAAATCAATACCATAATTTAAGTGATTTACTAAAGAAAAAATATGTTCTTTTTGCTCTTCTCGTGATGTTTGTTGTAAAAGTAATCGACCAATTTGGAAATGTGTAGCTTTTTTTTCCACATCAGGAATTAGCAAATAAGATGCTTGCTGTACACGGTCATGTAAAAACTTATAGGTAATTGGTTGCTGTAACGAGTCTGTTAGTAATTTTGCTTCTGGCTGTTCATTCAAAACTAGAGGTATTTTATAAGACGCATCTAAAGGTAAAATCAACCCTGCTTGTAAAGCCTCCCAAAGTTCCGTTGCTGTTGCTGTCCATGATTTTTGGTTAACAATACTCAAAACATCTAAATTAAATTTATTGCCGATACAAGCAGCTAATTGCAAAATTCTTTGGGTAGTAGGTGATAATTTTTGAATTTGATTGACCATCAATTCAATGACATTATCGGTAATCTCAATGTTTTTGATCATGGCAAGATTCCACTGCCAAGATGCTGTATTAAAATCAAAAAATAATAAGTTCTCTTGATAAAGAGACTTGAGCATTTGGGTAACAAAAAATGGATTACCTTGGGTTTTATTAAAGATTAAATTAGCTATTTCTAGTGACTCTTCTAGGTGATTTTTAAGTGTATCACTAACTAATTGTTGGATATGCCAAATTTCTAAAGGCTGAAGCACAATATGATTGACATTTATCCCAATTTTTTGTATTTCCTCTAGAGTTAAGATTAAGGGATGAGTCGGACTCACTTCATTATCACGATATGCACCTATTAATAATAAATATTGACTCTCGCTGTCACTCATCAGTATTTGAATTAACTTGAGAGATGCTACATCTGCCCATTGTAAGTCATCCAAAAAAATTACTAGTGGATGTTCTGCTTGCGAAAATACATAAATCAATTGTTGAAATAATCTATTAAAGCGGTTTTGCGATTCATTTATTCCTAATGCTGGGATTTCAGGCTGAGTCCCGATAATTTTTTCGATATCAGGAATCACATCAATAATCACTTGACCGTGAACCCCAACTGCTGATAAGATTTTGATTTTCCAGTTGGTTATTTTTTCAGTACTTTCTGTTAATATCTGGCGGATTAATTCTTGAATAGCTTGAATCAATGCCGCATAAGGTATATGGCGTTTATACTGGTCAAATTTCCCAGAAATAAAATAACCATTCTGGCGAATAATGGGTTTATAAACTTCATTAACTAAAGAAGATTTACCAATTCCCGAATAACCGCTCACTAACATTAATTCAGTTGTACCTGAACTAACTCGCTCAAATATATTTATCAATTGAGCAACTTCTTGCTCTCGCCCATAAAGTTTTTGTGGTATCAGTAATTGACTAGATAAATCAAGTTGACCAACAACAAAATTCTCAATTTTACCAGTTGCTTGTAGCTGGTTTAAACATAATTCTAAGTCAGCTTTTAAACCCAAGGAACTTTGATATCTTTCCTCGGCAGTTTTTGCTAATAATTTCATAATAATATGAGAAACTGCTGGAGGAATTTGAGCATTTAAAGCTTGAGGTGGTATGGGTATTTTAGCAATATGAGAATGAATTATTTCTAAGGGGTCATTTACCTCAAAAGGCAGTTTGCCAAGCAAAATTTGATATAATGTCACACCTAAAGAGTACAAATCAGTGCGATAGTCTATTGAACGATTCATTCTCCCAGTTTGCTCTGGGGACATATAAGCAAGACTACCTTCTAGCAAATTGAGATGATTAACTGTCTGAGTTTCTTGATATAGGCGTGAAGCACTACTAAAATCTATAATTTTGATTTGATTAGTATTAGGATTAATTAAAAGATTGCGAGGTTGGATATCTTGATGAATAATTTGATTTTGATGTAACTGAGATAGTGTTAAGGCTAATTGAATTGCTATTTGTAAAAAACTGTGTAATTCTAAAGTATTTGTGTTAATAAAATCCTGAAGTATTTCGCCAGAAAAATCTTCTAATATCAGCGCTAGTCCGTTTTGTGTACTTTCTAAAGCGAGAGGTTGAATCACTCCTGCTATTGCCAAAGATTGCAGTATTTGATACTCGTATCGAATACGAGTGATTTGCTCTATTGTAGGATAAGCAGTTTTAAAAGTTTTGATGATTACTGATATTTGTGCTGATTCTTTAAACGCACGGTAAATACAGGTATTTATGTCATCATAAAGAACTTTGATGAGATTGTATTCGGCAAGAATAATACTCATATTTATTTTGTCACTTGCGTGAGCTAAATATTGACATCAGTGTTCAAGGCACTATTTTGGTATTACTAAATATTTTTTTAATGTGATGCTCAATAATCTTCAGGCGGACAATGCTGATAACATCAAAATTGGTTGTTTTGGAACTAACAGCATTGCCCACCCTAGAAAAATGGGGATAAATCATGGGTATAGAACTGATGTATCTTCATCCTAATACAAATAAACTGCTTTGATTGACTATTTTTTGGGCGATCGCCACCCAGATAAATAACTGCACTCAACAGCAAACCTATATCCCCACACAAAGCACAGCAGCGTGTGGGGAAGCTATTACTTGCTATTAGTAGAAGTGACAAAATTGGCGTAACTCAATTCATTCACACGATTCCAGTTATAAACTTGTTGACGAAAGTTTTTCCACTGTTCGTAAACTTGTTTAAAGTTGGGATCTTTACTGGCATTTTCTTCATATATCTCAATAGCGATTCGCTGTGCGGCTTGTAATATATCTTGGCTATAGGGAGTGAGTTGTGTACCGCCAGCAATCAATCTCGCAAGTGCTGCACCATTCAAAGTATCGTACTCAGTGAGCATATTCATATTGGCTTCAAAAGTGGCTGTCTTGAAGATTTCTTGATACTCTTTGGGTAACTTATTCCAAGCATTCAGATTTACTAATACATCCAAAGATGGCCCTGGTTCCCACCAACCTGGATAGTAATAATATTTCGCAGCTTTATTTAAACCCAGTTTCTCGTCATCGTAAGGGCCTACCCACTCAGCCGCATCAATTGCACCCCGGTCAAGTGACAAATAAATTTCGCCTCCTGGTAAAACTTGTACATTCACACCCAAACGCGACATTACTTGTCCGCCTAAGCCGGGAATCCGCATTTTTAAACCTTTGAGGTCGTCTAAAGTTTTAATTTCTCTTTTAAACCATCCCCCCATCTGCGCCCCAGTGTTACCAGCGGGAAAATTAATAATGTTAAAACTGGCGTAGATTTTCTGAATTGCTTCTAAGCCACCGCCATGATATAACCAAGCATTTTGCTGTTGGGCATTTAAACCAAAGGGTACAGAGGTGGCGAAAGCTAAAACCGGACTTTTACCAATGTAATAATAACTGGCTGTGTGACCACATTCTACAGTTCCGGCTTGGACAGCATCTAAAACTTGCAGTCCGGGGACTAACTCACCAGCGGCGAAGGGGGTAATTGTAAAACGACCGTTAGTCATTTGCTTAACACGTTCTGCAACTACTTTTGCACCAATAAAAGTCCCCAAACTTTTAGTCCAACTAGTGGCCATGCGCCAGCGAACTGTTGGGAGTCCAGCTTGCACTCCAGGAGATGTAGTGCTACGACTACAAGCTGCTAGGGTAGCAGCCGTGGCTGTGGCTAAAGCAGCTGTGTTTAAAATCTTTCGGCGTTTCATCATGCTTGGTAATGTTAATAATTGACTGTCAACATTGCAGTCTTTAAATTTTCACACCTTTGCGATCGCCTACTTCACTTTCTCAAGCTAACTTCTTTTATGACAAATTCTGCAAACCAAGTTTATCCGGTTATTTGGCACAACGATTCAGTCTCACTCATTGACCAAACTCGTTTACCCAATGAATACGCCTTTGTCGAAATTTATCGTAGTGAAGATATGGCGCTGGCGATTAAAACCATGATTGTGCGGGGTGCGCCAGCAATTGGTGTGGCTGCGGCCTATGGTATGTATCTTGGCGCGAGAGAAATTATCACCAGCGATCACACTGAATTCTTAAATAAATTAGAAACAGTCGCGCAATTATTACGAGAGACTCGTCCCACGGCGGTAAACTTATTTTGGGCAATTAGCCGGATGTTAAATACTGCCCACGCCACTGAAGGAAGCGTCGAAGATATCAAAGAAGTTTTATTTCACACAGCCCAAGCCATTAATGCGGAAGATTTGCAAACTTGTCAAGCGATGGGCGATCATGGTTTAACTGTGTTGCCTAAAACACCCGAAAAACTCACTTTACTGACTCACTGTAATGCTGGCGCGTTAGCAACTGCTGGTTACGGTACAGCCTTGGGAGTTGTGCGTTCTGCGTGGCGAGAAGGACGTTTAGAACGTTTATTTGCCGACGAAACCCGCCCCCGCTTACAAGGTGCGAAACTCACAGCTTGGGAATGTGTACAAGAAAATATACCTGTGACCTTGATTACCGATAATATGGCTGCCCATTGTATGCAGCGGGGTTTGATTCATGCTGTCGTTGTGGGTGCTGATCGCATTGCTGCTAATGGTGACACAGCAAATAAAATTGGTACCTATAGTTTAGCGATCGTTGCCAAAGCCCATAATATACCCTTCTTTGTTGCGGCACCGTTTTCTACCGTTGATTTTGCATTAGCTAATGGTAGTCTCATTCCCATTGAAGAACGTCACCCAGAGGAAATTTACCAAGTTGGCGACACCAGACTCACCCCAGAAGGTGTGGAATTTTACAACCCAGCTTTTGATGTCACCCCAGCCGAGTTAATCACAGCCATAATTACAGAAAATGGAGCATTTGCACCTGGCGATTTAGCTAAGTACCAGTTAAAACAGTGTGTTAACTAACTATCATTACTGTTTTTATGCAAATTCTCATTCAGCCTCGGCGGGAAAAATATCAGACTCCAACAAACAAAAATTCTCCCCGATGCAAAAGCCTGCTTCCTCATATATTTATGGCAGGCATTTTTTTCAGCAGTTTTTCCCCATTGATACCGACATCTGCTGTTGGTCAAATTAACAGTAAACTAGCTAATTCAAGCCTTGGTCAACAACTTTTACAAGAAGTCTCACAATGCGCTGAAGCTAAAATTTCTCATCAACAGCCAATTGATCAAACAGAATCAGAAGCTATTGCTACAAAGTGTGCTTTGCAAATTCTAACTCTAGGGTCAAATGAAGAATTTCGTCCTGATGCTTTTGATCGCGTCGCGGCTTTTATGGAAGCCGCTGGTGTGAAACTCCCTCAATCTACTAGCCAAGGACAAGCCAACGTAAAACTTAACTTTAATGGGGAAAGTTCTATTTTTAGAATTCCTGTCCGCATTGGTAGACAAACTCAAACTTTTATATTAGATACAGGTAGTGGACAGACAATTATTAATACTCAAATTGCTCAACAGCTAGGGCTTAAAAGCAAACCTGTGCCGAATGGACTTTTGGAATATAAACCAGTCATTGGCAATAACTTCAAAAATCTAGATGTTAAGGTTCATACTTTACCAGTTTTAGGCGTAAATTCTGCCACTGTTTCTGGAATTCAGGGTTTAGAATTACCTACATACGCACTACCAAAAGATATCTCTGGAGTTTTAGGACTGGATTTTTTAAGTAAATTCGATGTTGTTCTCAATCCTAAAAAACAACAATTGCAACTTTTACCACCTTCCGACTTTGTTGCTGATGCTATCCCCCTTAAAGGAAGCTTTGGTATTTTAACTGCCCAAGTTTATATTAACGGTCAAGGGCCTTTTACTTTTGTTGTGGATACAGGAGCCTATACAATAGCTGTTTCCAAATCTGTAGCTCAAAAATTAGGCATTGACGATCGCAACGCCCATACATCAGAAATCTTTGGTTTTGGCGGAAGGGAAACAGTCAAAAAAATTAAATTGACTAAGTTGCAAATTCAGCAACATCAAGTAACTGAAATTGATGCTGTCATTGTTGAACAAAGTAATATCCTTAAGCTCCCTGGTGTAGAAGGTATTATTGGTCAAAACTTTCTCAACAAATATCAACAACATTGGCGCTTTAGCAAACCCAATGCACTAGGAGTTGTGGAATCGGGAAGTTTAGTTTTAACACCTTAGAGGCAGGAGGTAGAAGGTAAGAATATTACTATTGTGGGCATTCATGCTTTCAAAATTAATTATTGAACATTACCAAATCCTTGCACAGCCGTAACACACCCTACTTATACTTTATAAATAGACTCTAACTATGAATAAATCTAGCTTCATCACTGGATTAATTATTTGTCTGATTTGGATTAGCGGTTGTACTAATTCCTCTACAGAAGTTAGCCAAGAAACACCGACAACTAAATCTGAAATTACGCAGAGTCCTAGCCCAAGCTTAACAGTTACCGCATCTCCTGAACCAATTTCCACATTAGATGTTCCGCCATCAGAAAACCCAGAAACATCTACAAAAGCTTTACCAACTATTGGTACAGTAAAAGAACTAGTCAACGGTGATTTATTGTGTTATGCCACATTAACTGATGAACAAGGAATTGAACATCAGGTAGGTGCATCTTTTGAGATTTGTGCAGAATCGGCGAAATTTTTAAACAAAAAAGTCCGTGCATCTTACACAATTGAATCGGTAAGTGATTGTCAAAGTGCTGAACCATGCGGCAAAACTAAAAAAGAATCAATCATTACCAAGATGGAAATTTTGACTCAATAAAAAATATAGCTGGCCAAGGATGCGAAACTAATCTAGGGTATTCATGTATAAAAAACCATTTAAACTAAAAACTTGGGCTATTCGTTTTACTTGGTTGTTTGTGATTATTGGAGTAGCATTTCTCTATCTATATCCCGTAATTAGTTGTAGATTGTGGCATGATCAAACTGCTTGTGAAACTGAGAAGTGGCAGCAGCGTAATTTACCCAATACTTAATTTTATAACTCAGGCCATATTCTATCTCCAGTAATAGAATCAAACACAAATAACTGAGTTAAATCTAATTGTACAGATAAGCGATCGCCCACATTCACCCGTACATTTCCACCAATCTGCACATTCAATAACACTGTTGAACCAGGTAAACTCGCACGAATTAAAGTTTCTCTCCCCAAAGGCTCAACCACCTTCACATCAACTGAAAGTGCTGAGTGCTGTACACTGAGCGCAGCCGAAGTGTAAGTGTTGAGTGTTGAGTTATTGTTAATAGCAATATGTTCTGGACGAATACCCAAATCATAATTCTGCCCTGGATGCAGTTGTAATTTTTCCTTTATAAGTTCGGGAACTGCAATTAATTGTCCACTAGCATCAAAGCCATCATTGGTATATTTTGCTGACAAAATATTCATTGGTGGATTGCCTAAAAAAGTTGCCACCATTTGATTAGCTGGAAGCGCGTAAATGCTTTGGGGTTCGCCAATTTGTTGAATTCTCCCACGATTCAGCACGACAATTTTATCAGCCAAGGTCATCGCTTCAACTTGGTCGTGGGTAACATAAACAGTCGTAATTCCCAATTCTTGATGCAATTGTTTTAATTCGGCTCTGGTGTCATCACGCAATTGAGCATCTAAATTAGATAAAGGTTCATCTAATAAAAAAACTTGAGGTTCACGGGCGATCGCTCTTCCTAATGCTACCCGTTGTTGCTGTCCACCAGAAAGTTGTTTGGGTTTGCGATCTAACAAATGTTCCAAAGAAAGCGATCGCGCCACCGTCCCTACCCGTTCTTGAATTAGCTTTGCGTCCACCTTCCGCATCTGCAACCCAAAGGCGATATTTTCCGCCACCGTCATGTGCGGATAAAGGGCGTAGTTTTGAAACACCATCGCCACATCGCGCTGTCTGGCGGGGATGTTATTCATTAAGCGATCGCCTATAAATAGTTTGCCAGAAGTGGCAGTTTCTAAACCCGCGATCGTCCGTAAAATTGTCGATTTACCACAACCAGAAGGCCCAACTAACACCCAAAATTCGCCATCGGGAATATCAAAGGTAATATCTTCGATGGCGGTGACGTTATTAAACCGACGTTTAATTTCTTCGAGACGTACTTTAGCCATTATTTAATTTTGTCCTTTGTCATTTGTCATTTGTCACTTGTCATTTGCCCTTTATTTTTATAACTAAGGAATAATGACTATTAACAATTAACTATTTTCAGGCTGTGCAGTATTAGGTTCTAAACGAATCGTTGTTTGAGTAAAACTTTTACGTTCAGAGCCAAATTTTCTGACTCTTAAGCTTTTTAAGTTATACTCTGAACGCAAATCATCTTCTATCTCTGCCTTATGCTTCTTCATACTTCACACTTCATCCTTCATACTTTATTTGTCCACGCCGGATGAGCAAATAAAGACGCAATTACTCGCACACCTCGCAGTTGATTCGATAGAGGTAAATGACCTTTTGGCGCACTCAAATCCCAAATAAAGCTATTAGGATAACGTGTCCAATTATTACCATCTTTCCAGGCAATTTTCGGCCAGAAATTATCCCAATTTTTGCCGAGGCTTAACCAAATTTCGCGCTGTACTGCAAAGCCAAATTTCCCTTCCGAATGAACTAACCACAAATTATTAATGGTATGTAAGTCAGTTACAGGGAAATTGTCAACTTCCGTAAAATACAGCCATTTGCGTTTGACAGCCGTTGGCCCTGCTACTTCACACATTTTCTCAATAGTCATGCGATCGGCGGCTTGGAAGTCTTGAGCAGCAAGTAGCTGTTGTAAAGGTTTGTAATTGATCCCTGCATCTGATTTTAGAGGTACAATGCCTTCAGGAAAATTTGTTTGGAGAAATTCTCTGGCGTTTGGTGCATCAGAGTTGTAAAGGACTTGGTAAGCTTTACCATCAATCCAAGTTGCTGGGGACTCACGACGTTTCAATAAAAATTCCCTCAACACTTCCAATCCCTCGTTACCTAATTCGGCTAACTGTGGGATGATCTGTTGTTGGACTTGAAGAGACCCAGCGATTAAGCGTTGTCTGAGGGAGTCGATGTCATTAGCAGTGCCTGATACAATCATTGGGTCTGTCATGCCATTACTCGTGTTAGCGGTCAGTGAACAAGCGATCGCTATCGTGAATTCTTGATGATGAAACACTGATAGCGAAAAGTAGTTTACTATTTTTGATCGTACAAAATTGCGACAGTTTCACTGAATCCCCAAATGCTGTAAAAGGGGAATAGGGGGAAAATCTGCACATTTAGGGGCGCTGAGGCTAGGGACTAAAGGCTAGAACCCAAGCAAGATGAAGGATTAAGGCTGAAGGTGAAATTTATATTTGACATTTCATACTTCAAACTTCATACTTCGTACTTTTTATGTTTTTCTGGAGTGTTTGAACTATGTACGAAAAGATTACCCCCCCGACTAGTGGATCAAAAATCACCTTTAAAAATGGTGAGCCAGTTGTGCCTGACAATCCAATTATCCCGTTTATTCGGGGCGATGGCACAGGAATTGATATCTGGCCTGCTACCCAAAAGGTACTAGATGCGGCGGTAGCTAAGGCGTATCAGGGTAAACGCCAAATCAGTTGGTTTAAGGTTTACGCTGGTGACGAAGCTTGTGATTTATACGGCACTTATCAATATTTACCCGAAGATACTCTGACAGCAATTAAAGAATATGGTGTGGCAATTAAAGGGCCTTTGACCACTCCTGTGGGCGGTGGAATTCGTTCGTTAAATGTGGCATTACGGCAAATTTTTGACTTGTATGCTTGCGTGCGTCCTTGCCGTTACTATGCTGGTACGCCTTCGCCGCACAAAAATCCTGAGAAGCTAGATGTAATTGTTTATCGAGAAAATACCGAAGATATTTATTTGGGAATTGAATGGAAACAAGGTAGTGAAATTGGTTCACGCTTAATTTCCATCCTCAACAAAGAACTCATCCCCGCCACCCCAGAACACGGCAAAAAGCAAATTCCTCTCGATTCTGGTATTGGCATCAAACCCATCAGTAAAACTGGTTCTCAGCGTCTAGTACGTCGCGCCATCAAACACGCCTTAACCTTACCCAAACATAAGCAACAGGTGACTCTGGTGCATAAGGGTAACATTATGAAGTACACCGAAGGCGCGTTTCGTGATTGGGGTTATGAACTAGCAACTACTGAGTTTCGCCAAGAGACAGTTACCGAACGGGAATCTTGGATTTTAAGCAACAAGGAGAAAAATCCTAATATTTCCTTAGAAGAAAACGCCCGTCAAATTGATCCTGGTTTTGATGCACTTACCCCAGAGAAAAAAGCCCAAATTGTCAAGGAAGTGGAAACAGTTCTTAACTCAATTTGGGATAGCCACGGCAATGGCAAGTGGAAAGATAAAGTCATGGTCAATGACCGCATTGCTGACAGTATTTTTCAACAAATCCAAACCAGACCAGATGAATATTCAATTCTGGCGACAATGAACCTCAACGGGGATTACTTGTCGGATGCGGCTGCGGCAATTGTTGGTGGTTTAGGTATGGGGCCTGGCGCGAATATTGGCGATGCTTGCGCCGTTTTTGAAGCAACTCACGGTACCGCACCCAAGCACGCAGGCTTAGACAAAATTAACCCTGGTTCAGTGATTTTATCTGGCGTGATGATGTTGGAATATCTGGGTTGGCAAGAAGCCGCCGACTTAGTGAAGAAAGGTTTAGGAGATGCGATCGCCAACAGTCAAGTTACTTACGATTTAGCACGGTTACTCGAACCACCTGTAGAACCTCTCAAATGTTCTGAATTTGCCGACGCAATTATCAAACATTTCGGTTAATTTTAGTTAACCTTTAGGGCGGGTTTTTCCCGTCCTAACATCAATTCATTTATTGCTTATTGCATAATAATTCATATAAATTTTAAGTATTTAGCAAGAATTAAATATAAAAGTTAATCAAATAAATCCCATTAGTTCAAACTACAAATAATTGGTTAGAAGACATTGGTTTAGGCGTTACCTTGTGGACTGGAGAATTTGAAGGGAGAAATAACACTTGGTTGCGCTGGTGTGACCAAGCAGGTAGTATTTTACTGACTGGTGATGAACGCACCAAATTATACCATTTTGGATTTTAGATTTTGGATTTTGGATTGATAAAGGGTTTACTGGTAAGCTGTTCAGAAATCCATTTGTCGCAATCATTTTTCAAATTGGTATTACTAGCCGAGAGATTAAAAGCTCTGGGTGTAGACCCTGGTAGTATTTAACCTAAATTTAACTATATTTATTTTTGTGTTTAAGCCATAAAGATGATTTTTTGTAGCCTAAATCTATGACAATGAAAATTGACAACAAATTGCGTAGATTTGCTGTAAAAAATTCTTATGACTCTTAACCGCAGACATTTCTTATTTTTACTGGGTGCAGGTGCAGGTAGTTTTGCATTAGATTCTTTGGCGTTGGCTGATAAATCACCTGTTAGTCAAGCACCAAGCACTACAGGCGTAATTGAACTACCACCTTTACCATACGCTTACGAAGCATTAGAACCACACATTGATGCGAAAACAATGCAGTTTCATCACGATAAGCACCATGCGGCTTATGTGAAAAACTTGAATGCTGCTTTAGACAAACACCCAGAACTGAAAAACAAACCTGTTGAAGAACTGTTACGCAAACTTGGCAAAGTTCCGGCAGATATCCGTACAACAGTCCGCAATAATGGTGGTGGTCATGTTAACCACTCAATGTTTTGGAAAATTATGAAGCCGGAGGGAGGCGGAGAACCAACAGGAGAAATCGCCACTGCAATTAATCAAAATTTTGGTAATTTTGCCGCCTTTAAAAAGCAATTTAACGACGCTGGCGCAGCACGTTTTGGTAGTGGTTGGGTTTGGCTTGTACGTAACAAAAATGGTAAGCTAGAAATTACAACCACAGCTAATCAAGATAATCCCATTAGTGAAGGTAAATATCCCATTCTCGGTAATGATGTCTGGGAACATGCCTATTATCTCAACTATCAAAACCGCCGCGCTGATTATTTAACAGCATGGTGGAATGTTGTTAACTGGGATGAGATTAACAGCCGATTTGCAGAAGCAAATAAATTTGCTTATTAAAGGTTAATTTGTAAATACAAATAAGCTCAGATCCCCGACTTCTTCGAGAAGTCGGGGATTTTGTTGTTTATAAAATATAGAGGATTGTCATATCACAGTCCCAATGCTTTGCGTGTACCTGGCCCAACAATACCATCAGCTGTTAAACCTTGCTTGTTTTGAAAAGCTGTCACAGCATTATCAGTAGCCGCACCAAATATCCCATCGACTTTAAGATTAAATCCTTTTTGAATGAGAGCTTTCTGCACAGCAATTACATCATCTCCTTGCATAGGTGGCTCAGTCAGAAATAAAATTCTTGGCTGTCCAGAA
Organism: Nostoc sp. HK-01; assembly: GCA_003990705.1. Taxonomy (GTDB): domain Bacteria; phylum Cyanobacteriota; class Cyanobacteriia; order Cyanobacteriales; family Nostocaceae; genus Nostoc_B. The sequence goes on from AP018318.1 coordinate 498,700, forward strand.
ACAGAATTAGGTTGAGATAAAGCTCTCATTTCTGATTGGATAATAGGAAACTTGGCATCCCAAGTAGCAGCATCTCTGACATTTAACCCATCATCAATATGAACTGAATCTGCGGGGGTAAAATCTCCTCCCCATCGTAGCATCGGATCATTACGGATGCTTTGAATAAAGTTTTGAATTGCTTGTGGCAGATTTTTTAAGTTGCTTTTGTCGAGAGCGTCACTGTTAAATAGCTTATCTCCTAGAGAAACATTCATATCAATGCCATGACCGACTAAATGATTTGACCGACTAGCGGGACGGACAATTGCGCCTGAGACTACGCCACCTTGTAAGCGAGTAGAACTAGTGACATAAAGTTTGATACCAGCATCAGTCGCAAATTGATCAACTTTTTCTAGGGAGTCAAAAAACTCAATGTCTGCTAAAAGAGGTTTACCTATAAATCGAGGTGATTTAAATGCTTCTAATTTAGTTACCATAATTACCTTGATTTGGGATGCAGTAGTTAATTCTTTGGAAACAATCTATGGTGATGGAGGAATTGAGACTAGATAATTATGGATTTATAATATTTCTCATACCTTTAGTAGTAGCCTTAAGTATAATTTTGGCTTTTTTTAGATGAAACTATTAAGAAATATCAATTGATGTAAAGCGATCGCGCACACTTAAAGCAGTATCAGAAAAGTCACTAAATACGCCATCAACGCCTAAACTAAAAAATAGTTCATATTCCCCTTGGGGATTACCTGGGAAGTCTAGAGGTAAAAAGCTGTCTTCGTTGCGAAAAGTCCAGATATGTACCTTTAAACCAACAGCATGGGCATTTTGTAGCACAGATGTGGGCGATCGCAATTTATTTTTATGATCTCTAGGAACTAAAATATCTTTATGAATACCAATTGCTTGGGCGTATTTAGCAATCTCCTCCAACCCTGATTTTGTTACTAAATCGGTATATGTGCGAACATCACCACTAACAACAAAGTCATAAGGTTGACCAGTAAGATTGATTAATTGGACTAAAGGTAAATTAGTTATTTGGGCTAAATATCGTAAGTTACTCACTTCAAAAGATTGAATAAAAATTGGGGCGTTTTTTTCGTGATAACCGTTGGCTCGTAAAGTATTGAGTAAAGGTTCTTCTAAACTTAAATTGATAGACCTAAAATAAGTGGGATGTTTTGTTTCAGGATAAATGCCAATATTCCGACCCAATTTTTTACTATAATTTTTGGCTAAATAAATAATTTCTTGGAGTGTAGGAATTTCCCACAAATCATCATAAATAGTATTTTGTTGGCGTAATTGAGGGATTCTTTCTTTGGCGCGTAATGTTTTGATTTCAGCTAGGGTAAAGTCTTCTGTAAACCAACCCTTTTTTGATTCGCCATCGATAATTTTAGTGGTGCGCCGTTGAGCAAATTCTGGATGTTTAGCAACATTAGTGGTTTCTGAAATTTCGTTTTCGTGACGCGCAATTAAAACACCATCTTGAGTTGAAACTAAATCTGGTTCAATGTAGTCTGCACCAAAATTAATTGCTAATTCGTAAGCGGCTAAAGTGTGTTCTGGACGATAGCCACTCGCGCCGCGATGAGCAATAATGATGGGTTTTTTATTCATGAGGATGATTGTGGTGGAAGACAAGAATTGTTTATCTCACGCAGAGGCGCAAAGAGTTACAGCAAAGTTATCTGTTTAGTCAGCAGAATCAGAATTTATGCAACAGGTTTATAAATTTATGGGGATTTTTTTAACAAATGTTAATATTGGGAGACAGGATGCGATCGCCTATTACCTATTGCTCATGCCTTTTGATACCCAAGAAGATTAACCTAGAATTATCCCAACAAATAAAATTATATTTACTCAGTATCGTTCTATAAGAATAATGATTCAGATTCATCTCGAACTCAAGCGCATAGAAGAATTACGCCAGCTTTTGCAACAAGCTAGTTACGCCTATTATGTTTTAGACGAACCCATCATGGAAGATGCAGTCTATGACCAGCTATACCGCGAATTGCAACAGTTAGAAACTCAGAATCCAGAATTAGTTACACCCGACAGTCCCACTCAGCGCGTGGGTGAAAGACCAGCCACTCACTTTACCTCAGTACGCCACAATATCCCCCTGTACAGTCTGGAGAATGCGTTTAATATTGATGAGTTACAAGCTTGGGATCAACGTTGGCGGCGACAACTGCCGACAACCGACGCGGTAAAATATGTCTCGGAATTGAAAATTGATGGTTCGGCTTTGGCGCTGACTTATCAAGATGGTGTGCTAGTCAGGGGTGCAACTAGAGGTGATGGGGTTACGGGTGAAGAAATTACCCAAAATGTGCGAACAATTCGTTCTATTCCTTTGCGTTTAAACTTTGATGGGATAGAACCGATAGAAAGAATCGAAGTGCGCGGTGAAGCATTTTTACCGTTGGAAGTCTTTAAGCAAATCAACGAAGAACGGCAAAAAGCAGGCGAACAGTTATTTGCTAACCCCCGCAACGCCGCCGCAGGTACACTCAGACAGTTAGACTCTCGCATTGTGGCGCGGCGACGGTTAGATTTCTTTGCTTACACTCTGCATATTCCGGGGATGGATGATGCGAGTATTGCCAATACCCAATGGGAAGCCTTGGAATTGTTACAAAAAATGGGTTTTCGGGTCAATCCCAATCATCAGCTGTGTGAGTCTTTGCCAGAAGTGGCAGAATACTACAAATACTGGGATACGGAACGGCTGAATTTACCCTACATGACCGATGGTGTAGTAGTCAAACTGAATGCTTTTAAACTGCAAGAACAGTTAGGATTTACCCAAAAATTCCCGCGCTGGGCGGTGGCGTTGAAGTATCCAGCCGAGGAAGCACCCACCCGTGTGGAAAATATTGCGGTGAATGTGGGTAGAACTGGGGCGTTAACACCTTTAGCAGAGATGCGTCCGGTACAATTGGCGGGGACAACAGTTTCTCGTGCTACTTTACATAATAGCGATCGCATTGTTCAATTAGACATCCGCATCGGTGATACTGTAATTGTTCGCAAAGCTGGGGAAATTATTCCCGAAGTGGTGCGGGTAATTAAAGAACTGCGTCCGGCTAACACAGAACCCTTTGTTATGCCTAGCCACTGCCCTGTTTGCGGTCAAGAAGTGGTGCGAGAATCAGGAGAAGCCGTGACTCGTTGCGTCAATGCTTCTTGTGCAGCTATTCTCAAAGGTTCCATTGAACATTGGGTCAGCCGGGATGCTTTAGATATTAAAGGCGTGGGTGAAAAATTAGTGCATCAACTGGTAGATAAAGGTTTGGTGCATTCTGTAGCTGATTTGTATGATTTGACAGAAGCACAATTGCTGAGTTTAGAAAGAATGGGGGAAAAATCGGCACAGAAATTAGTAGATGCGATCGCCCAATCAAAAAATCAACCTTGGCATAGGGTATTGTATGGTTTAGGCATTCGTCATGTTGGCAGTGTCAATGCTCAACTCATCACCGAGAAATATCCCACCGTTGAGAAATTAGAAACCGCCAAACAATCAGACATTGCAGGTATTTATGGTATTGGTGCAGAAATTGCCCAATCTGTTTATCAGTGGTTCCATATTGATGCTAATCAAGCTTTAATTGAACGCTTAAAAACAGCCAATTTACAATTTGTCGCCGCAGAAAATATAACTGTTAGTGATAGTAATCAAAAGTTTGTCGGCAAAACTTTTGTGGTGACAGGCACATTACCCACCTTAAAGCGCGATGAAGCTAAAGCAATCATCCAAAAAGCTGGCGGTAAAATTACAGATTCCGTCAGTAAAAAAACAGATTATTTGGTAGTAGGAGAAGATGCTGGTTCTAAATTAGACAAAGCCCAGGCTTTAGGAATTACTCAGTTAACTGAGGCACAGCTATTAAAGATGTTAGAAGATGAATAAACTCTAGAGATTAACTAAACTCCATCGTCTCCACAAAAGACAAAATATTATCCTTAATATACTCAGCTTCTTCGGCGATATCATTTGGTATTTCGCCATATAAAAAGCTGCGTTGATTGCTAACTATATATAAAAACTCTCCATTAATAAAAGCCAGCAATCCACGGTAAGCATCCAATCTAGTAGCAGTACCGTTATTTCCTTGTTGAGACATGGTTGAACCTTTAGGCATATCAACTAAGGCGTAATATGCACCCGCAAAAATGTCTTCTAAATACTCACTATACTTGATTTGAGCATCTGACACATTTGTAAAAATTGCTTGGGGGACATATTTATCTACTACGATATTTTTTAAATATTCCTCCTGTCCCTCAGATTCTAATTCTTCTAACTGTTCTGGAGGGATAGGATAATAATCAATCCGTAACAAAGTCCCAAAGTCATCAGAAAAACCCACTACTCCTTCTTGTGTTTGAATCTTACCTCCTTGTGTTGGATCAACAGGAATCGAAACTGTAAAATTGCCTAAAGGAGATTCATAGACATCTTCGAGATAGTCTTCTACAGTAATTGTGTCATCTTCATCATCAAAATCTGCTTCATTTTCTCCTGCTTGAAAAGCCGCAATTATTTCTTTGACAATTTCATCGGCTTCTTCATCTTCAAGGTCTAATGCTGTTTGTAACCTTTTTAAGAAAGGCTGTTTATTTTGAGGAACAATTAATTCTTCTTCATCTAAAAGTGCAACTACCCCAGCCGCAAAACCATCTAAGACTAAATCTTCAGGGAGAGATTCATTTGCCGTGTTAAACAACGGACTCAACCCTTGTGATTCTGCTATATAGATGAGTTTATCGACGATTTCGATCATTTCATCTTCGGAATATTCTTCAAAAACCTCAAATTCCCAGAGGATACCTGCTAAACCTTCGGGATCTACTTCTTCAATCGAAGCATCTGCGATCGCCGTTACCACCGCGATCGCTGCTACAGCTTCTTCTGGTGTTAAAGACTCGGCTAATGTTTTTTGTGAGTTAAAAACATTATCATATTTAGTCATAATTGCTACCCTTGTTGATTGCTTACTAGTTTGATTAAAATTTCCCTTCAATTCATATTCATTTGTATTTAATTAATCCCCTTAGCTTTTTTCATCCTCCAAATGAGACATCCAAAAGTAATTAGCAATATGTCTGCAAAAAACAGCAAAAATTTGCTATAAATTTGGACAATTCACCCATCACTTAGATTAATTAGTCTTGATAAACTTAGCTTTCATGAAAACTCTTTTGTTTTAACAGTTGAATTTCCTAATTCATCTACTGCTAATGATTACCATAAAAAATCAATTTATAATTTTTTTTAACAGTTCTATAAATTCTCTCATCACCAAACAAAGATCTGAATGCAGCAAACAGGGTTTGTCATCCTGATATTTGATGCACTACAACACATCAATTTGATTTGCTTTGTATCACATAACCTTGACACTGTATGCAACATAATACTTTACCAAGAGCCAATTTCTTAGGATTAATTTAATTTTGATGACAAAATCTCTATATATGAACTGCTAGAACATCGATTTTTTGACCTCTAGCAAGAGAACTATATCTAATGATAGAAAATAAACTAGCTCTCGATAGATTTTCTTTACCAATAGCAGGATGGCATAATACCGAAGTGCAAAGCAACACATAGAAATTATTTAAATCCCAATTTAAATCTTATGGTGCAAACACCTCCATCCCAGTTCTCACCAGACCAATACACAGTAGATTCAGCCACAGCCGAAGTAGAAGCGCTGATTCAAACGCCACCATCAGATACAGAGCTTAATCTAGAGTTTCTCTACACCAGAGATATTGAATTTCGCCAAGAAACAATTTACTTTATCGTTGTCGATCGCTTTCATGATGGCGACCCCGAAAATAGTGAAGGTATTAATCCAGAATTGTATGATCCCAGCGGACAAGACTGGGGTAAATACTGGGGTGGCGATTTGCAAGGTGTTATAGAAAAATTAGACTATCTCAAAAATATGGGAGTTACCGCTGTTTGGTTAACTCCTTTATTTGAGCAAGTAGAAGAATTATTTGTTGGTAATGCAGCCATACATGGCTATTGGACAAAAGACTTTAAACGCATCAATCCCAGGTATATTGCTAAAGACGAAAACCCGTCGTTAAATGAAACCCAAGAAGCCAAAAATACAACATTTGATCGCTTAATTGAAGAGTTGCACAAACGCAACATGAAACTGGTGCTAGATATTGTTTGTAACCACAGTACCCCTGATACTAGCGGTAGTAAAGGTGAATTGTATGACGACGGTGTAAAAATCGCCGACTTTAATAACGATGTTAATAACTGGTATCACCATTATGGTGAAGTGCAGAACTGGGAAGATGATTGGCAAGTCCAAAACTGTGAATTAGCTGGTTTAGCCACCTTCAATGAAAACAACAGCGAATATCGTGAGTACATCAAATCAGCCATTAAGCAATGGCTAGATAGAGGTGTAGATGCCTTGCGGGTAGACACTGTGAAGCACATGCCCATTTGGTTTTGGCAAGAATTCACAGGCGATATGTACAATCACAGACCAGATGTATTCATTTTTGGGGAATGGATTTATAGTGGCCCCACCGACGATCGCTCTTTGGAATTTGCCAATAATTCTGGGATGACTATTCTAGACTTTGGCTTGTGTGTTGCCATTCGTGCCGCCCTCGCCCAAGGCTCTGAAAATGGATTTCACACCATTCAATACATTTTTGATGAAGACTACCGCTACAACGGCGCAACCGAGTTAATCACCTTCATCGATAACCACGATATGCCGCGCTTTCAATCGCTCAACCCTGACCCAGCGATGTTGAGAGTGGCGATCGCCTTAATTATGACATCCCGTGGTATTCCCTGCATCTATTACGGCACAGAACAGTATCTCCATAACGATACTGATGGCGGTAACGACCCATACAACCGCCCCATGATGGAAACATGGGACAACGATACAGAAGTTTATCGCTACATCCGCTTACTGTCTGGCTTACGACGACTGAACCCAGCTATCTCAATGGGTAGTCATTGGCAAAAATACATCACCCCCGATGTTTACTGCTACGTCCGCCGTTACCGTGATTCTCTGTGCTTCGTCGCCCTCAACCGAGGTGGAGAAGTCACATTGCCAGAAATCGAAACAGAACTACCCGACGGCGAACACACTTGTGTCATCACACGCAATAAATACGAAGTCAAAGACGGCAAAATTTACGACCTGCAACTAGAAGAACGGGGAGTAATTGTCATCAGCCATGTTGGCGAAAGAATCAAAGGACAAACCATCATTCGGGTACAACTCAACGGCGTAAATACCCAACTCGGTGAAACCATCGTCGTCACAGGCGACTGTCCAGAATTAGGTAATTGGGATATTAGCAAAGCTTATCCCTTGGAATATATCAACGCCAACACTTGGTTTGCCGAGATTCCCTTTGATGAAAGTGCAGGCAAATTGATTAGTTATAAATATGCTCTCTGGCGCGAAGGGCGATCGCCCCTACGCGAAAACACCACACCCCGCCGTTGGGTAGTCGCCAAAGAAGGCACAGTCAAATGGCGTGACACCTGGGCAACCGGACGAGAATCTTAGAAGTCTGAAGGCTCGGAGGGCGTAAGGAGACAAAGTGTAATTTCTAGGTATTACACATTGTCTCCCTACTAAAATTTTTCCATCACCCTATAAGTGATTTGGGCGAAAAACAGGTGGCGTTATACATTAAATGTATAGCAAGAAGCAGAGAGCGTTAGACAAAAAGCATGAATGGTAGGAATAGTCATAACTTTTTCGCCTGCCTCTCCGCAGTCGCTACAACGGGGGAACCCCCGCAACGCGCTGCTCTCTGCCTCCTGCTATACTCTCACACCTGACCAACTCAGGCTTGGTCGTTCACAGCGAAGGGTTTGGAAATGTTTGCTTCCTCAGAGACTCCTATAATTGGGACAATTTTATTAGTAGCTTTCGGCATTTTAGGCTGGGGCTTTTATCGCGCCAGACCTTTTGGAAAACTGGGAATCTTAGCCTGGTTGCAGTCAGTGGTGTTAATGTCTCCCTGGCTGCTATTCTTTGGTTTATTTGCTGCCGGAATTTACCTCAACATAGTTGGCATATTGTTATTGGTGGTAGCTTCAGCTGGATTATATATCTACCTCGGCAGAAAACTGCGGGCGGCTGGGCAAGATGCCATTCTCCAGCAACGAGCAACAGAAAGGCTTGCAGCTAATTCCACCTCGGAAGATAATGCTGCACAAACACCAGTTATTGCCGAACTAAAAGAAGTCTTATCAATTCCCGAAGCAGATTTGAGTGCCATTAAAAGCATTTTTGGCGTAGATACATTTTTCGCCACAGAAACGATCGCCTACCAAGAAGGCGCTATCTTTAACGGTAATCTGCGCGGCGAACCCCAAGAAGTTCACAACCGCCTCAGTGACAAGTTACGCGAACGCCTGGGTGAACAATATCGCCTGTTTTTAGTCGAAAACACAGACGGTAAACCTGTGGTGATTGTATTACCTAGCCGTAACGATCCCCGTCCCACTACAACAGGGCAAAAAGCCTTTGCCGGAATTTTGCTCATCGCCACTCTGGCTACATGTTTAGAAACTGCCGGTTTACTCCTGAACTTCGATTTATTTGCCACCCCAGCACGCTTCACCCAAGCCTTACCCATCGGCCTTGGTATATTTGTAATTTTAATTGGCCACGAAATCGGTCATTGGGTAATTGCGCGGCGTTATCAAGTCCGTCTTAGCTGGCCATTCTTTTTACCTGCTGTGCAGATTGGCTCCTTTGGTTCAATTACCCGCTTTGAATCTCTCTTGCCCAACCGTACTGCATTATTCGATATTACTTTGGCAGGGCCAGCCGCTGGCGGTATCGTCTCTTTAATCATGTTGATTGCGGGGTTATTACTTTCCCACCCAGGCAGTTTATTTCAATTACCTAATCAGTTCTTCCAAGGTTCCATTTTAGTTGGTAGCTTGGCGCGAGTAGTCCTCGGTTCAGCTTTACAATCACCCTTAGTCAACGTCCATCCTTTAGTCATCATTGGTTGGCTGGGGTTAGTAATTACTGCGTTAAACCTGATGCCAGCCGGTTCTCTAGATGGTGGACGCATCGTCCAAGCCATTTATGGGCGCAAAACTGCCAGAAGAGCCACATTTGCCACTTTAATTTTGTTGGCATTAGTTTCGCTTGGTAATACCTTGGCGATGTACTGGGCAATTGTCATTGTGTTTTTACAACGAGACTTAGAACGCCCCAGCTTAAACGAAATCAGCGAACCTGATGATGCCAGAGCCGCTTTAGGTCTTTTGGCACTATTCTTAATGATTGCCACTCTTCTGCCCTTAACTCCCGGTTTAGCTGGGCGTTTAGGCATTGGCTGATTAACTCTGAAATCTGAAGAATCTTCAAAAAATTTTTAGTGGCGTGAACTAAATTAATTAGCCCCCGCCACTAAAAACTCCGCTTAACTTCGCGTTTACCTCTTGATTCCTCTGCGTTGAAAAACACTTATTAACTTAAAAATTAATATAAAAAAACAGCCAAATTTTTAATTATCAATAGGCTCTAATAATCACTATCAGCGACACAAATACCTTTACATTTAATCCCATTTGTAGCAGTACGCAGACAATGAGGACAGAGGATTTTTTCTGCTGCTATTTCTTGATTTATCTCTATACTAGTACTTGCCTGTAAATTATCTTTCTCTGTCTGGGGTGTTACAGTCATAAAAATTGCAGAATCGTTTGGCACTTTCACTTAAATGCTAACAATATTTTAATTGATTGTAGCTCCGAAAGGTTGCACTGACTCGAACACAGGGATTTCACTCCAAACTCAATTTTGTACTCCTACCCATCTGCGGATGGAGGCAAAAAATTTTTACTAGACTGATAATGGCTGCGCCAATGCCAAAAGCGATCGCATCTCCAGAATGATTTAGAGTCAACTGTAGCAGCCATAATTACACACCAGAATAAGGCGCTAGAGCAAAAGTTTGCGTAGTATCAACAACAAGAAAGCGATCGCATAAATTAAACAGTTCTGCCTGAGTCTGAGTTTGTCGCATCAGCCGCAAGAAAACACCTTCAGAGTCAACACTCAAGGCGATGTAGTTGAGGAACATTTTGAGGTAACCTACACGCGCACGCTCTGGGATATTTGGTGCTGCTGGGGTTTGCCATAAACGATCAATGTATTTACGTACCTCGATTAAAGGAACAGGTGCGATCGGTTCCAAGCGCAAAGCCTGCCGGATTTGCTCAAAAATCCAAGGATTTCCAATTGCCCAGCGTCCCACCATCACACCAGCCGCACCTGTTTGAGCCAGCACCGATAGTGCTTGTGCCGCCGAGTAGATATTTCCGTTGGCCAGCACTGGACAATTAACTCGTCTGACGGCTTCGGCAATCAAATCATAATTCACTCGTCCGTGGTATCGATCTACAACTGTGCGACCATGTAAACTCAGCAAATCTATGTTGTGGCGATTGATTAAATCTAGAATTTGGTAAAAGGTATCGGTATTTTCAAAACCTAAACGCATCTTGACTGTAAAAGGTCGATCATTAACTGCTTGCCGCAATTCCCCCAGAATTCGATCCACTTTTTCAGGTGAAAGCAGCAATCCACCCCCAGCTTTTTTGCGGTAAATTCTGGGTGCGGGACAGCCCATATTCAAGTCAACTCCCGCAATATTATAACCGCAGAGTTCTTGTGCTGTTTTGACTAAATGAGGAATGCTTTCACCCATCATTTGAGCGAAAACAGGGCGACTAGTATCGTTTTCGGTGATTGATGCCAGAATGCTAGGGTTGAGTCGTGAGGTTTCATTGACGCGGAAATATTCGGTAAAAAAGTAGTCAGGACTGCCGTACTGATTAATGACCTTCATAAACCAGAGATTTGTGACATCCTGCATAGGCGCAAGAGCAGTCAGGGGTAAATCTAGGTGAAGTGATTGAGGGAGCAATACCTGGGACATAAAATAGAGAGCATTCGACACAGCATCACTCTATCAAACAAAATGAACCAATTAGGGACGCTTATTGTAGACCTAATGGTGTGTTGATAATGTTGCCATTAAAGCAACCTCTAAAAAATTATTAATTGTTCTTGATTAAGCAAGGCGTAATCAAGAATACTTTAATAGTTGCATAAATTTGTTTTTTTGCGCCTTACTAAAACCTCTATGTTCTGCACCTTTAACAGTTAATAATTGATTTATAGTCCCAGCTTGGCGCAATGCTTGATTATAGTCTGACTGCATAGCTATAAGGAAAAAAATGATCTTTTTTACCATGTATTGTCAGAATTGGTGGTAGATTTTAACACGCATTTAATTGGGAAAAATATTATTCATTTCACCTTGCGTTTGACTAATGAATTGTGATAAGTTTCTAATCAATAATTAAATACGGTAATTACATCAATTTGCCGTAGTTTACTCAATAACTCATCACCAAAATCAGTTAAAAGCTGAATATAAAGCATTATCAAGCTTTTTATGCCAATTCAAACAGTCGGTATTTTAAGTCCTGGTGATATGGGACAAGCGATCGCATCTGTTCTCAATCACAATGGATTAAGGACGATTGCAGCCTTAGAAAATCGCAGCCAAAGAACTCGCCAGTTAGCCGCCGCCGCGAATATAGAGGATGTGGGTTCTCTTACACAGTTGGTAATTGAATCTGATATAGTGTTATCCGTTTTGGTTCCCGCCGCCGCCGCAGAGGTAGCCCAGCAAGTAGCTGCGGTGATAAGTAATGTAGGGAAACAGATTCTTTATGTTGATGGTAATGCGATCGCACCCCAAAAGGTAAAAACTATCGCTCAAATCATCGAATCATCTGGAGCAACTTTCGTCGATGCTTCCATCATCGGCCCACCTCCCAGAGTTCCCGGACGCACGCGCATCTATGCTTCTGGCAAACAAGCTGTGGAATTTCAACAACTAAGTAATTATGGCTTAGATATCCGGGTCATTGGCGATGAAATTGGTCAAGCTTCGGGTTTGAAAATGTCTTATGCCGCCCTCACCAAAGGACTAACAGCAATTAGTACAGAATTATTAATTGCTGCCCATCGCTTAGGCTTAGATGAAGAACTATGGAGTGAAGTATCTAGTAGTCAGCCGGAACTTGCTCATATACTTGCTCGTTCCATTCCATCTATGACACCAAAAGCACATCGTTGGGTTGGGGAAATGGAGGAGATTGCCGAAACCTTCAAAGAATTAGGTTTGACTGAACGCATATTTTATGGTGCAGCTGATGTTTATCGTTTAGTGAAAGATACTTCTTTAGGGCAGGAAACACCAGAAGAACGCGATCGCGATCGGCAATTGTCAGAAATTATCACGACGCTTTCTGACGAAACTACATCAAACTAAATAGGATTTACGCACAAAGTTGAGACTGGGTATAGGGGAGAGGGCTAAGGGTTTTGAACACCTTTAGCCCTCAATGTACTGCGAATTTACAAAATTTTGCGCTTAGTAGAACAATCACCTCTAAGTTCAGGCAAATAAGCGATGATCATATAATAATCGTTAGTTAATCTAATAGTTAGTAAAACATATCGAACTTTCCCTATGAAAATTTGGCAGGGACAACTAGGCGATCGCATCAGTAAGGCAATTTACCACCATCTCCCCGCCTTTCGTTGGCGGAATTTTCGTCTATTTTTCGGGGGACAGTTACTATCAATGTCTGGGACATTTATGACCCAGCAGTTGACTATTCCTTGGTTAGTATACGATTTGACTAAATCTGCTTGGTTGTTAGGAGTTGCCGGGTTTATACAATTTTTGCCTACGTTGTTAGTGATTCCCTTTTCAGGCGTATTGTCTGATCGCTGGAGTCGTCGTGACTTGTTAATGCTGGTGCAGATATTGGGAATTAGTGTGTCCTTGGCTTTAACAATTCTGACCTTTACGAATTGGATTACCTTTCCCATCCTATTAATTCTGAGTGTTCTCAACGGTTTTCTCAAGGGATTAGATATGCCAGTGCGCCATACAATCGTTACCGAAACCGTAGACGATCGCGCTGATTGGAGTAATGCGATCGCTTTAAATTCCGTCATGTTAAGCTCCTCTCTGGTATTGGGGCCAGCTATGGGTGGGATTTTAATTGCAACTCTAGGGGTGAAATATTGTTTTCTCTACGATACTCTCAGCTACATCCCAGCAATTTTTACCCTATTAGCAATGCGGCTGAAAGTTAGACCGATGCAGACTATGACTAACCTGAGCGATACTTTCCAGAAAATGCGAGAGGGCTTTGAATATGTCTCCAAATTTCAACCGATTAGAGCAATTTTGTTGATGTTAGCGTTACATGGTTTAGTTGGGATGTCTCATGTCGCACTTATGCCTGTTTTTGCAGCTAAGATTCTCAATGGAGATGCCACAACAATGGCTCACCTTAGCACTTCAGCACCGATTGGCTCGTTTTTTGCTTGTGTCTATCTGAGTGTCAGACGAGGGATTGTGGGCTTAGACCGTTTGATTATCATCGCTCAAGTTTTAATCGGAATGAGTTTGATATCCTTTTCACTCTCGCGTCAAGTTTGGCTGTCGATCATCATCCTTGTGTTTGTTGGCTGCTTTTCTATTCTCAACATTACAAGTAGTAATATGATTATCCAGACCTTAGTTGCCGAAGATAAGCGTGGAAGAGTAATGAGTTTTTATGCCCTAGCAATGGTGGGTACAATGCCCTTTGGCAATCTTTTAGCTGGAACTTTAGCACATAACTTTGGTGCGACGAATGCCTTGATTGTTTGTGGCAGTTTGTTTATCTTAGGTGCGCTATGGTTTTCTGCACAATTACCAGTAGTGAGCCGTTGGATAGCTGGCGAAACAAGTGGCTTATCTTTGGAAAAGTGAAATTAATGTGATTTTTTGACCTCTCTCCCAACCTCTCTGTCTTGAAAAGTTTTGCGCCGGGAAACCCGGACGCGCAACGCCAGTTGCTTTATGCCGGGGAACCTGTCCAACGCACTGGCTCAACTTTTCGCTCCGACGCGGAGAGGGGAGGATAGAGTATGAGATATCAATGAGAAATTACGATTTTAAAGCCTCTCCCCTGCAAGGAGAGAGGTTTGGAGAGGGGTTTTTTAAATCTGTCGAATTCACGTTAAATTAGCTGAATAAAAACGACTACTCAACATCAGAAAAAGAGGTGATCACAACATCTGATGATCACCTCTTAAGATTTAGCAAATAGACGAAAAATCTCGCGGTTAATTTCGATGAATGATTAGTAATCGAAGTCGCCACCTAAACCGCCACCGGGTGCAGCAGGCGCAGCATCTTTGGGTTCTGGCTTGTCAACTACAATGGCTTCGGTGGTTAGTACCATCCCGGCAATTGACGCAGCATTCTGCACTGCCGAACGAGTTACCTTAGCGGGGTCAACAATCCCGGCGGCAAACAAATCTACGAATTCGCCTGTGGTTGCGTCGTAACCTACATTGAAGTCTTTCTCTTTAACCCGTTCAGCAATTACCGCACCATTTTGACCTGCATTCTCAGCAATCCGCTTCAGAGGTGCAGCCAGGGCGCGAGACACAATCAATGCTCCTGTTAATTCTTCGTTCACTAGGGTAGACTTCGCCCAGCTTTCTAATTCAGGAGCTAGATGTGCGAGTGTTGTACCGCCACCGGGAACGATACCTTCTTCCACAGCAGCTTTTGTCGCGTTAATGGCATCCTCTAAACGTAGCTTGCGGTCTTTGAGTTCGGTTTCGGTCGCAGCGCCTACTTTCACAACTGCAACCCCACCAGCTAGTTTTGCTAGACGTTCTTGCAGTTTTTCTTTATCGTAGGAAGACTCGGTTTCCTCGATTTGGCGGCGGATTTGTTCTACACGAGCCTTGACAGCTTGCTCGTTACCTTCTGCTACGAGGGTGGTACTATCTTTGGTGATGGTGATGCGGCGAGCTTTACCGAGTTGCTCAAGTTTAGTAGCATCTAGTCTCAGACCAGCATCTTCGGTAATCAGCTGTCCGCCTGTGAGAATGGCAATATCTTCTAGGATAGCTTTGCGGCGATCGCCAAATCCAGGAGCTTTAACAGCGGCTACATTCAGCACACCACGCAAACGGTTAACAACTAAGGTTGCGAGAGCTTCTTTTTCAATATCTTCGGCAATAATTACCAAAGGCCGACCAGCACGGGCTACTTGCTCAAGTACGGGTACGAGGTCTTGCACCAAGGCGATTTTTTTATCAGTTAACAGCAAGAAAGGCTCATCTAGCACTGCTTCTAACCGTTCTGCATCGGTGGCAAAATAGGGAGAAATATAACCTTTGTCGAAGTTCAACCCTTCTGTAACTTCTAGTTCGGTGGTAACTGACTTGCCTTCTTCTAGAGATATCACCCCTTCCCGACCAACCTTATCTAAGGCTTCGGCAATCAAAGCGCCCACAACTTCATCGTTACCAGCAGAGATAGCAGCAACTTGCGCGATCGCTTTTGAGTCTTCTACAGGACGCGCGTGTTCTTTGATTTTGTCCACGAGAAAAACTGTAGCTTTATCAATACCACGTTTGATTTCAATGGCATTCGCACCAGCAGCGACATTCCGCAATCCTTCTTTGACAATGGCGTGAGCCAAAACAGTTGCCGTTGTCGTCCCATCTCCCGCAGCATCGTTGGTTTTAGATGCAGCTTGACGAATTAGGGATACACCTGTGTTTTCAACGTGATCTTCTAATTCAATCTCTTTAGCGATGGTGACTCCATCATTGACAATTTGCGGAGCGCCAAACTTCTTTTCTAAAACGACGTTACGACCTTTGGGGCCAAGGGTAACTGCTACTGCTTCAGCCAGAATGTCAATGCCTTTTTCCAAAGCACGACGAGCATTTTCGTTGTAAATGATGCGTTTAGCCATAGTGTTCTCAATTCTCTGTGTAAGTTGGTCAGTTAATTATTTGCGAATGTCATGGGTTATTCGTCATTCAGTGTTGCGGAGTCAGAATGATGAATAAATCAGGTCTATCGACTAGGAAACAATTGCCAAGATGTCTTTTTCAGACAATAGGACGTACTCTTCTGTACCTAACTTGATGTCAGTGCCAGCATACTTGGAGTAAAGAACCTTATCGCCAATAGCAATATCAATAGTTTGATGAGTGCCATCGTCGTTGCGTTTACCAGGGCCGACCGCAACGATTTCACCCACTTGGGGCTTTTCTTTAGCACTATCAGGGAGAAAAATACCTCCGGCTGTTTTCTCTTCCGACTCACTAACCTTGATGAAAACGCGATCGCCTAGAGGTTTAACAGTAGATACGCTCAACGCTATAGCTGCCATACAAAATTCTCCAAACAAACTTTTCTTAAGGTGGACAAATGGTTGCAATTAAGTCATCGACTAATTGCAGATGTTTAACTAGCAGGAAAATTTATCATGCGTGATGTTTCTCAAATTCAACACTAAGCATGAACGGCATTCTAATCAAACCAACTAATAAATCGTCAGTAAAATCAGAAATTGCCAGTAGCGGAGATTAACTACACTAAGTCTATCGGATTAATGTAGTTTACATTGTGTTAAGTATGATGTCATATAATTTTCAAAAAATCAAGAGTTTAAATAAGGAAGATATGGGTGTAAAGGTATAGGGGTGTAAGGGAAAAAATGAACCCGACGATTTACGACTTAATATATAGTGAGAAAGAACGCACTCATCCCCTACACCCACTTCTCGCAAAGGTTTCACCTTTCGTCGTTGCCTTCAGACCTTGCTTCTCCTAGCGTAGCCTCTCCACCAACGAGCCATATCTATTCCCTATCACCTGTCACCCGTAACCTGTAACCTATCACACCCAAATATCGGAAGTACAATCACCACCGGGATAGCGAATTTCATGAGCGCGAGCAGGGCCAGCAGGTTCTTTACCAAAGTCAACGTAAAAATTTTCGTTAATTTTCATCCCACCATTTTCCGTATCGCAATCAATCTGCAATAAATATGAGCCACTTTTCGACAAATCAGGGTAAAACTGATTATCCCAACTGCTAAATAGGGAATTAGTGACATAAAGCCGCTTACCGTCCAAACTCAGCTGTAGCATCTGCGGGCCACCAGCTAATTTATGCCCTTGGACTTCGCCACTTAACCCTTGCAAACCACCACACCAAACCTGACCAGTTAAACGAGGATGAGCAGGATCACTAATATCGTATTGACGAATATCTCCATGCAGCCAATTGGAGAAATAAATATAGCGATCGTCCAGAGAAATTAAGATATCAGTAATTAACGATGGCACAGGTATCGGCCAGCCTTCTATTTCTATTGATGGTATATCCAAGACTTTTTCTACTTGCCAATGGCCATTAGACTTGTGCCAATGCCAAACATTACTGCTGAGTGCGGCCGCAACAAATCCATGTGTGCTATCAGGATTATGATGAAAGCGTAGTTCTAAGGGGATTAAACCTTCTTCTCCTAAGTCAACAGTTTGAATAATTTCGTGAGTTGACCAATCCCAAAAATGTATCTGCTGTCCATAGTTACCTGATGTTACATCGTTGAGGTCAAAGCCTGGGTAATATGTTTTGGGTGCAGCCCACTCACTACTAACCATGACATTATGACGCGGCTGATACCAAAAGTCATAGTTAAACCGCATACCCTCGGCTTGATGTTCCCAGCGTCCAGCAATATCAAAATTTTCATCTAGTAACAAAAAACCACCAGGGCCGTTACCTTCGCTGTCACCTAACATTGAGATCATCACATGACCATCTGCGAGGCAATGTACTGTATGAGGTGCAGTTAAGTTGGTTTTAGCTTTAATTTCTTCTGGTTCAATAACTTTATAGAGTTTTGGTGCTTTAGTCTCTGCTGTATCAACAATGTAAATTCGACTAGATTTTTGTCCAGGAATTACACTAAATCGTCGGGATTTACTGGCATCACCATGACAAGAACTACAAGCATTCCAACCAAAATGATGTAACTCATCACCAATATAAGGCACAGGTAAACGATGAATTACTTGGGAGTAGGTTGGAGATTGCGGATCAACGTCTACAGTTGCTAAATAATCTGGTTCTTCAATGCCTGTACCTGTATACACAGCAATTACATAAAGCACTGTTTCCTTTTCTGCCTGGATAGCTGCTTCTGGGGAAGCATAACCAGGGCCACAGCAAGCATGAGCCATAATTTGAAACCTTATTAGTTAGTATGTGTGGGTGCGGATCGCGTGACGAATGATATTGTCCAGCGAAAAATCTATTTTATTTAGTTTTTCTAAGTATTCGCACTACAGATAATTAGATTGCCATATATTTAATTCGCTAAGGACTTGAATTTTCTGGGGTGTAATGTAATACTGCTAAATTAAATCCTACTAAATCGGTCAATAATTAGTATTTTATCGAAAAACCTCGTTTGACCTGACAAATAAGTCTGTCGAGTTTTCTCAAATATCGTTAAAAAATCCTATCTGTTAGACCATTGTCCCACCAAACCTTTGACAGCGGCAGGATTGAAACTCTTAAGTTCCACAAAACAGTTTCTCGCTGATTTTGAGATTAAAGATTGGCACATACCCGATCCCTAAAAGGTTTACCCAGTTTTAATCTGGCATCTTTGGGGAAGTTCCATCTTTCCCCTTTTCTTACTTTTAAAGGAGTTGATTTCATGAATAGTATCCATCAACATGCTTCTCAGATTAATTTAACCGCCGATGTATTAGTGATTGGCGGTGGCCCGGCTGGGACTTGGGCTGCTTGGAGTGCAGCCAGCAATGGTGCAAAAGTTGTATTAGTAGACAAAGGTTACTGCGGTACAAGTGGTGCCGCCGCCGCATCTGGCAATGGTGTTTGGTATATTCCACCAGAGCCAGAACAACGGGAAGCAGCAATGGCCAGTCGGGAAGCAATGGGAGGCTTTTTAGCAGATAGGCACTGGATGACGAGGGTATTAGATCGCACCTACGACAACATTAATTCTCTGGCAGATGAGGGTTATCGTTTCAGTGTTGATGCTAATGGCCAAGTTATCCGCCGTTCCTTGCAAGGGCCAGAGTATATGCGGTTCATGCGGAAACGGATTAAACAAGCAGGGGTGAAAATTCTAGACCACAGCCCCGCTTTAGAATTGCTCGTAGATGCAGAAGGCGCTGTAGCTGGGGCTAAGGGAATTAATCGTCAATTTGGCACATCTTGGACAGTTAAAGCTGGTGCAGTCGTCATTGCCACCGGTGGCTGTGCTTTCTTGAGTAAGGCTCTGGGTTGTAATGTCTTAACTGGAGATGGTTATTTAATGGCAGCTGAAGCGGGTGCTGACTTCTCTGGAATGGAATTTTCTAATGCTTACGCAATTTCTCCGGCGTTTTCTTCTGTCACCAAGACTCGATATTATGATTGGGCTTCTTTCACTTATGAAGATGGCACGATAATTGAAGGTGCAGGTTCTAAGCGCGGTCGCTCTGTCATTGCCAAAACATTGCTAAATGAGCCTGTGTATGCTCGTCTCGACCAAAATATGGATGAAGAGACAAAAGCTTGGATGCGAGCCTCTCAACCGAACTTCTTTGTTGTCTTCGATCGCGCTGGTATTGACCCCTTTACTCAAAGATTCCCCATAACTTTACGTTTAGAAGGAACTGTCCGCGGTACTGGGGGAATTCGCATTGCTGACTACACTTGCGCTACCTCAGTCAGTGGATTGTATGCGGCGGGAGATGCAGCCACACGGGAATTAATCTGTGGTGGTTTTACAGGTGGTGGTAGTCATAATGCAGCTTGGGCAATGTCTTCTGGCTATTGGTCGGGACAATCTGCGGCTAACTATGCAATTAGTTTAGGAGAACAAGCCTCTCAGCGCAGTGTCCAAGGCGTTGGGGCAGCGGGATTGCGTGGTGAAGGTCATGATAAATTCTCAGCAAATGAAGCGATCGCGGCAACCCAAGCAGAAGTTTTCCCGTACGATCGCAACCTTTTCCGTAGTGATGCAGGGTTAAGTGCATCTTTAGACAGATTAGATCACCTATGGCAAGAAATCCGTCATAGTCATGCACCGGATGATAGTCAGATTGTGCGATCGCGGGAAGCTGCGGCAATGGTAGCGACTGCGCGTTGGATGTACAACAGTGGTTTGCAACGTCAGGAAACTAGAGGGATGCACAAACGCATAGATTACCCACAACAAGATCCCAATCAGCAATATCGCCTGCGGAGTGGTGGTTTAGATCAGATTTGGGTCAAGCCTGAGTCGTTAGTAGCAAATCGGGAATTGGTGACAGTGTAATTTGTGGGAATTGAGGAATTTCTCTACCTTTGAGCTAGGAAGGAATTAGGCTATTGTCTTGTTTCTTCCTGTTTCTTTTTTTAAACGCAAAGGTGTGAGGAGGTTAGCGCAGAGTAACGCAGAGTGTTTGTCAGGCCAATTTGCTATAAATTAATGAAATTATTATCTAAATATAGATTCCAGTTGAATCTTGATCTACCTGCTTTGCGATCGCGTAATTATCGCCTTTATTTTGCTGGACAAGCTTGGTCGATGACTGGCAGTTTCATGACGCAAGTAGCGATTCTCTGGCTGATTTATCGATTAACTGATTCAGCTTTACTATTGGGATTAGCAGGATTTTTTGGACAATTACCAGTATTTGCTTTAGCGCCAATTTCCGGTATTTTAGCCGATCGCTACAATCGCCATCACCTGTTACTGCTGCTTCAGATTGTCGGGATTTCCCTATCTGTAATTTTGACAGTGATGACATTTCTCGGTTGGGCAGATTTCTGGACATTGCTGACTTTTAGTACATTGTTAGGTTTGTTGAAAGGGTTAGATGTTCCTGTACGTCACGCATTTGTTAGTGATATGGTCAGCCGTGAACTCATGGCAAATGCGATCGCCCTCAATGCAGCTTTTCTTCATACTGCGAGGCTAATTGGCCCTGCCCTTGGCGGCATTTTTATTGCTAAGTTTGGTGCAGGTTATTGCTTTTTATACGATAGTCTCAGCTATGTTGTGGCTATTTGGGCAATTTCAGTTATGCAGATTACACCCAGAAAGGTGGAAATACATACTAGTAATCCTTGGCAGAAGTTGAAAGAAGGGTTTCAATATGCTTATCAATTCTTGCCTGTGCGGTCTATTTTGTCGTTACTCGCAGTAGCCAGCTTAGTTGGAATGTCATATACAACACTGCTACCCATCTTTGCAGTCGAAGTTCTGCGGGGAGGTTCGGAAACTTTGGGTTTTCTCACAGCCGCAGCCGCAATGGGTTCAGTGTTCGCCTGTGTTTATCTCAGTTTCCGGCAAAAGGTGGCAGGTTTAGAGCGTCTCATTGCTTTTTCTCCAGCAATTATGGGAATTGGCTTTATATTTTTCTCTTTATCTCAAGTTTTCTGGATTTCGCAATTAGCTTTAGTTTTAGTTGGTTGGAGTTCTACGCTTCAGGTAGCTGCTAGTAATACGCTGCTGCAATTTATTGTGGAAGATAGCAAACGGGGTAGGGTGATGAGCTTTTATGCTATGTGCTTTATGGGGATGTCGCCTTTCGGTAACTTGCTCGCCGGAACTTCGGCATATTACTTTAATGCTCCGAATACACTGATTGCAGGCGGTGTAGTTTGTATTATTGGTTCGATACTGTTCATCCAGCAATTACCCCAAATGGCGCGGTTAATCCACTTGGGGAAACATCAAGTGGCGAATAATTAAAGTATTGAGCAGAGCGATCGCTCTTGTTTAATTCAAATTGATCGCTTGACGATTGCTATAGCTGAATAGCAAGTCAGTTTCTCTAGAATCTAGTTGATACTGTAAATAAATATTTTTAATCTTGACTAAATACGTGTATTTACCGGAGAATAAACCTTACTTATACAAAATAGGGAGTTCAACCTTGAGTAACACAAATTTGGCACTCAAGAAAATTACCACCGAGATTAGTGGGACAGTGTTCTCATTGCCTTACTATGTAGCTCGTGATCAAGGATATTTTAACGACTTAGGGCTAGAGATAGAGTTTGTCAAACGCAACTATGGCGATCGCCCAGCCAATATCACACTGATTGATGATCATCGCCAAGTAAGTTCTTTTGGCGGCCCTTCTTTATTTGAACAAGGACAAAGCACCCTTTACCGCGCTTGCGAATGGGGACAAGTCCGCCGCACATACGACAGTTCTCGTGGTGGACAGGTGATAGCCAAGCGGGCGGCGATCGCCAGTCAAGCGATTATCGTACGTCCAGATTCACCCTATAACATCCCCCAAGACTTAGCTAATGTACCTGTTGGTGTGAACTTTCACCACGGTTCTCACTACATCGCTATTCAAACCCTTGAAGGCTTCTTGGCTCCAGAGGAGATTAAAGTAGTACACATCGAAGGCGGTGGACAACATAAACAATTCAACCGCTTTGTCGCTTTGCGTGATGGGCTAGTTGATGCAGTTGCAGTCATGGAACCCTGGATTACAGTTGCCGAAAAACTGGGCTACAAGATTATCGCTGAGGCTCACTATGTCGGTCTAGAAATTGCTAGTCCCGACCTAGACGAAGAGAGTTTCGAGGCGATTAATAAAGCTATTCGTCGCGCTGTTCAGGATTTGCAAACAGACCCTATCCGCTATACAAAGTATCTGATTGATGACGTATCAGAAGAGATTGTCAAGCTCGAACCATCAGATTTCCGGCGCAACCGCCTGCGCTATAACAACCCAGCACCATACTCGGAAACTGATTTCCACCGCACCTACAACTGGATGGTGAAGTGGGGACTGATTCAACCTGATGCAACTTTCCAGCAGATTGTTGATAACCGAGTTATTGCAGCTAATTGAACAACTGCGAAAAATGCTGAGTGAAGAGTAAGACTAATTTAGGACTTACGCAAGTGTCAGATTTTTTTCGTTTAGGCTGTCAATAGTCAATGGTCAATAGTCCAAAAAAACCTTAGTTTTTGACCATTGACCCTTGACTCTTGTACCAGAAAATAGATCTGCCAGTTGCGTAAATCCTGATTTGATTACGTGAAATTTTATCCCCTAATTTAGCAACGCTTTAACTCCAAATTCCCACATTAATATTACTTGCTTGTAATTTAAATAAATCTTGAATAAGCAAATGCACAGACGTAGAGACTTTTTAAAATATGCTTCTTTAGGAGTAACAACTGCTATAGTTACACAAGCCTGTAATAATATAACTAAACCTGCTGCTAATCAAGAAACTATCAGTATTAAATTGGGGGCTGTAAGTGGTATTAACTCAATTGATGTTTGGATTCCCCAGGATTTAGGTTATTTTAATGCTGCTGGTTTGAATGCTGAAGTCATTACTTTCCAAAGTAGTGCCAAAATGCGAGATGCGTTGATTGCGGGAGAAATTGATTTTAGCGCCCAAGCACCTCTGCACGTTTATCTTTCTCGCTTGAAGGGAGTGCCGTTAAATGTCGTCGCTAATCGTCGGAATCTGGTTGATACTTCCTTAATTGTTCGTTCTGATTTACGCTCTCAAATTAAGAGTGTTGCTGACCTCAAAGGTAGAAAAATTTCCGCGGGTGAAATTGGCACTTGGAGTTGGGCCGTATTCGTCAAATATCTGCGGCAAAATGGTCTGAACGATAAAGATGTTGAGTATGTTCAAAGTACAACAGCTTCTACTTATACATTGCTCAAAACTAAACAAGTAGACGCTGCGATCGCAGGTGCGCCCGACCTCCATAAATTAATCAAAGAAGGCACAGTTTTTCAACTATTAAATGCTTTAGATCCAGATGTGCATAAGAAATATTTTGGTGCTAACGAGGCGATGACTCGTGCTTGGCTTAGTCATGAGCGCGTTGCTTCTGAAAAGCCGGAAGCTATTAAAAGATTGGTTGAAGTTGTCAATCGCACTTTTACATATATGCACCAAACTGCACCAGAAGACATTCTTAAAGTCGTCGGTAAACGGTTTGATAGTCAAAATTTAGACGCTATCCTCACAGGTCTGAATACCGAACTCAAACGCTCAGTGCCGAAAGATGCCTCTATCAGTGAAGCTGCTTATTTGGCTGACCAAAGAGTATTTTTTGATACGGGAATTATTAAGAAAATGGTTCCTTATGCTGAAGGGGTATTTGATAAATTTGCCGGTCATCGAGCTTAAGGAACAACCTAATATGTCACTCCCGACAATCACTACTCAAAATCTTGGCATTTCTTATTGGAGTAAAAATAAGCGCATTGATGCACTACAGAATGTCAGCTTGACTATTAATCGTGGTGAGTTTGTAACCTTAATTGGGCCTAGTGGTTGTGGTAAAAGTACTTTATTAAATGTGATTGCAGGTTTAACTAGTCCGGGTACAGATGTCAATGGTAGTTTTAACACCAGCGGAATCCAAGAAATTGGCTACTTGTTCCAAAAGCAAACTTTGTTACCCTGGCGGACAGTTATCGATAATGTGACTGCACCTCTAGAAATTCGTGGTATACCTCGAACTGAAAGAAGAAAAAAAGCCTTGACAATGCTCGAAAAATATGGGTTGTCTGGCTTTGAAAATAGCTTTCCCAGAGAATTATCAGGGGGAATGCAGCAGCGTGTGTTGTTAATTCGCACGCTGATTTATCAACCAGATGTGGTGTTACTGGATGAGCCGCTAAGTAGTTTAGATGCTCAAACACGCGCTCTGTTACAAGATGAATTTCTGCGATTATGGCGTGATACCGGATGCACCTTTGTTTTAGTAACTCATGACTTGGATGAAGCGATCGCACTTTCAGAGCGGGTATTTCTCTTAAGCGCGCGTCCTGGCAGAATTGTCAAGGAATTTCAGATTGATTTACCCACAGAACGATCGGCGATCGCCATTCGTACCGATCCGAGATTTCAGCAAATCCAGCGTGAGATGTGGTCAGAGTTAACCACACAAGTATTACAACAACAAGACCGAGGATTCGCACTCTTTAAAACATAAAATGAAAACTACCCGCCATAAAATTTTCCCTCTCGGACAATCCACGCTCTCTGCTACTAATAAACAGCCAAAAACACCCAGTTTTCAACCCCATCAAATTCAAGGGTGGCAACGCTTACAACAAATAGCGATACAACTCACACCTCTGGCGGTAATTTTGCTAGTGTGGGAAATTGGGACAGGAGCATTTAACATTCCTCAGTTTATTGAACCAGCATTGGTTGGTAAGCCGAGTGCAATTGTCCAAGAAATATGGAAGTTATTATCTAGCGGTAGCATATTTCAACATATCTTTGTGACATTTCAAGAGGCGATGACTGGACTGGCTTTAGCAATGACTGGCGGTGTGAGTCTGGGAATTCTGCTTGCTTATTCGCCATCAGGGGCAAAAATCACGCTTCCCTATGTTCAGATATTTAATTCTCTACCTCGAATTGCTTTAGCTCCCTTTTTTATTGTCTGGTTTGGCATTGGATTACTCTCAAAAGTATTATTAGCAGCTTTAGCCGCGTTTTTCCCCATATTTTTTACAACTTATCAGGGACTCCAAAGTATTGAACGCGAGTTGGTTTCGGCTTTTCAGGTGATGGGGGCAAATCGTTGGCAGATGTTGTACATGGTTGTTTTACCTTCTGTTTTGAGTTGGGTAATTGCCGGGATTCGCACAAGTTTGGGTATGGCTTTAGTCGGGGCGTTAGTCGCTGAATATATCGGTTCAACGCGGGGTTTAGGTTATCTATTAATGTCAGCCCAGGGAACTTTAAATGTTGATCAAGCTTGGGCAATATTAGTAATTTTGGCATCCATTAGCGTTTTCCTTGATTGGGGAGTGCGTGTTTTAGAAGCTTACGTTTTACGCTGGCGACCAAATCCTAGAGAATTGTAGTATTAGATCATGAATCACTGATGTTCGGATATCAGTTGGCAAAGCTGCTGCATATCATGAAAAACTATCTTAGCTCCAGCCGCAGTTAGCGCAGTGCGATCGCTATGTTGGGCATAACCAAAAACCGTCATCCCTGCTGCGTATCCTGCTTGCACACCTGTTACAGAGTCTTCAATCACAACACAATGTTCTGGATTTGTGTTCATTTGCTCGGCTGCATGGAGATACACATCAGGAAAAGGTTTGGGGCGCGAAACATCATGAGCGCTGTATAACTTGCCCTTAAATTGATGCAAAATTCCTGTTAAATTTAATACCAGTTGAATATGACGGTGGCTGCTATTTGATGCCACACATTTTGGTAATGTAATTTGCTCTAATACTTCGGTAATGCCGGAAACTGCTGTTAATTCTTGCTGCAATGCGGCTATTTCTCGTTCCTTGCAACGTTCGACAAAGTTTTTCGGCAATGATTTATTATAAGATTCCTCAATAATCTCTAAACAGGTTTGTAGAGACTTGCCTATAAATTTTTGAGTTACTTCTGCATAGGTAATCGGAAATCCAGCTTCGGTGAGCGTTTGTGCAAAAATGCGATTGACGATTGGTTCACTATCAACCAAGACTCCATCACAATCAAAAATCACAAGCTTGAACCGATTGTGCCTTAAATTGAGCATTTTCTCATTGAAGTGCTAATTATTATTCTTTGCGATTGATGAGCGATCGCATTTCATCGTGTAAATTTTATCGAGCCGTTGCGAAAGAAATTGCATATTAGAAAACACATTATTTTTTTCCTCTAATTCTTCAGAATATTGCAACGCATAAATTCCTGCTGAATGTGCTGCTTGAATTCCTACATCGCTATCCTCAATGACAACACAATATTCGGGAGAGAAACCCATTTTATTTGCTGCGTATAAAAATAAACCTGGATCTGGTTTCCACGCGCCTACCTCATAAGAGCTAAACAAGCGATCTCCAAAGTAATGAGACAGAGTAGTTACATTGAGAGCCTTACGAATTTTTGCTATGGGCGCACTTGAAGCAACACAAAATGGATATTTCAGGGTTTTTAGCATCTCTGGAACACCTGTTATTGGCTGCAAGTAAAATTCAAATAACTCATCTACATGGTGACGATATGTTGCTTCAAAATCTATGGGTAGCTTTGCGCCAAACCTCATTTCTATGTCCGCTAAAATTAAAGCCAATTTTCTGCCGCGATATCGTCGAATCAGACTTTCAACTGATTCGTTGATAAACGGTAGCAGATCAATAAATGCTTGGTTACAAAGCTTCTCACTATCAACTAATGTTCCATCCAAATCAAAAATTACACAAATATGATTCATGTTCTCTCAAATTTTTTAGTGAAATTTTTGAATTTATCAATGCGATCGCATTTCCTTTTTGCCAACAACCTCTAAGAGTAAAAGTTGGGTTTTGGTAGTTCATCGTTTAACGCCCAATTTCCTATGTCTCGGATTTTATAATCAACTGGATCATGGAGAGTGAATGTGCGGAGATTCCGCCAATAACGGTCAAAGCCATATTTAGCATTAGTAGCGCGTGCGCCCATAACTTCAAAGATGCGGTTGGTGATGTCTAAACCAACTCTAGTGGCGATAACTTTGGTAGTAGCAATAAACAGCGCACATTCTCCCCGTTGTTCTGCAGTGAGTGACCATTCCTGATCCCAAGCTTGTTGTAATAATTCTCCTGCTTGGTCAACTAAACAAGTAGCAGCCTGAAGGTCAACCCATATATTGCCATAGTGTTGGAGGATATAAGGATCTTTGGTTGCACTCTCTACACCTGATGTCAGCCAAGGTTTTGTATTAGTGCCAGTATAGGTTTTAGCAGCTTCAAATGCTCCTTGGGCAATTCCCAGGTAGATATTAGCCAGATTCAATTGAGTTAAGCAGGCGCGAATAGTGGTGAAGGGTTGACTGGGTTTATCTCTAATACCCAGAATTTCGTCTGGGTATACCAGTACATTTTCAAATGTCACAGTACCGCTGTCTGTTTGACGTTGCCCCATATTATCCCAATCATCATGAACAGTCACACCTTGGCGTTGGGTAGGAATTGCCAGAATTTTCAATTCAGCAGTTTCTTGATCAGTAGCGGTGATTGGTAATATATCCGAATCTTGGGAGCCAGAGCAAAAGCTTTTAATGCCGTTAAGACGGAAATAATTATTTTCTGGTGTCAGCGTCGTTCTTTTATCTAAAGGGTTGAGGGCATTGCACCAAAACCAATTGTTGTCAATAGTTTCTGCATAATATCGCTGTTTCTGCTCTGTTGAACCAAATATGTGAGGAACTACTACACCTAGATGGTGGTAAGAAAAGACGTGAGCAATAGAACTATCAACCTTGGCAAACTCACGGGTAATTCTGAGAACGGTAATCCAGCTTTCTCCTACACCACCGTACTCTGTCGGTACGATCAATTTTAACAAGTTGCTTTGGCGCAGGCGATCGCGTTCATATTTTGGTGTTCCCCCTTTTGCATCTCGCTCTACAGCAGTTTCCGCAAATTCCTTTGCTAAAGACCTAGCTATATCAAGATAATTTTGAGACTTTTTAGTTCCGATTAATTGCATATTTCGCAACTTCTCCTGCCAACTTTTTATGAGGAGCAACTATCAATTGTGCTGAAAAATTTTAGATTTACAATAGTTTAACAAACCTACCGTATCAGGTTTATTAATCAGCTTTTCAGTTAAAGATAATAATAAGTTGGGTTGTACTTCGTTCAACCCAACTTACTGACATAGCTATTAACTTTGATAAGGACGTGGCAGTTGGCGGAGTTTATGAGCAGTATCTAACTCACTATTATTTTTTCTGCCATATCCCCAACCTAATATCTTACGATATTCACCCATAATGCCACTTTCAATCAAATCATCCTCATTAACTACAATCTCTGTATGAGATTGGGGTGCAACATAAAGCGCATCCGCCGGACAATATGCCTCACACATAAAACAAGTTTGACAGTCTTCTTTGCGAGCAATTACAGGTGGTTGGTTAGGAACTGCATCAAAGACATTAGTCGGACAAACTTGAACACACAGATTGCAATTAATACAGAGTTTATGGCTGACAAGCTCAATCATGATTTTATTTTGGCTACAACTTTGATACAGCAGGTGTGGATGGAGTAGTTTGTAATGATGGCGTAGCAGGTGCATCCGTTATCCAATCACGTCTTACCCACAGCTTATCTAAGCCGCCTGTGGCTTGATAATAACGCTGATGGGGATCGGTCTGGGGATAGTCTATACGAATGTGTTCGCTGCGGGTTTCTGTGCGATGTAATGCACTAAAATATGCCCATCTGGCGACAGCAGTCAGAGCAACTGCACGCCGAGAAAATTCGATATCGCGTACACTATCTTGTTTGGGATTACCTTGTACTTGCTGCCACAGCGTTTCTAATTTAGCGAGGGAATCTAGAAGTTTCTGTTCCGAACGCAAGTAGTTTTTCTCCAATGGGAACATTTCAGCTTGCACACCACGCGCGATCGCATCACTATCGAATGTTGCAGAGGTGGAGGAGTCTGAACGCATTCCCACTTGTCCCGCTGCACGTGCAATTCTTTCATTTGCACGTGCGCCCAAATTCTTAGCAAACTTAGCTGCCCCTTCTCCTGCCCACTGCCCTGTAGAGATTGCCCAAGCCGCATTAGGGCCGCCACCACCAGAAGCTAAACCAGCTAGAAATTCCCGTGATGCCGCATCCCCAGCAGCATATAGTCCAGGTACTTTTGTCGCGCAACTATCATCAATAATCCGAACACCACCTGTACCCCGGACTGTCCCTTCTAAAATCAATGTCACAGGTACTCTTTCTGTATAGGGATCAATCCCAGCTTTTTTATAAGGTAGAAAAGCGATGAAATGAGACTTTTCAATCACAGCTTTGACTTCCGGTGTAGCTCTATCTAAACGAGCATAAACAGACCCTTTCATCAGGGCATTTGGAAGGAATGCAGGATCACGACGACCATTAATATAGCCACCTAAATCATTACCTGCTTCATCGCTATAACTAGCCCAACCAAAGGGAACACCCCGTGTGACTGTGGCATTAAAAGCAGTGGAGATTGCATAGTGATTAGATGCTTCCATACTGGAGAGTTCACCACCAGCTTCTACCGCCATTAGCATTCCATCACCTGTATTAGTATTGCAACCTAATGCTTTACTTAAGAATGCACAACCGCCATTCGCCAATACTACTGCACCAGCACGAACAGTATAAAAACGATGATGTTGTCTTTGTACACCTCTTGCCCCAGCCACAGAACCATCTTCAGCTACTAAAAGCTCAAGAGCCGGGCTTTGGTCGAGAATCTGCACCCCAGAACGCAGCAAGTTTTTCCGCATTACCCGCATATATTCCGGGCCATAATAACTCTGACGCACAGATTCCCCATTTTCTTTCGGGAAACGATAACCCCAATCTTCTAATAAGGGCAAACTCAGCCAAGTTTTTTCAACTACACGCTCTATCCAACGCAAGTTAGCGAGGCCTTTTCCTACACGAAAACGCTCCGAGACAACTTTTTCCCAGTTCTCTGGAGAAGGAGCCATGATGCCATTACCACTCGCAGCAGCAGCACCACTTGTACCCAGAAAACCTTTATCAACAATGATGACTTTGACACCTTGAGATGCTGCTGACCATGCTGCCCATGCTGCGGCAGGGCCACCACCAATCACCAGCACGTCAGCATTTAGTTGTAGTTCATTTTCTGTGAGCAATTTCTTTCTCCTTTTTGATGTTGCCTTAGCAGTAGCCGCTGATTTGTTTGTGATAAATGAGTGCCGTTTTATTGGACTAATTATGCAGAAAATAGAGTCTGCATAATATACGCAAAGAGTACGTAAAACGAATCACAAATAGTATGATACTCTAACTATTAGTTTGTCAAACATTAAGTATTGCGAGTTAATCTTGTTACTTTTGTCTGCTGAGAAATTCCTAAGCAACTTTTTGCAAGTGTCGCACACGCGGCATAATTTCTTCGGCAAAACGTGTCATCTCCTGCACAAAGGGATTAAATTGCAGCATAAAAGTATCGATACCTGCATCAACAAAAGCGGCAACGCGAGTGGCGACTGTATCATAACTGCCAACTAAACCTGCGGCTGTACCACCATTCCCCCCAACAGCGGGATTTTTAGCAAAGAGTTGAAACATAACCGCTTCTTTGTCAACGCCTTTGGCAACACTTAATTTATATTGTTCTTCCAGCTTTTGCAGTGCCATCAGTCGTTCTAGTTCTGCTTGTGCTTCTTCATCGGTCGGACGCGCAATCACAAAGGCTGATAAACCAAAACGGACTGTTTGAGGTAAGGAACGGGGACGGCTGATAACTTGTTGAATTACTTTGCGGACATCTGCAATTGGTTGACCGTTGATAAAGTAAACATCAGCTTGTTGCGCTGCTAATATCTGCGCTGGCTCTGATGCGCCGCCAAGATAAATCCGTGGATAGGGTTGAGCAACAGGAAAGGGTCGAAAACTTAAATCTTGAATTTTGAAATATTCGCCTTCAAAGTTAACCTTTTCTCCACTCCACAAGGCTCTTACTACTTGTAACCACTCACCTGAATAGCGGTAACGTTCATCGTGGGGCGGAAAGGGAATATTAGTCCGTTCCATTTCTGGACGGAACCAAGCACTAATTAAGTTAATGGCAAAACGTCCCTGACTAATGGCATCAATACCTAAAGCCATCTTCGCTAAGACGGCTGGGTGAAATAATAAAGGTTTAATGGCGGCGATAATTTCTATACTTTCCGTAGCTTCTGCTAAGGCTGCACAAGCTGTCCAAGTTTCTAGCTGTTCTAAATCTAAACTGCGGGGGTTGGCAATGTGTTGGGCAACTAAGGTTGTGACATATCCTAAACGTTCTGCTTCTAATACTAGCGATCGCGTGCGTTCATAACTAGCATTCATCGGTTCATCCGGCGTATTCAGCGGGCCAAAGTTACCCCCAACAGGCGACCAAATACCATAGCGTGGTTCTGACATTCTTACCTCCAAGTTCGGCAAAAACAAAGGAGATAAAAATATATATACCCCTTGTTTTTTATCTTCATCTGTGCAAGCCTTATAGTATAGTACTATAAATCTACCGATTTACAGTAGAATATTCTGGTTACTAAACTAAGGTTTTAGTGCCGACTACAAAGGTTCTAGAAAGCTATGTCTGAACCACGCTATGGGATATGGATTCCTGTTTACGGCAACTGCGGCGTAATGAACCATCCTCTTGAACCTCGTGATGCTAGTTACTCACGAGCCAAGAATTTAATTAGGTTGGCCCAAAGGTGCGGATTTACCACAACTTTAATAGCGCAACATATCATCAATCCCAGAAATCAAGAACTTGACCAGATGGAAACCTGGACAACAGCAGCAGCACTTGCAGAAGCGACAGACTCTATAGAGATTATTGCAGCTGTCAAACCTTTATTGTTTCATCCTGCTGTCTTAGCCAAGATGGCTTTAGGTATTGATGCAATTAGCCAAGGACGTTTTGCAATTAACTTAGTGAGTGCTTGGTTCCGTCCAGAAATGGAAAAACCAGGGATCAATTTTTTGTCTCACGACGAACGTTATCGCTATTCTGACGAATGGATAAGAGTTGTCAAAGCTTTGTGGAGTGGGGAAAACGTTAACTTCCACGGCGACTATTTTCACATCAATGATTTGAAGTTGAATCCTCCACCTATCGCTAAACCCCATCTGCGTGTGTATGTAGGGGGAGAGTCAGAACCAGCGCAAGAACTCGCAGTAAAAGAAGCGCACACATTCTTTCTAAATGGTCGTCCGATAGAAGTTATCCGCGAAACAATTGCTCAGGTGCGGCAAAAAGCTCACTCTCGCTCTCAACCGTTAGGCTTTGCGATGTCAGCGTTTGTAATTGCTCGACCGACAGACTCAGAAGCCGAAGCAGAATATCAAAATTTAAGAGCAATGGTACTTGCACAAGACGATCGCACAGAACTACTCAAAGGAGTAGATTCCGAAGTGGTCATGTTCAAAAATATGGCTAAATATCCCGGTGTAGGAAGCAATGGCGGGACTGCGGCTGGTTTGGTTGGGAGTTATGAAACCGTAGCCCAGCGTATTACTGAATTTACCAAAGTAGGAATTGATACTTTCATGCTGCAATTCCAACCTTTCGCTACAGAAATGGAGCGTTTTGCTACGGAGATTATACCAAGAGTAAGAGCGTTAACAGAAGAAAGTGAAGCGATCGCCAACGCCAAAATAGGGGCTAAGAATTTTAGATTTTAGATTGAATCCAAACATCTTTTCCTACTCCTCACTACCAAAGGAGACTTTATGACTGCAATTTTGACTCGTCCAGCTTGGACTACAGATTTAGAACTGGAAATCTTCGATAAATTAGTCGATAAATACGCACCGCACATTCCCAAAAAGCGATTAGTTGAACCAAGACCACCGGAAACTGATGAAGAAAGAGAGAATTTTTATCGTTTTCGTGTAGCTGGTGCAGCCCATGATTTATTTATTGTGCAAGTCTGTGCCAAGATAATTGACTCCTTTCCTGACCCTGACCTACAGCTATTTTTGAGCAGACAAATAGGGGATGATGGCGCACACGCCCAAAACACCCGTTTAAGAGCGCAAGCAATATCTGGACATGACCCCATTGAAGATATCCAAAAACAAGTGCAGAAGCATTGGGATTATATGGGTGATTTACCCATTCGTAATTGGCAAGGCTTTTTAGCATTTGAATTACATTATGAATTGCATATTGTGGCTTTGTTATTTATTAACAGCCGTACTAACAAAATCAGTGACCCAGACTCAGCCAAATATGCAGCAGAAAAAATCTTACCAGATGAAGCAGTTCATCGTTTAGGTGTGGTTGATTGGTGGCAACGTAAATTTGATCATGCTTCACAAGTAGAGAAAGAAGATTTAATTTTCCAAGCTTTAGAAGCTGATGAAGAAGGTCAACGTCGGCGCAATTCTTATCTTCGGAATCATTGGCAATTGAGTCAAAAAGCTATTGGAGTTGAAATTGATAATTTGCCAACACTTTATGACACTTGGCGGCAAGAAGTTTTGTCTTACTTCTTAGATATACCTGTATCTAAACTGCCAAAACTTGTGAGTGTAAATGATTAATAAATATTAAATAAAAAGTAGAAAAACTACTTTATTATTTATTCAAGCTGTATTCATAACACCTTCTAGTATTACTAATTATTGAATAATTAGTAATCTTTTTCTTTGTTTAATTTTGGAAAGATTTTTGTTAAAAATTGATATATAAAAACTCAAATTTAGTCGCAATAAACACAGCAATTATTTAGGCAATAAATATATTATATCGTTTTTAATAGAACTAGTTGCAGATAGTTATTGACTAAGTTTAGCCAGAAATTTGGGCATAGATAAAAGATGTTTTTCTATCCCAATAATAAATTCATGATACTTTTAAAAACCCAAAATTGCATTGGAATAATGTGACATAAATGAGGGTTGATTTATGTTAAGGCAAATGATAAATAAAATTTTAGGTGTTTTCAAAGGGAGGGAATTATTTAAGTATCAAAAAATTAAGGTTTTTGCTGTATTGTTTGTGCTGGGTATAGGATTGAGTTTGGCGATCGCATCTTGCGCCCCCAAACTGGATTCCTGACCAAAAGTGGTAAATCGAGATAATTCGTAATTCGTAATTAAGAAGACGAAGATTTTATCACGTTGTTGTTGATTAAAATAGGCGATCGCATGAATACCATCAATATTAACCGTCGATTCTTTGTCATAGCCATTACCTCATTTGCTGCTTCTACAATATTTTCTAGCTGTAGTTCACCACAAAATAATTCTGCTGCTAGTACAACTGCAAATATATCAGCAACCCCAGCGGCTAACACTACTACAAGCGCAACTAAAGAAAAAATCAAAGTTGGTGTCACACCAGTTCCAGCCGGCGAAATTTTAGAGTTTGTCAAAAAGAATTTAGCACCAGAAGCGGGACTAGATATCGAAATAGTTACATTCAATGACTTTGTGCAGAATAACACTGCTTTGAAAGATGGTGTGATTGATGCCAATTATTTCCAACATATCCCTTTTATGGAGGACTATGGCAAGAAACATAACTTTGAAATGTATGCTTTTACGCCGCAAATTCATTTAAATCCCGTGGGACTCTTTTCTAAAAAATATAAGTCCCTCAAAGATTTACCGAATAAAGCCCTAGTCACAATTCCTGATGATCCTAGTAATGCTCATCGGGCTTTAAAAGTCTTGGAATCATCAGGCTTAATCAAACTTAAGGAAAATGTTCGTCCGGCAAGTCCTAAAGATATTATTGCTAACCCCAAAAATATCCAAATTAAAGAAATACCAGGAGCGCAAGCAATTCCCAGTCTTCCTGATGTGGATTTAGCCGGAGTTACAGGTAATTGGATTTTACAAGCTGGCTTGAAAACTGATAAAGATGCTTTAGCAATAGAGTCAGCAAACGAGCAAATTTATGCTGTAACAGTTACAACCTTAAAAGGCAAAGAAACTGACCCCAGAATTCAGAAATTATATAAGTTACTCCGCGATGATAAAGTCAAACAATTTATTAGAGATAAATATCAAGGTTCAGTGATTCCTATTCCTTAAAAAATAATAATTTATCGTGGAAGCATTCTGAGATGATTACATTTACCGATGTTCGTAAAATTTATCACCAAGGCAACCAAAAAGTTGTTGCGTTAGATGGTGTGAGTGTTCATGTCAAACCAGGAGAAATTTTTGGTGTTTTAGGTCAAAGTGGCGCGGGTAAAAGCACATTAATTCGCTGTGTTAATCAACTAGAAAAACCGACATCGGGTTCAGTTGTAGTTGATGGACAGGAAATAACAAAATTGTCAGGAGATAAACTGCGTCGCGCCCGTCAACATATTGGAATGATTTTTCAACACTTTAATTTACTGAGTTGCCGAACTGTGGCGGAAAATATTGCTTTTCCTTTGGAAGTGATGGGCTATAGCAGATTGCAACGTCGGGCAAAAGTGGAAGAATTGATTTCACTTGTCGGGTTGAAAGGTAAGGCAGATGCTTATCCAGCACAACTTTCTGGTGGTCAAAAGCAACGAGTAGGTATCGCTAGGGCTTTGGCTGGAGAACCTAATGTATTACTTTCTGATGAAGCCACATCTGCACTCGATCCCCAAACTACGAGGTCAATTCTAGACCTGTTACGTGACCTAAACAAGCGTATGGGTTTAACAATCTTACTAATTACCCATGAAATGGGTGTAGTCAAGCAAATCTGCGATAGTGTGGCAATACTCAACGCAGGCAAAATTGTCGAAAAGGGATATGTTAGTGATTTAATCTCCAAACCAGAATCATTTCTTGCCCAAGAATTTTTTCCTCGTCGTAATGGTTATAGACTAAAACCTGGTGCTGTCCTCGCCACGATCGCCTTTGCGGGAGAACAAGCCAGTCAGCCAATTTTCGCCACCTTAGCCCGACGGTTTGATGTAGATGTCAATATCCTGAGTGGAAGTGTGGAAACTGTAGGCGATCGCCGCGTTGGTCAATTCCACGTCGAATTAATCGGGCAAAAGATAACGCAAGCTTTGAAATATTTACACGAAGAAAATTTTGAAGTGGAAGTGCATTAATAAGAAGCAAAGGGAACAGGGAATAGTTCTGTTTGAAGTATTTGTGCAATTTATTCTTTAGAAAAGATTCAGATTCTTAATGACGAATTATTTATACAAATTAATCATAAATATCTCTCATCCGCATCTTAAAGATTGAGTTTTCAGGGGAGAGCGGTGCATTCAATTCATAATACGGAGGAATAATGAGCATAACGAAGCAATTAAAACTTGGTGCATTCATGCGCCCGGTAAGCATACATACAGGGGCTTGGCGTTATCCTGGGGCTATACCTGATGCTAATTTCAACTTCTCTGCACTGAAAAAATTCATCCAAAAACTAGAGCAAGGCAAATTTGACGCATTCTTCATGGCAGATCACTTAGCAGTGCTAAATATGCCAGTCAACGCTCTGAAACGCAGTCATACGGTGACATCTTTCGAGCCGTTTACCCTGCTTTCTGCCCTCTCTACCGTCACCGAAAACATCGGATTAGTAGCTACAGCTTCCACAACGTATGATGCGCCTTACCACATCGCGCGTCGCTTCGCCTCTCTAGACCATATCAGTGGCGGTCGTGCTGGCTGGAACATCGTCACTACAGCCAATCCAGATGCCGCACTCAACTTTAATTTAGAAGAAGAGATAGAGCATGACGAACGCTACCGCCGGGCGAGGGAATTTTATGATGTTGTTACGGGGCTTTGGGATTCCTTTGCTGATGATGCCTTTGTTCGGGATGTGGAAGCCGGGATTTATTTTGACCCCGATAAGCTTCACGTTCTGAATCACAAAGGCAAATATCTCTCGGTGCGGGGGCCATTAAATATTGCTAGACCCGTCCAAGGCTGGCCTGTAATTGTCCAGGCTGGCGCATCGGAAGCGGGACGGCAATTAGCCGCCGAAACTGCCGAGGCTGTGTTTGCGCCAGCGGGTAATCTGGAGGCTGGTAAGGCTTTATTTGCAGATATCAAAGGACGCGCGAAAGCGATTGGACGTGACCCCGATAGTATAAAAATTCTTCCTGGTGCTTTAGTTGTGGTCGGGGAAACCGTCGCTGAAGCACAAGCCAAACGTGTTTATTTAGATAGCCTCGTACATTACGACAGTGGAATCGCCAGCTTAAATGGTGCGCTGGGCTACGATGTTTCCGGTTTTGACCCTGATGGCCCCTTACCAGAAATTCCCCCAACTAATGCCGGACACTCTTCACGAGAAAGAGTAATAGCCTTAGCGCAACGTGAAAATCTCACTATTCGACAACTGGCGCAACGCGTTGGCAGTTATGGCGGGTTGGCTTTCGTTGGTACACCCCAAACCATCGCCGATGAGATGGAAAAATGGCTGTTTGAGGAAGGCTCTGACGGCTTCAACATTATGTTCCCTTATCTTCCTGAAGGGTTGAACGATTTTGTTGACAAGGTAATCCCCGAACTCCAAAGCCGGGGAATTTTCCGCACCGAGTACGAGGGAACAACCTTGCGGGAAAATCTGGGACTCCCCCGCCCTGCTAACCGTTTCTTTGAATCTGAACGATCGCCAGCAGTTATTTAGTCATTAATCTATAGTCAACAGTCCTCACAGGAGAAAACATTGTCATCCACATCTATTCTTCTCTATGTCGATATCCAGTACATCAGCCCCTATGCACTGTCGGCATTCGTGTCTCTGCATGAAAAAGGACTGTTGTTCGACATCCAGACCATTGACCTTGCAGCTAAAGCCCAGCATGAACCAGGTTTTGCAACTAAGTCTTTGACGAGCCGTGTACCGACCTTAATTCACGATGAATTCTCGTTGTCGGAGTCTTCGGCGATCGCTGAATACATTGATGAAGTTTTTCCTGGTACTCCGTTATACCCAGCAGAACCACAGAATCGGGCAAGAGCGCGTCAGGTGCAAGCTTGGCTCCGCAGCGATCTCACACCTATCAAACAAGAGCGTCCTACTGAAGTGATATTCTACGGGGCAACAAAGCCACCTCTATCACAGAAGGCGCAAACAGCAGCCGAGAAATTGTTCTTCGCCGCCGAGTTACTACTATCTGCTAATACGGAAAACCTCTTTGGTCAGTGGTCTATCGCCGATGTCGATCTCGCACTCATACTCCATCGCCTAATTTTAAATGACGACCCAGTACCAGAGAATTTGGTTGCATACGCTAAACATCAATGGCAACGGCCATCTGTTCAGTTATGGGTCAATCAGCAACGCCAGCCCCTGTGCTGATAAAAGATTGACAACTTATAGAAAATTAAGGATTATTAATCTACGGTATTTCGATAAATTTTTAGTTGTTTAATAGTGTTTAGCTTAACTTAAATGTGTTACCAGCGGTAAACGCCGCAGAGATAAAAGCATTCTTGACGTTCTCTCCATACATGGCTGCGGGGGATTCTTGTTTCAACGAAGTTCTTCATAACTAAGAGGGATTCAGGCTAGGCGAATCAACAAAACGGCGATGAAAGTTTATTTACGCCGACCTGTACTAGTTGCTTACAACTCGCCAACATAGATTTTCTACAAGAAAAAATTTGGAGATAAAAATAATGATTAAAAGTCTAGAAAAAGTTGCAGATACAACAATCCAGTTTTCGGCTCCAATCAGAACTAACTCACCGGAACTCCAACAGTTGCTCGACTATATAGCTCTGGGAGCAAGTGATCGCGATCGCGATCGCATCTTGCCTTTTGATGTAGTTGAATTAATTCGACGTTCCAAGTTAGGTGCATTACGAATCCCCGTAGCCGAAGGTGGCGGTGGTAGCACAGCAAGAGAATTATTCGAGGTGGTGATTAAGTTAGGCGATGCAGACCCGAACGTAGCTCACATTGTCCGCAATCATTTTTCTGTCACAGAGCGAATTTTGCGTTCTGAACGCACCGAAAGAAATCGGCGTTGGTTAAAAGCCGTGGCTGATGGGGCAATTATTGGCCTCGCTTCTACAGAATTAGAAGTTAAACGGGCTGGCGGTGGCCAAGTTGTGAATACAAAATTAACTCCCGATGGCGACGGCTATCGTCTGAATGGGACGAAGTATTACAGCACTGGCAGTCTTTATGCAGACTGGATTTTTGTGCGGGTACTAGTACCCGATGGCACTACAGCGTTCATATTAATTCCTACTAACCGTGAAGGAATTGATCTGATAGATGATTGGGACGGCTTCGGACAAAGACTTACAGGCACAGGAACAACCACATTCACCAATGTTCGTGTCGAAACAAGTGAAGTGTTTTTTGAGACGGACACAGACAAAGACAACCTGCCATACAATATCGTCCCGCAATTATTCTTGACTGCTATTAACGCTGGTATTATTCGCAGCGTTCTGCGTGATGCCACAAACCTTGTCCATAAACGTCCCCGGACTTTTTATCATGCCGTATCCGAGCAAGCAGCAGAAGACCCCATCTTACAGCAAACTGTTGGACAAATTGCTGCCAATGCCTTTGCGGCAGAAGCGATCGTTTTAGCCGCAGCCGATGGACTTGATTTGCTCCCTGCGGCTAAAGCCCAAGGCGAAGAAGCAGAAACCGCCGCAGCCTTAGAAACTTCTTTAAGTGCAGCTAAAGCCAAATTAATTGTCGATGATTTGGCTTTACGTTCAGCCACCTTACTATTTGAAGTTGGCGGGGCTTCCACAACGAAAAAAAGCTCCAACTTTGACCGCCACTGGCGCAATGCTCGTACTTTATCCTCACACAACCCAAATCACTTTAAGGCGCGTGCGATCGGCGACTATGAGATAAACGGTACGCCATTGCCGCAGAGAGGATTCTTTTAAGGGTGTAGGGGGAAGAGATGAACTTGATATGCGACTTATTTTTGATACCCCTCTCCAAACCTCTCCCCTGCAAGTGGCGTAGAGGCTTTAAAAAGTCAATTCTTCATTCATAATTTGGGGATGTTAAAGCCCCTCTCCGACACGGAGAGGGGTTGGGGGTGAGGTTCATCAAATTCACGTTAATTCTTACTCCCCTATACCCTCACATCCTTTCTTAACAAGACTTTTATTTGTGAAATTCTACTATGAGCGTAATTGATACTACTGCTGTAAGAAAGGATATAGAGGTGCTTACTTCTCCTACAGACTATCCTGATAGTCCATTATCTCAAGCTCTGAAACAGCCTGTATTACTAGGGTTATTCTTACCAATTCATCACGGTGGCTGGAGTTCATCACATTTGCCGCGCACTACCGATTGGTCTTTTGATTACAATGCCAAGTTGACCCAAAAGGCTGAGGAGTTGGGGTTTGACCTCGTTTTTGGTTATTCCACATGGCAACCGAAGGGTGGGCAAGGCCCAACACGCACGGAAGCGGGTTTGGATGCGTTCATTGCAACTGCTTCTCTGGCTGGGATGACCTCACGAATTCTCTTAATCTCAACAATTCACGTTCTTTATGGGCCTTGGCATCCCATTCATCTGGCTAAATTTGGGGCGACATTAGACCACATTTCCAAAGGTCGGTGGGGAATTAACGTTGTCACGGGACACCGGGCTTATGAGCATGAATTGTTCGGTTGGAGTCAAATCGAACACGATCGCCGCTACGAAATGGCTGATGAATTTGTCACTGTCTTAAAGAGACTTTGGTCAGAAACCGAGAACTTTTCTTACCAGAGTCAAAAAAGCTCTTGGCAGTTCAAAGATGCTTACATTAGTCCTCGTCCGCTTTATGGTCGTCCTGTTTTAGTTAACGCCACTGGTTCAGATGCGGGTATCGAGTTTGCGGGTCGTCATTCTGATATTGTGTTTATCACCAGTCCGGCTGGCGGAGATATAGACAGTGCTTTGTCATCGTTACCTGCCCATACTAAGCGCGTGAAGCAATCGGCGATCGCCCAAGGTAGACAAGTCCGCACGCTGCTAAATCCGTTGATTGTTCTGCGAGACACGGAAAAAGAGGCGGAAGAATACGCTCAGGCAATTATTGACCATGCCGATTATGAGTCAATTGCGGGACGTTCTCGCATTAGCAGCGATGCACACGCTTGGAGAGGGCATCAAAAGGGAAATCTGCGTCATAGCGTTGGTAGTGCGATCGGCGGTAACGTGCAGCTAATTGGTTCGCCAGAACAAATCACCGAACAACTTTTGCAACTAAATAAAGCTGGTGTCGATGGTTTTCAGATAGCTTTCTACGATTTTGAGCCTGATTTAGATTTATTCGGTAAGCGAGTTCTACCACTACTCAAACAAGCTGGTCTGAGAATTTAATTCCTACACCCTTCTTAAAAGATGCAAGGACAAGAACTACTACAAAGCTTGCTGCAAGCCACTACTGAAACTTTTTACATGGTTGGTATATCTGCCCTAGTTGCTATAGCTTTAGGCTTGCCTTTGGGGTTGTTGCTAGTGATGACAGGCCCTGGTAACTTGTTAGATTTTCCGCAACTGCATAAAGTATTGGGTGCGATCGTTAATACTGGACGCTCATTTCCGTTTATTATTCTGCTGGTCGTTTTAACTCCACTCACCCGCTTAATTGTCGGTACTTCCATCGGTAGCACCGCCGCCTTAGTTCCCCTCACCCTCGCCGCCATTCCATTTTTTGGCCGCATTGCTGAAACCAGCATTTTAGAAGTTGATAAAGGACTCATAGAGGCCGCCCAAGCAATGGGATGCAATTATTGGCAAATCATTCTCAAAGTATTGATACCGGAAGCTTTGCCTTCACTAGTATTAGGTATGACAATTCTGATTGTGAGTTTACTTAACTCCTCCGCAATGGCTGGGGCTGTTGGTGGCGGTGGTTTAGGTAACTTAGCAATTCAATACGGCTACCAACGCTTTGATGTAGGGGTGATGTTTTCTACCATTGTAGTTTTAATTGCATTAGTACAGATTATTCAATTCTTAGGTGATTTAATTGCCCAGCGTATGCGAAAACGCTAAAAAAATATCTCATATCATGTCCGGCTAATTAGTGATAATTCCCGAATCTATGCACAAAATCCAAAAACTCTTCCTCTGTGGCCTTAATGATAAGTATTTGACCGGACACGATATCATCCCAATTCTTGTAATAAAACCTTCGCATAACTTTGCGTGAAAAAATTATATTTTGCGTAGGTTTCAACGTCTCTCCTGAATAAATTAAAATACGGCAGACTTAAGCCTACCGTATTTTAAACGTGATTATTTTGGGCGATCGCTTGGATTTATTGCTTAGTTTAGCGCTGGTTCTGCTAACACCTTCTCAGCTTTTTGTTTCAGGACTGTTGGTAAATCACTTGTTAATGGCTCACCTTCAACCACTTGCGATTTAAAACCATCTGGCCCAACAGGAACATCGCCTGTAATGGTGGTGCGATAGAGTACGCGCTCAACTTCTATATGATCTAAATCCTGGGGTGCTAAATGGGAAGTAGCGCGGTTGTCCCAGAATGCAATATCACCATTGTGCCAACGGAAGCGGGTGGTGTAAGCAGGTTTAGTGATTTGGTTGAAGAACAACTCCAGGAGTAGTTCGCTTTCTTGGGGCGACACATCCAGAATGTGGGAGGTGAAGCCAGGATTCACAAATAGTGCGCGTTCACCAGTCTCAGGATGAACCCGCACTACTGGGTGAATCGAAACCTGTGGATTAGCTGCAATCCGTTGAGCATATTTGCTATTACTGGGTATCCGCAAACGTGCATTAAATCTATGCTCGGCTTTTAATCCATCTGCTAGGGCGCGTAAGGGTGCAGACAAACCTTCATAAGCTGCAACCAAGTTAGTCCACTGTGTATCACCGCCAAAGGTGGGAACATTCACCGCCCGCAAAATTGAACCCGCAGGAGGGTTAACAACCGCAGTCACATCAGTGTGCCAACGGCTTTCATAGCTGGTACGCCGTAGACCGTTGCGACGCTCAAAGCGGCTGCGGTCAATTGGTAAGATTTGGGAAAAGCCTTCTATTGGCTCATCTTCGTGGGGATGTGCATAAGTCACTTCGCCGAAACGAGATGTAAAGGCGATTTGTGCCGCATGATCTATATTTTGGTTGCGAAAGAATACGACTTTCCACTTCAATAGTGCTTTGCGAATTTCGGCAACTACATCATCGTGCAGATGAGTTGAAAGATTCACGCCGCTGATTTCAGCACCAGTGAAACCAGAAGTTGGTTTGACTTCAATATGCTTGTAGCCCATGTCTATTCTCCAAAGTTTGATCTATGGGTGAATGTTGGTATTCGACAGCTTTCTTTGGAAGATTTTGATTAAATCCAAAGAAACATTTGTCACCGAATCTATTCTACTTTAAATCTATCAATTTACCGTAGTATAGATTGTTAAGAAATTTCAGTGAAACTTAGTCAGGATAAAAAACAAATGTCCGCAACTCTATACTTTCTCTAGGTGGTGCATCGATAGGACTGCTGGGATCTGCAAAAGCTGTATGGGCGGCGAAACGTGCGCGTCCGTCTTCCGCGGAGTCAAAGCATTTGATAAACAGTACCTCGTTTCTCTGCATTTGGGGAAAGTAGAACCATTGGTGTTCTGGGTTATAAGTAACTGCGTAGGTTTCACCAATGCGATCGCGGTATACTAAATCTCCAGCTACAAGGTCTGATGGTGCAATACTTTGAGCATCACATACCGCCAATGGTGACTCTTGGATTGTGTTGGCAATTCCTCGCCAAACATTGATAATGGCAAATCGTTGTTGTAATAGCCCATCAATGTCTTCTATACCCCGCGCTGCCAACTCCCAATAAGCCCTTGTATAGCCAGATGTGGCAGTAAAATCGTTGTGTACGCGCTTGGCAGGTTCTTTAATGTTGTTCTCACCAAGCTTTGATTGAGCAGCATTACGTAGAGTGTGATCAAATATCACTACTTGAGTTGCACCCGTCAGTTGCTTTAATAATTGCTCCGCTTCTGGGTAATAGATGTGGCGGATTTCCTCTTCATCATAAAAATCGCGG
This sequence comes from Nostoc sp. HK-01, assembly GCA_003990705.1. Classification (GTDB taxonomy): domain Bacteria; phylum Cyanobacteriota; class Cyanobacteriia; order Cyanobacteriales; family Nostocaceae; genus Nostoc_B. The sequence goes on from AP018318.1 coordinate 543,152, forward strand.
ACTTGTGTATTGTGGGCAGTAAAAGCAAAACCTTCTTGATCTAGGGAGATTTTTTCTGAGATAGAACGCGCATTATGAATAGGTAACTGATAAGTCTGGAAAGTGCTGTTGGTGCGGGGAACCCCTGATGGTGGTTCATAAGTGTAGTTGACAGGCTTTTCTGCCATTGGTAAAAGATAGCTGAGATTAGCTTTTACCGATGGTAAGCCGTAAGAAAGGGGTTTATCTATAACTTGGTTATTTAGGCTCATAGTTCATACCTGTTTTGAGAATTACAAATGCTACGCAGATTTAACTGACTCCCGCCTTCACTGGCTTTTTCCAGACTGCATCTGCATACAGTGATGACTCGAAGTCTGGTGCAACATTGTCACTAGTAATCCGGGCTTCGTGTTGTGACCAATCGGCAAAGAATAAGTCATGGCTGATACGTTCTACTATGGCTGGTACATCCCGGCGGATGCTGGGGACATCGCCGATAGGCAGACCAAAGCTGACGAAACCAGCCGGATTGAAAACATGAATATCCTTGAGATAAGGAGCCGTACCAGGGACTTTTTCTTGGTATTCGTGGGCGCTACCAAGATAAGGGTATGTACTGAGTTGCTCGTTGTGCTGCTCTGTTGGAGGTTCATAGCGATCGCGCCAAAGGGCAATATGATGAGCAAAATCGGCAAGCTCTGGGCGCTTAGTTGGGTCAACAAAATAGCCAGTCCCAGCGATCGCAAAATCGAACTCCAACACATCATCATTCACTTGCGCCACAATGCGATCACCTTGGTTGTGAGCAGATTTCCAGGTTGCAGATAAATGTAGGTGGAAGTTAGAAAAAGCAGTTACCCGCGCAATAGCGTCTGGTGGTGGTGTCGAGCCAACTTGATTAAACCGCCAAGCTTGAAACCAACGAGCAGCATCAGGTAGTTGAGCATAGTTGTAGTAAGCGCCAGGATAACCCCGCACACGAATCACAGGTAAAGATGCAATTTGCGATCGCCGTGCAAACAGATGTACTGCCTTAGCACCTGATTCTAGCGCCACACCTGCTGCATCAAAAGCCGAAGCCGCCGCACCCAAAACTGCTACAGTTTTACCGCGCAACTCACTGAAGTTAATTAGCTCGGACGTATGTGCATAGAGGTGGCGTGGTAGAGATGCCAGTACAAGCGGGATATTTGCGCCACCAGTACCAGCTACACCATTGGCGAAGATAATCTTGCGTGTGGTTTCTACTTGTCTGACACCGTTCACTTCCAGATGTAACCGCAAGAAACCGACATCTGGCTCAATACGTATCAACTTCGTCTGATATCTCACTGGAATGTTCAAGAAATGCCGATACCAACTGAGATATTCAGCCCATAAGACTCGCGGAATGCGGTCGATTGCGGCATATGCTTCTGTACCGTGTCGTGCTTCGTACCAAGCCTGAAACGAAAGTGCGGGAATCCCTAGTTCTGGCCCTGGCAGGTTTTTCGGTGTGCGGAGCTTTTTCATCCGCGCCCGTGTGAGCCATACACCTGCATGGGCTTCGTCTTCAGCCTCATCAATGACTGTCACACCACCAATACCAGCACGCCGCAAAGCAAATGCGAAAGTGCTACCACTGCCACTACCACCGACTATCGTGACATTATGGTCAATGCCTGGCTGATCAAACACCCAATTTTCAGGGTCGGGGCCGAGTAGGCGCAACGCCTCCCGTGCAGCAAAATCAATATCAGTCGTTGTTGTCATATTAGTCTTTCAGAATAAATAATCAAAGAACTCTTTTCGCTTTTTTATTAGCGATCGCTTTGAGATAAAAACTTTTTAGTTGACTAAAAAAACTCAACTGTTTTATCTCCTGTTGTGGAACAGGTTCACAATAAGTAGATAGTTGTGGTGGTAATTCCCAAATATCATGTTTTTGCGTCGCTAATAATTCACTTTCAGGGGGAGGTTGAGAGTATTGAGCCAGTAACCCTGATTCTCCATTTAGTAATTCTCTTTCGATTCCATGAAACATATTTTTAGGGAATTGAAAATTATCAGAGTTTTAATTTTCATGTAGAGGTGCAAAGATTTAGGCGCAATTGATTTGCACCAATTTAATGAACATTTGCCAATTTTTTAATTTTTAACGCTGACCTCCCTAAAGCCGAACAAATTACATCATTTTGGGGTGTATGAATTCGGCTACACAGCACATCTCGATAATGTCTTTCTAGAGGATTTTTTTTAGATAAACCAGGATTTCCTATTAGTTGTAACCCAATTTCTACAGCCTTAATAGCATTACTTGTAGCTAAATATTTAACTGTTTGTGCTGACAAATTCACATTCGTATGGTGTTCCCCTCTATCAATATCTGCTGCCAGACTGTAAATTAATCGATGGTTGGCGTATAGTAATGCTTCGATTTCACCAACGGCGGTTTGAAAATTGGGTAAAGTTGCTAAACTTGCACCTAAATTAGTAGGCGACCGCTCATTCAAATATTCAACCAACCAATCTCGTGCGGCTGTTGCTACTCCTTGATACAACGCACTTAACAGTAAACTACCAGCTGCCAGCATTAAGGGATCAGGTTGTGACCAAGCCTTTGCCGGACGGACATCTAAGGCGTACTCCGGGGGAATGCAGACATCTGCTAAAATTAAGTCGTGGCTCCCTGTTGCCCGCATTCCTAAATGATCCCAAGTTTCTGCAATCTTCACCCCTGGAATGTCACGGGGAACTAAAAAACTCCCGACTTGGGGTTCATCGTCATTTGTCCGCGCCCAAACTACGAAGTAACGTAAAATCGGACTGCCCGTGGTGTATTGTTTGTGACCAGTGATTGACCAACCATCTAATGTGCGTTTGGCGATCGTTGCAGGTAATCCACCTCTGGCTGGTGTACCTAATTCTGGTTCGACACGGGCAGCATTCAGCAAAGCAATCCCTTCCACAGATTCCCGACACAACTTTTCATAAACAGCCGGATGCCAGCGTCGGTGTCGGGCGGCGTTTGCGTGTTGTAAGTAGTGCATTGTCAACACCAAAGCCGTAGAAGCATCTCCACTGGCTATTTTTTCAATCACCTTACAGGCTGTGGTATATCCTACAGCCAGCCCACCAAATTCTACTGGTATAGTCAGACTTAATAATTTTGCTTTGTGCAGGGTATCAAAGTTTTTAAAGGGAAAGGAACTATCGCGGTCGTGGGTGGCGGCGCGGGTGGCAAAATCCGCAGCCAGAGAATCTACAAGCTCAAATAGATTAGGTAAGAATTTTGTTGTTGCGGTGGCGGATGCTTCTAACACAGGTGGTTTTGACATTTGGCTTTTGACTCCTGGATTGGGAGGGGTAAGGGTGTAGGGTGCCAGGATTGAAGGGAGAAATAATTTCTGTTCATTCTTTCCCCTATACCCCTTCCTACGCCCTAGTTCTACTGGCATTTAGCGATATCTTCGTTAAAACTGCTGTCCCAAAGTTGTTTGACATCAACTTTTGCGGGAATTACACCCGCTTGGAAAAATGTGTCAGCAACCTTTTGTTGAGAAGCTATAGCTGCGTCAGAAACCGGGAGTAATTCTTGACGACGCTGTTTTTGACCTTGCTGGGCATCTTGATAAACAATACCTTCATCGACATTAATGGTAGTTGCATAGGTCTTAGACCATTGCTTGAGGTTAGATTCGCGCCAGTTTTGGGATTTTTGCAAACGACATAAGAAATCAGCGATCGCCACTTTTTTTTGGGAATCAGCGATCGCATTTGGTGAAGCAATAATCACGAAGTTACCGCTCAAAATATCTTTGGCCGATTCCAGTACCCGCGCCCCTTCTTTTTCGGCTTGGGGGATGGAGTAACCGTAGGTAGCCCAAGCATCAAGCTGTCCTTTACGAAAAGCAGCTAGTCCATCAGGTATCGATAAAGGAATTGCATTGATATCCTTCATCGTCAGCCCAACTTTTTCCAACATCTTAATCAGGAAGTAGTGGGCAGTCGTGGCTTTAACGTATCCTACTTTCTTACCCTTGAGATCAGTGATGGTTTTGGCTGTTGAATTTTTGGGTATAAGTACAACTTGACCAACTGTTGGCCCTTTAAGAGTAGCGATAATTTTGACAGATGCTTTCGATTCAATTGCAAAAATCGGCGGAATTTCACTCGCTGAGGCCAAATCAATTGCACCAGCATTGATGGCTTGTACCATCAAATTACCGCCAGTAAACTCAGTAAATTGAGTTTGGTATGGAAAATCATCTAGTCCAGCTAACTTTAAATTTAAATCCCAGCCACCTTTGTACTTAGCAACCCGTAATTGAGTTGTATTCGATACTGCCACTTCAGATGGACTAGGATTTGCTGCGATCGTTGTTGGACTGGTAGACTTAACCTCTGAGCAAGCCGTTGTTGCTGCTAACAAACACCCCAGAGGCAAGATAAAATTCTGCCGTAACCAATTAGTAAACACGTTAATTCTTAAGTATAAAAAGACAAAATCTCTAATAACCTCTCCGCGTACCTCCCTTCGGGTTCGCCAGTCCCCCATCGTGACGGAGACCGCCAAGACGGGGGCTGGTCTCACCGCGCCAACCTCCGCATACCTTTGCGTTAAAAAAAGGTATTCGCAACTACTCCAATAAATCCGGTTCTTCCCGCACAATCCGGTCATAGAGAGGCTGAAAACTAAACCAACCGCCCGAATGTGTTCCCACTTGACCATGAGTGAAAGCCGCCGTTTCATGATCAATTGGCAGTGGTTTACCAGCCGCTTCTGCCAACAGTTGAGCTTGAGCCGATCGCTCGAAGGAAATGTACCAAAAAGCAGCCTCGTCGACTGTTTGTCCCACAGTCAAAAAGCCATGATTTCTGAGGATGACAGCTTTTTTATCTCCCAAGGTTTCAGCAATTCTTCTACCTTCAGAAGTATCTAAAACCACACCTTTATAGTCATTAAATAAAACATGGTCTTGATAAAAAGCACAAGCATCTTGGGTTAAAGGGTCAAGCAGACGACCCAAACTCGACCAAGATTTCCCATGCAGCGAATGAGCATGAGCCGCTGCAACTATATCAGGTCGTGCTTCATGTACCTGGGAATGAATCGCAAAGGCGGCACGATTCACAGGCGCATCACCTTTGACAACTTCCCCTTCTCTATCAACTAAAAGCAAGTCAGAAACACGGATGTGACCAAAATACTTACCCAAGGGATTCACCCAAAAATGGTCGGTAAATTCAGGGTCTCGGGCGGTAATGTGGCCAGCTATTCCTTCACTAAAGCCAAAACGACCAAATAGCCGAAATGCCGCGGCTAGGCGTTGTTTGCGATAAAGGCGTTCTTCTTCCACCCGTTCAAATACTGGCGGTTGGGGTCTAGTGAAATTTGGCATGATTTTCTCTTTCTTATTTCACAGGTACATTAGAATATCCAGAACGAAAAGACCGCACGCTCTTTTGTTCGGGATGATAATGATTTCGCCAAATGCTACCAGTATCATTCCCCATAACATGAATTGAAATGGATGGAGCAAAGACAGTAGTCGCTTTGACAGAGTGAATATCGTTGTCTGGAGGTAATAAATGATAAATATCCCCAGTTTTTACTTGATAGGTTCCCACTGCTTTCAACTGGGCTTGTTCCTCTAATTCGCCGCTATCGAGACGACGATATACGGTTTCTTCCTGTTTACCTTGATATAAACCGACAAGTCCCCAAGATAAATGATCGTGGACAGGCGTGATTGCATTAGGAGGAATCACCAAACTGAAGATAGTTAGCGATCGCTCCTGGGAACGATATAGCAACCATTGTCCAATTCCTCCGCCCAAACCACTGTCAGGATTTGGTTGGTCAAAAGGTTTGGGTAGCCAATTCTTTTTTTTCAGCAGTGCTGCAAAGTGCGGCTCTAAAGCATTGAGGGTTTCGGCGCGGTTATGAGTTGTGCGTGAGCTAATTTCTTGCGCGATCGCCACAAACTCACGCAAATCAGGACTATCTACAAACCATTGGTCTGCTTGTAAAGGTTCAAGAACAGTGGTGTGGGGCATAGTTGGGGATTTCTCAAGCTACGATTGCTGTTTGTCGTTCTTGTCGTTGGACTTCTTGACGTACCAAAGGAATCACATCTCGACCGTAGGCGATCGCATCTTCTACTGGGTCAAAACCACGAATCAAGATTGTTGTGACTCCCGCTTGGTAGTAATCAAATAATGACTCTGCTACCTGTTCTGGAGTCCCGACTAAGGCTGTAGTGTTACCACGCGCACCAGTAGCAGCTGCGATCGGTGTCCATAAACGCTTATCGTGAATTTCCCTTTCCTTAGCAAAATCCAGCAAGCGCAATGAACCAACAGCTTCAGGTCGTGCAGCATCAGGAGATAATTGAATACCTGCGTTCCTACGGGTTTCATTGATCCGCGAAAGAATATAATGGGCTTTCTCCCAGGCTTTTGCTTCGGTTTCGCCCAAAATCGGACGCAAGGAAATACTAAACCGTAAATCTTTTCCTGGCGGTGATGCGGCTTTTACCTCGGCGATGCGTTGTTTAATCGCCGCGATGGGTTCTCCCCAGAAAGCATAGACATTACTGTGTTTTGCCCCTACACCCACAGCCGCACCAGAAGCACCGCCAAAATATATGGGAATATGTGGTTGCTGTATGGGTTTAACGTCGGAAAATGCCCCTTTGAATTGGTAAAATTCCCCTGCATAATCAAAAGGTTCTGTACTCGTCCAAACTCGTCGCACAACATCAAGATATTCATCAGTTCGACGATAGCGAGTATCATGATCAAGCCAGTCACCATCACGCTGTTGTTCAGCATCGCTCCCGCCAGTAATGATATGTACAGCAACACGACCATTGCTAAAGTGATCTAATGTAGCTAATTTGCGTGCGGCTAAAGTAGGAGACACAAAACCCGGTCTATGAGCAAGTAAAAACTTGAGCCTTTCGGTTGCAGCAGCCACATAACTAACAACATTAAAACCATCCGGGCCTGTAGAGCTATAACCAACCAGCACTCGGTCAAAGCCACCATCTTCATGGACTTTGGCAAAGTTACGAACATAACCTAAGTCTATGCTTCCCCCTGTAATTGATACGGTAGGGCTATGTAATTCCGACGCATCTCGCGTACCAATCATGCCAATAAATTCAACAGACATATTAAACCTCGTTTGTCATTAGTCATTGGTCAATAGTCAATAGTCAATAGTTTTTTACTCCCCTGCTCCTCTGCCCCTCTGCCGCCCTGCTCTTTTTCCTACCTAGAAGCAGTAGTTCCCAACGGACACACTGCTGTAGCAACATCTACCCGTTGTGGAATAATTTTTTGTTCTAGTAACCAGTCAGCAGTTTTCTGAAGTTTGGCGACATCTTCACTATTCGGAAATACGTAAGATTCAGGGCCACGATTTTTAGTAACTTGCTTGGCTACAACATCAGAAAGTTTTAACTCTTTGACCAAAAAATCTGATGCTGCATTACTATTTTGATTTAGCCATTCACCATCCTCACTCAAAGCAGTCAGAGCAGCTTTCACCGCTACAGGATTTTCTTTTGCTGCATCACCACGCACAACCATAATGCTGTAGGTAGGTGCAGGGTGTGTAGTAGTAATTCTTCTGGCTTTATGCTCTAATTCGGCAAGAGAAATATACGGTTCCCAAACTGCCCAAGCATCAACAGAACCTTGATATAAAGCTGGTGCAGCGTCATTTGGTGATAGGTAAACTCGCTGGACTTTTTCTTTAGGAATATTTTCTTTTTCCAAAACTTTTAATAATAGATATTCGCCTGCACCACCTTGGTTAACTGCAACTTTTTTACCTATTAAATCAGCCGGTTTACGAATAGCAGAATTACCCCGCACTAAGATGGCGTTACTTAAAGAATCGGGACTCGGACGCTGGACGGAACCAATACAAAGAGGTTGTCCCGCAGCGATTCCAGAAAGGGTAGGAATATCACCACAGCCGCCAATATCCGCCCGATTACCATTGAGAGAACTTAAAAGCGTCGCACATCGGTCAAATGGCCCACTCCATTCAACTTTAATATTTTGTGTTGTTAATTGACGCTCTAGCTCACCTCTTTGACGCGCTAGGGGAATAATCCCGCCTTTTTGATATCCCAAGCGAATAACATTATTTTTCTCTGTAATTTTGGTAGACACCGTGTTTGAGGCGGTATCTGATTTAGCTGAGATATTGGTGGCTGTTTGTTGACTGCAACTAGAAGCAAGCAGTCCTACAAAAGAAGCTGCGATCGCCAATATCTTACCAGTAGGATATGTCTGTTTGTGCGTAAAGCGGTGTTCTTTTAAAGAATTGACCACAATTGACTCCTTGCTCACAATTTTTAGGAGTTTAGGCTGGTATATCTGTAATCATCAATGTTTAACTACTTTAAATCGACCGATTTACCGGAGTTAACAAGAATTACAATACCACTTTTTTGCTGAACTGCCCAAATTAAGTAAATATTTCTTTATCTCTCAATCTAATAAAACGTGCTAAACCACTGCTATATGGAGTTCAACTCCTGATTGTAGTTCGCGTACCAAAATCAAGCGAGTAGGGTCGGCTAAATTAATTTTGCCATCGGAATCATTTTGAATTTCTTTGAGCTTTTATTAGTAAATAAGATGCTTTCGCCCTGATGCTTTAGGGACTTTCAACAAGTACAATAGTGAGAGTAGACTACTTGTACAGAAAAGATAAAGGGTTGCTCATACTTTCCGCAAAACCCAAAATAGAGCGATCGCGATGTTCGTAAATTAGTTTTCCTTGCACATCAAATAGAAAAGTTCCGCCGCGTTGTGTCAAATAAGATGAATCTGGTACATAAATATTCCAGTTACTCAAAACTTCGGTCATGTTTCGCAAGCGTAGGGTTGCTAGTTCAAATGGACGCTGAAAACCTTTTCCTCCAGCCGCTTTGAAAAAAGAACCTTTAATTGGTGGTAAAGGTGTACCCTTGACAACTTCCTCATCAGCAATTAACTGCGGAGCTTTTTTATCACCTGTATAACCTCGAAAAACTTCCTTCAGCGTTCCAGGGCTACCCACCCCAGCGCACATTAGCAATAAGTTCAGCCAAGCTTTTTGTGAACTTGATAGCAAAGGAAACTGTATAGACAAACCGCGATAAAGCCCTAAAAGCCGATGAATTTCAGCATTTGCATCTACAAACAAACATTCTTGAGGGAAGCCAGTATATTTGCAAAATTTTATCCCTGAATTGCGATCGCCAATTCCAATAGCACGAATTGTAATTCCTCTAGCTTCGATCTGTTCTTTTTCTCTTTGCAGCCACCAAGCGTATTCTAAATTATCAAAATCTCCTAACTGTGACCAAATAAGTATGAGTAACTTTGAAGTATCGGTGCAACCATCTAAAATGGGCTTAATCTCTCCATCGCTAACTCGCAGGCGTTGAGTTTGGCTCAAAATAGAATAAATATCTGGGGAATTGGAGCTTGTTTGAGTATTCATACAGGTGAGAGCAATTAAATTATCCTAAGCGTCTTGAGGCTCTATCTTCTTAAACTTGCTAAATTCTGCGCTGAAACTAGCTAAACTTAATCAATGTCAAGTTTTTTAGCTGTAGAGATGATTTATAAAAGTTTATCACCTAGGATATTTTTGGCAATAAAATTTATATCTATTTGTTTGATTACTGGCGCACTTGGCTTAGAATTAGCAAATCTTTATCTACCTTTAAACAAGATATTCACACTGCCTAGTTTAAATATTATCTTGACATTAGAAAGATTTGCGCTCATTACCCATTTCTTAGAAGCAGTAATCGCCGTTTTTTACGCACATTCAAAGAATAAAATACCATTAAATTATGGTGTTTATACTTTTTTTGTTGGGACGATTGGCTTATTAGAACTATTTAATAACGAAGATATCTAATTTTTCTCGCTGAATTAAGCAGTTACTAATCGCTACATATATCTTGTACCAAGCGACTGAAACCGTGGCTACACGGACAAAACCTCTTCAGGTTCCGAGGTGACGCTCCTTCGTCGCTAAGGCTGCACTAATACCATTTCACGAAAAAATGATACAAATTTATGGGTTTTTCATTCTTTCCCTCTGCCGCCAGCGGTCTATTTGTATCAAACTTAAAGTGAAACGGTATAACGACGGGAAGCGCCAAGACTGCGACTCCATAACCTTGATTGTATATGAGTCCGAGTAGTACTTAGTTTAGACTGCCTTGTTTACGGTTTCCAGCCCGCCAATAAATTTGGGTAATTTGCTGGTGTAGGGAACATCTTCTGTAAGCTGGCTTGGCGCACTGAGGCTGATTCTTTGCTGAGATTCCACAGACTTTCGTAGAAAAAGAAGGAGACACCAGCAAAGTTGCGATCGCGGACTTTCTGCACCTGATTTTGAATTTGAGCAAATGGAATTGATTTGTTCTTTAACCCAGTTATAATTCCAATACTTACAGGAATATGACTGCGGGCTGTTTTCACTTCGGGATACTCTAATTCTTTGATAAACACATTCAAGTCATCTCGATATATCTGCAACACCAATTCTTCCACAAGTCCCAGACGTTCCCATTTTTGCCAGTCAGCTAAAAAGTATTCGTAAGAAAAACGCTGGGGATTAGGCGCAACAGAAACTAAACAGTTCTTTTTTGTAGTTTTAATAGCTGTGAACACCCGCTTCATAAAGTCGGTGATTTTATTCGCCCGCCAACGCACCCATTCAGGATCTTTGGGATTTTTCGATGGTGCTTTTCCTCGGTGTTCTTTTTTGTAAAGCGCAACTGTATACGCATCGTAGCCTAACTCTGAAGGCAAACCGAAATGATCATCAAATTGAATCCCATCAATGTCGTAGTTGCGGACAATTTCCACAATTAAATCTTGGATAAATTTCTGGACATCTGGGTGGAAGGGATTTAACCAAACTCTATCATGTATACCTTCTTTGACAATTTTTGTACCATTGCTGCGGCTTGTCAGCCATTGGGGGCGATTTTTAGCTAATAAAGAATCGGCGGGAGCCATAAACCCAAATTCAAACCAGGGAATTACCGTTAACCCTTGTTTATGTCCCTCATCAACAATTTCTTTGAGCATATCGCGTCCTTGTAACCCTGGTGTCGGATCGAGCGATCGCCCAATTACTTTAGCAGCTACTTTGCTGGGATATAATGTGTAGCCCCAATTCCATACCGCCGGATAAACTGTATTAAAGTTTAATTCATCCAGCCGCTGCAAAGCATTCTTCAGACGGTTACGTTCAAACAACACCTCACTATCAATATTTGTTAACCATACGCCCCTTAATTCTGAACGCGTCGGCAGATTTTGCGCCGCAATCGGGAACGAAAGCAAGACTGTAGCGATCATGCTGAGAATAACTATAACGGCGAAAAAAGCTTGTTTCCGGCTGTGATACAGATTCCAGGCAAATAACTCAACACACCACTTAACAAATTTTTTCATATTTGGTTACAGACAAAAGAAAACATGGAAAAATGACTGCTATATCAGGGCAGAAGTTGCTTAGACATCTGCTACGCAAAATTTAATTGCCAAAGACTTAACATATAACAGTTTTCCCTTACACTCATATACCCTTATACCCATCCTTCACAAGGGTTTCAGATTTTTTTAGTGCCATTAGTCTTTGTATTTGCCTATTTCTGTTACTTCAATAGCATTGTAGTTATAGTTACACAAAGTTAGATAAATTCTATGTATACAAATCTTGACTTATTTACCTAATATTGGACATTTAGGATTATGCTATTTATTACAAGAAAAAAACTTATCCCAATTGTCATTGCAACAACTGTAATATAAGTAACAAATAAACAAGTAACTTCACTATATAAATAAGCCCTCTTAAAGAGCAAGTGCAAGGTATGTAATGAATATTCCTAATAACTCACCAGAAGATTTAGGCAATAATCTCGCAGCGGCCGAGAGGTTAGCAAGGGCGATTAAGGTTGCAGGGGGAGAATTTTCTTTGATATTAGCCTGTTGCGACTCTATTGCTAAACAACAGCAGATACTAAAACTTTTACAAGAATTGTCATCTGTAGCAATTCAAGAAATGAGATTAATGCCTACAGATGAAACACTTTATACAACCATCACAAATACTATCGGTATTTCGCAACCTCAAGCTTTGATGGTGCATGGTTTAGAATCTGTTGTAGCAATACCGCAAATGCTGATCAGTACAAATCTCATGCGAGATGAGTTTCGCAAAAATTTGCATTTTCCTATAGTACTGTGGGTTAATAATGAAGTTCTGAGCCAGCTAGTTTGGTTAGCGCCAGATTTAAAAAACTGGGCAGCAACTACTATTAGGTTTGATATTTCTAATAGTCAATTAATTGAAAATCAAGCAGTGAGTGCTTAACTAAGCCTAATCTATTAAATATTTATTTTTAAACATATTTTTAATATTGTTAATTTTTAGTAAAAAGAAAGGAACAAACCATCTGTATACTAGCGTCTCTCTTCATATCTGCTTCACAAGACAGATTTTTGAAGAATCCCAAATACATTAGAATTTTGGGACTATATATTTTTTGTCATTAATTACTAGATATAAGTTTTTAATGCCTTAAATATTGACTAATAGAGGCATTTTATTGATGAAACCTATGCTAAAAAATCCACAAACAACCAATCAAGCCCGAATTTTTACTGCCTTAGTTTTGACTAGTATTTTGTCTGTTGCTAGTGGGTTAACCCTGATCAAAAGTGCCATAGCTAACCCAATAAACCTTCTACCTGCAACTACCAATGAAGTTTACGCAGATAAAAGTAAACCAAATCGCTTACCACCGTCAGTCACTAATGCGGTGCTAAGAGATTTAGCCAGCAGAATTGGAACATCTAGGGGAGAATTGCAAATTGTTAATTATAGTCAAAAGACTTGGCGCAATGGTTGTTTAGAACTACCGCAACCAAATGAATTTTGTACCCAAGCATTAGTTCCTGGTTGGCTAGTCGTAGTATCTAATGGTAGACAAAAGTGGACTTATCATACTAATAATAATGGGCGTTCTTTACGTTTAGCTTCGTCAAATAATTCATCACAAAACGAATTACCGAGAAAAGTTCGAGAAGCAGTTTTACAACAAGCGCAAGAAGTTTCAGGATTATCAGCGCGATCGCTATCTATTCTAAATTTTAAAGCAACAGATTGGTCAGATGGTTGCGATCGCTCCACTCCTCCCTATCCTTGTGATCCCATTGTTGTCTCTGGTTGGCAAGTAACCGTAGGTGCAGCAAATCAACGCTGGGTGTTCTTATCAGATAACGATGGTGCGCGCGTCAAGCTGGCTAAAGATCAGAATTCAACAAATGCAAACAAACCTCTAACCATCCCGCAGAGTGAATTACCACCACCTTTAGATCAAGGTGTAGTATTCCGCCAAATCTCCAGCGGTGGTTTTGCTGGGAGAACCTACCAAACAGTCTTACTCAATGACGGGAGTTTGATTCGCGTACGCATTGGTGATGCTAATGATTCAGAACGCAGTGTGCGCCGTGTTTCTCGCCAACAAGTGCAACAATTTGAACAATTGCTACAACGCACCAGAGGAGAATTTAGAAATGTGAATTATCCAGCACCTACTGGCGCAGCCGATTATATTACTTACACTCTCACCAGCCGTCAGGGTACAGTGCAGTACAACGATATTGCACAAAATAACCTACCGCAAAATTTACAACTAGTCATTAAAGCTTGGAGTGAAATTAACAACAACCAAGCGACAGATGATACCTCTAAGCTTGTACCTATCCCGCAAAGTGAATTACCACCACCTTTAGATCAAGGTGTAGTATTCCGTCAAATCTCTAGCGGTGGTTTTGCGGCTAGAACCTATGAAACTGTATTACGTAATGATGGGACTTTGATTCGAGTACGTGTTGGTGACGCTAACGATTCCGAACGCAGTGTACGCCGTATTTCTCGCCAACAAGTGCAACAATTTGAACAATTGCTACAACGCACCAAATGGGACTTTAGAAATGTGAGTTATCCAGCACCCAACGGCGCGGCTGATTTTATCACCCATACTTTGACTAGCCAAAATGGTACAGTGCAATATAACGATATCTCACAAAATAACTTGCCTACAAAGTTACAACGAGTAGTTACAGCCTGGAATCAACTTTTAGGTACTAGTCAATAGTCAATGGTCAATAGTCCAAAAAAACCTTGATTTTTGACCACTAACTCTTGTACCAGAAAATAGGTGTGCCAGTTGCATAAGTCCTGAGTCAAATGAAGTTTCAATCTAAGCCGAAGAACAACTAATCTAACTCTCGCCGTCCTTCTAAGGCTCTAGCTAAAGTTACTTCGTCGGCGTATTCTAAATCTCCACCCACAGGTAAACCAAAGGCAATTCGTGTCACCTTGGTAAAGGGTTTCAGTAGTTGACCAATATACAGTGTGGTGGTTTCCCCTTCTATACTCGGACTGATTGCTAAAATCACTTCCTGGGGTTTTTGCTGACTTACCCGCCGCACTAAAGGTTGGAGATTCAACTGTTCTGGGCCGATTCCATCCATTGGGGAAATCACGCCACCTAAAACATGATATTTACCTTTATATTCGCGGGTTTTTTCCAGCGCAATCACATCCCGCGAATCAGCTACGACGCAAATAGTTTGATTGTCGCGGTTAGGATTTCGGCAGATTTCACAAACTGGCTCCGCAGATAAGTGAAAACAGACTGAACACAAGCCTATTTGTTTTTTTGCGTCAACCAACGCTTGCGCCAGAGCCTCTACTTCTGCTTCTGGTCGCTTCAAAATGTGCAAAGCCAGTCGCTGGGCTGATTTGGGGCCTACTCCTGGCAGACGTTGCAACTGTTCGATTAACCGTGCTAAAGGGCGTGCGTAAACCGTGGTCTTATCTCCAGAATGTGTTCACCTTAACTATGATGACATAGGCTGAGGAGGAAGAGGAAACAGGGCAGGGTGCAGGGGAGAAACACAAATGACTGTTGACCATTGACCATTGACTATTGACTATTAACCATTGACTTTTGACACAAAAACAACGGTTGTGCCGATCGCAATACTGCTTCTAATAAACCAGGAAACAGCATTTCTAAATCTTCGCGCCGCAATTGATTGATGTGCTGGGTTCCTTCTTTATGAGTCAAGACTACACCCGACTCTCTCAAAATCTTAAAGTGGTTGGACATGGTAGACTTGGCGATCGCAAAATCAAAATCGGCACAGCATTGCTCCCCTTTGGTTGCTAACAACCGCACAATCTCTAGCCGCACTGGGTCGCCTAACGCATACAATACCGCTGATAGTGATATATCTTTTTTGTCTGGGTGATATAAAAATCTCATACTTGTATTATCTCTTGAACTAGCGTATATTTTAATTATTCGATAAAATCGAATAAACGAATTAAAACAGGAAGGCAACTATGTCATCTGTTACAAATGTCACAGAAGCCACTTTCAAGCCAGAAGTTTTAGACAGTGAGGTACCAGTTTTAGTAGATTTTTGGGCCCCTTGGTGCGGCCCTTGTCGAATGGTCGGGCCAGTTGTTGATGAAGTTGCCACCGAATACGAAGGACAGGTAAAAGTAGTGAAGGTGAACACAGATCAAAATCCCACTGTCGCCAGCCATTACGGAATTCGCACTATACCTACACTTATGATATTTAAGGGTGGGCGACAAGTGGATACGGTTGTCGGTGCAGTGCCAAAATCTACATTAACTAAGACTTTAGCACAGCATATTTCACAGCAGTAATAGCTATGGGTGGGCATTTGCTCACCCAGAAGCTTAAACAAGCTAGTTGAAAATTATACTAAACTCAGGCAGGAGGCAGAAGGTAAACACATTACTGTTTCTGTCCTCATTTGAATGCTCTTGGCTATATAGCAGTCCTAAATCATTTGAGAAAAGATATGGACTTGAAATTAGAAAATAAATCGGCCTTAATTAGTGGTTCGACCACAGGTATTGGTTTGGCGATTGCCCAAACTTTAGCGCAAGAAGGTGCATCAGTAATTGTCAATGGTCGCACAGAACAACGAGTTACCCAAGCAGTTGATAAAATCAAACGTACCAATCCTGACGCGAAAGTTACTGGAATTGTTGCTGATTTAGCGACCAAAGCAGGCATTGAGCAAATTGTTACCCAGGTTCCGCAAGTTGATATTCTCATCAACAATCTGGGAATCTACGAGCCGAAAGGATTTTTCGAGATTACTGACGAAGATTGGCTGCATATATTGGAAGTGAACTTACTTAGCGGAGTTCGTTTGAGTCGCAAATATCTACAAAAGATGCTAGAGCAAAACTGGGGACGAGTAATTTTTATCTCCAGTGAATCAGGTTTTCAAATCCCCGTAGAAATGATTCACTACGGTGTGACTAAAACTGCTCAAATTTCCCTAGCACGCGGTTTAGCAGAAATGACTGTCGGTACAGCAGTTACAGTCAACTCTGTCTTACCAGGGCCAACCCGTTCCGAAGGCGTTGAAGAATTTATCACCCAGATGGGAAAAGAAAAGGGAATCAGCGCCAGGGAAGTTGAGGCGGAATTTTTTCAAAAAGTACGTCCAAGTTCTCTTATCCAACGCTTTGCAACTAACGAAGAAGTCGCCACACTTGTCGCTTATCTTTCCAGTCCCCTTGCTTCTGCAACTAATGGTGCGGCTGTGCGGGTTGATGGCGGCGTAATTCGCTCGATTATTTAGTGCTGAGTAATATAGCAGGCGAGAGGTAACAGGTGACGGAGTTAAAAGTCTTTTGATGTCTCATTTTGATCATTTACCGATGTCCTACTCCTGCTTTCTCTAAACGATAAGTGTTCACATCGAATAGCCAAATATTTATCAATAGTTAAATCTGCTAGTCAACAGGTAGCCAAATATATAATGCCTGTAACCTACCTTTCAGGGGAAATCTCATGAATCCAATTACTCAAACAAAAGCTCTTGATGTACCTACCGCTATTCTTCAGCGTCGTTCTATCAAAACTTTTAAAACAGACCCCATCGAGCCAGAATTACTCAAACAACTAGTAGAGTTAACTGTAGCAGCACCCAGCAGCTTTAACATCCAAGACTGGCGGATTATTCTGATTCAAGATGAGGCGCAAAAAGCAGCCTTAGCCGCAGCCTCCTGGAATCAAAAGCAAGTTATCGAAGCACCGGTAACTTTTGTATTCGCAGCTGATTTTACAGCTGGTGAAAAAGATTTGACTCCAATTTTAGACCAGGGATTGCAAACTGGCGCTTGGAATGAAGGTACAGTCAACTACTTTAGAAATTCCATTCCCCAATTCCAAGCAGGTTTAGGAGACAAACGCCGGGAATATGCCATCAAAGATGCCATTATTGCTTCTACCCATTTAGTATTAGCAGCCGAAAGCTTGGGGTTATCCACCTGCTTTATGAATGGCTGGATTGAAGACAAAGTTAAAGAAGTAATTGGTGCAACAGATGATCCAAATTTAGCGATCGCTGTTATCGTTCCTGTAGGTTATGCCGCCGAACCACGCTTAAATCCCGGCCGCTTACCATTTTCTTACAACGTATTTGTAGATAAAGTCGGTAATCCATACCAAGGTTAAAAATTAAAAGTATGAAGTGTGAAGTATGAAGTATGAAATTCCATATTTCTGATTTCATACGATGTGCAACTTATTCTTAAAACCCCTCTCCAAACCTCTCTCCGTTTCGGGGCTACCGTTTACACACAAATCATCCGATCCCCCTAAATCCCCCTTTTGAAGGGGGACTTAAGAAAAATTCCCCCCTTTTTAAGGGGGGTTAGGGGGGATCGAAAGGCTACTAGGCAACTTTATAAGACTTGTGTGTACACCGTAGCCGTTTTGGAGAGAGGCTTTGAATCTTACTCCCCTTCCCTGGTAGGGAAGGGGTTAGGGGTTAGGTTTGAAAGAAAGTTGCATATTGCTCCAATGACCAATAACCCAGGAGATTCAAATCATGATTGAGCTTTACTATTGGACAACGCCCAACGGTCATAAAATCACGATGTTTCTGGAAGAGGCTGAATTACCTTACAAAATTGTGCCTATTAATATTGGCGCAGGAGAGCAATTTCAACCAGACTTTCTCAAGATTTCTCCTAACAATCGTATCCCGGCGATCGTTGACCATGAACCAGTAGGTGGGGGTGCGCCAGTCTCAGTTTTTGAATCTGGAGCAATTTTGTTGTATTTAGCCGAAAAAACCGGGAAATTAATTCCTGCTGAACTCAGAAAACGGGTAGAAGTACTGCAATGGTTGTTTTGGCAAATGGGGGGTTTGGGGCCAATGGCGGGACAGAATCACCACTTTAGCAACTATGCTCCTGAAAAAATTGAATATGCAATTAACCGCTATGTCAACGAAACGGGGCGCTTATATGCAGTATTAAACAAGCAACTGACAAATAGAGAATTCATTGCTGGTGATTATTCTATTGCAGATATCGCCGCTTATCCTTGGATTGTGCCTTATGAACGCCAAGGTCAAAAATTAGAAGATTTTCCCAATATTCAGCGCTGGTTTGAAGCAATTAAAGCTCGTCCTGCAACAATTCGGGCCTACGAGAAAGCCGAAGCATTCAAAAATCAAGCTTTAGATGTGGAAAAATCTCGAAATTTGTTGTTTAACCAATCAGCAAATACAGTTACACATTAAATCTTTATGAAATCGCTGAGTAGTTTTGAATACAAAATTAATGTAAGTGCGAAGGATTGAAAAACCCCTCTCCACACCTCTACCTGATTCGGGTAGAGGTGTGGAGAGGTTTATCTAACTCACTTGACTCAGCACTTTTTACACAGGAGAACTAAGTGGGTAGGTTAGCAATAGGGCAAACAGGTAAGACACCTGTCTCTTTAGGGCTGTTGGGTGCGGCTGCTTTTATGGTGATTGCCGATGTGCGGGTGATTGATCCATTACTGCATATTATTGCTAACGAATTTCATGTTGGTGTTGGTAGTGCGGCGGTAATTGTCTCAGCGTATACAATTCCCTATGGATTATTTCAGCTAGTTTACGGCCCGTTGGGCGATCGCATCGGTAAATTAAAAGTCATTACCGCCGCCTTAACAGCCTTTGCCGTAGGTACAGCCCTTTGTGCGTTTGTATCCAATATTGCCCTACTTACCTTACTGCGGTTTCTTACAGGAATGTTTGCCGCCGGGATTATCCCTGTCACCCTAGCTTATATCGGTGATAATTTCCCATATACAGAACGTCAAGCCGCCATTGGTAAATATTTAAGTGCGCTGGTACTTGGCCAAATTCTGGGCGGTAGTTTGGGCGGGATATTTGGGGAGTATATTAGCTGGCGCGATATCTTTTTAGTGTTTGGGATTGTTTCTTTAGCGATCGCTGGTTTACTATGGCGGGGAACGCGTCATTTTAAAGATGGCAATCGTTCTACAGAGCGATTCAGTCTGGCAACATTTAAGCCATATTACCAATTACTAACTCAACCAACTGCCCGAACGGTGATTATCGCGGTATTTATTGAAGGCTTTTGCTTGATGGGCGCATTTGCCTACATTGGTGCATTTCTCCGCGATAGATACGGCTTACCTTATGTAACCATTGGGTTTATGTTAAGTAGTTTTGGTTTGGGTGGATTAATTTATAGCCGCAGCGTTAAGTGGTTAGTGCAGCGGCTAGGTGAAATTGGACTGATGGGAGTTGGTGGCTGGTTAATGTGCGTTTGCTTTTTAGCGATCGCATTACTGCACAATTGGTTATTATTTATTCCCTTTAGCACCCTAATGGGATTGGCTTTTTATATGATGCACAGCACCCTGCAAACCCAAGCCACCGAACTTACACCAGAAGCGCGGGGTACAGCAGTCTCGTTATTTGCTTTTAACTTATTTATTGGTCAGGGAATTGGTGCAGCCGTATTTGGGAGAGTGGTAGATAATTTTGGCTATGTACCTTGTTTTATAATTGCCGGAATTACCCTTGCCATACTCGCAACTTGGTTATTTAAAAAAGGCAAACAGGAAGAAGCGGCTAGAGGTTAGAGACTAGGGATTAGTATTTCAACTCAGTATGTCGCGTAGCAACACACATCAACGATAGGGCTGCTTGTGATGAATTAGGATTAATCCCTGACAATAATTGAGCAAAGCGATACTTCAATTCAGACTGGCCATAATTACCCTGAAAAGTTTCTGTACCCAGCTGATGGTTGTGAGGATAAGTTTTCACACTAAAGCCAAGTGGCTCCAGAATAGTGTGAAAAAGTTCTGATGTGACTCCATCTCCCGGTCGATGATGAACCTCAGTTGCTAATCCCCAGGTTTGTTCTGCGGCTGAAGCGTGTCCACCTCGTTTAATTAGCCGATAAAGTCCCAGACGCAACTGCCATAACCACATCCCTAACCCTTGGAAATTCCAAGCACTGCGATGAGGGTCGTGATCTGTGATTAATATCCCACCAGGACGAACTAAACGTGCTGCTTCTGCTAAAACTACATCCATTTGATCACAATGATGTAATGTCGCATTTACTGCCACAATATCAGCAAAAGCAGAAATAAAAGGAAGATTGTGAGCATCTGCTAATACAGGTGTATAGCCAAGACTTTGCGCCATTTCCAGTCCGCCATAACTCACATCTACGCCAATTAGTAATTTCGGCTTTCCACCCAGTGTGGCAAAGACATTACCAGGGCCACAACCGATATCTACCACAATTTTGTTATCCCAACTACCTGTAGCTGCTTGCCAGCGAGACTTAAATATATCGTTACGATGACAAGCTTCAAAGTAGTTTTTTGCCCATTCTGGATGCCCAAAATAATAGCTATTGGCTTCAATTGCTAAGGTTTTTTGGGAGATGGGATAAGTTAAAATGCTTTGTGCATCTAAGTCAGCATTAATATGAGATGCCAGGTAAGGTTTGAGGGTGGAATATTCAACAGCTTTGATCACTATTACCTCCTTTTTGATTAATAAACTGGGAAAATTAGTAAGCAAAAACTTAGCCGAGCTATTTATTGAACTGTAGTTTTTGTATTCTGCACAATCTGATTTACCTGGGCTGAACGCTGAATTTTAAGTTGTTGATATTACTTACTTCTTTTCACTTAAACTATCCTGTTTTTTCTACGTAGTCTTCCGTAAAATCTCGCAATTATCAGTTTTCATTATTTCTGCTGAAGGTTCATGAATTTAAGACTGAGGATTTTTAAAATTAAACAAAGTTGAGGAAAAGTACGTGTTTTAATTTGATGATAAATCTTATAAATTTTTTGGGTTAATGCGTGTAAATTCGTGAAGATTAGAAATTTTGCAATTTCATGAGATGCACTTATCTGGGAAAATAACTTAAAGCAGATTTTCAGTTTTTGAAGCTGCTGTAAACCAAATTATGATGAATTAGTAATGCCCAAAGTTCACGTTAACGAAATTGACATATTTTATGAAGTTAAAGGTAGTGGCGAACCTTTGTTATTGATTGCTGGTTTTATGTGCGATCGCTCTTATTGGTCGCTATTATTACCACGTTTAGTTTCGCACTATCAAGTTATTCGTTTTGATAATCGAGGTATTGGGCAAAGTTCTATTCCCAAAAGTCCTTATAGCACTCAGCAAATGGCCACAGATGCCGCTGCACTACTGGATGTTTTAGGTGTAAAGCAAGCACACATCATAGGTCATTCAATGGGTGGTCAAATTGCCCAAGAATTAGCATTATTGTATCCTGAAAAAATCAAGAGTTTAGTTTTACTTGCTTCTTTAGCTAAAGGTAATGAGCGATTTAATCAAATAGTTGAAAGCTGGGGTGATGTTGGTACAAAAATAGACTTAAAACTATATGAGAAACTCATATTGCCTTGGATATTTACTGATAATTTTTATGCTATACCAGAAATGGTAGACCAACTAATTGAATGGGTAATTAACTATCCTTCTGCACCTACAGCAAATGGAATATACCATCAAAGCCGAGCAATTATTAACCATGACACAACCGATAGAATGCAAAATATTCATTGTCCAACTCTAGTCATGGTCGGTAAACAAGATATACTCACTCCCGTAACATTTTCTCAAAAACTTGCTCAAAATATTCCTCTAGCTGAAATGCAAGTAATTGAAGATGGCGGTCATGGTTTTTTGATTGAATCAACAGAAGTAGTTACTCAAGCTATACTGAAGTTTTTAGCAAAATTTCAGTAATTAGTTGAATTGATTACTATATACTGAATAATTTAAATTGCTGATTGTATTATTACTATTGGTGGGAAGTATGGAAAACTTCAAACAAACAATTGCTAGTTTCTCAAATAAAGACCTGGAAATACGAAAAAACTGGTATTCTCCAGCAGCAGAAGCTTATAACAAAGCCAGACCTCGCTATCCACAAAATTTTATTGAACAAGTTATTAAGGCTGCTCAATTATCTCCAGATGCCAAAATTTTAGAAGTAGGATGTGGCCCTGGAACAGCAACAACTTCATTTGCTCAATTAGGTTATTCAATGCTCTGTTTAGAACCAAATCCAGATTTTTTTGAGTTAGCTAAACAAAATTGTCAACTTTATCCAAATGTGGAAATTCAAAACTCATCTTTTGAAGAATGGAATTTGCAACCTGAGCAGTTTGATGCTGTTTTAGCTGCAAGTTCCTTTCACTGGATACCAGCAGAAGTAGGATATCCCAAGGCTGCAAATACTTTAAAAGATAATGGTCATTTACTTTTATTCTGGAATAAAGAATTACAACCTAGTTATGCAGTTTACCAAAGATTATCTGAAGTTTATCAAAAACATGCTCCATCTCTTGACCGTTATGAAAGTTGGGAAACTCAACAAGAAATATTCAAGGGATTCGGGAGTATAGTGATTGATTCGGGAAAATTTAAAGATATACAATTTGGGGAAGTTACTTCTGATGTAGTGTATAGTACCGATGAATATTTAGCCCTACTAAATACCTATTCACCATATATACAATTAGATGCAGACACCAAAAAAACCTTATTTGCTGAATTAACTCAACTAATAAATAATGACTTTGGTGGTAGTCTGCAACTTTCATATATCTCAGCTTTTCATATTTGCAAAAAAAATTAAAATTGCGTTTAGCTTGGTTTTTGCTCTTAGACTGATGGAGAATTGCGATCGCTTAACAATTTCTCTAACTCCGTAATTCGCGCTTTTAAAGGAGTCATCATTGCTTCTACCTCATTCACTGAATAGCGAATGGGAATGTGCTGGGGACAATTTTCACTCACAGCTTCAACATGAAACAAAATTACTCTTTCAATTTCTGCTGGGTAGTCAGGGATACGCAGTTGCTCAATTAAAGCTGCATCGCCTTCAATATATTCAGCTGTTCCCCAAACTTTAAGACGTTTGCGATGACGGTAATCCATTAAGAACAGAAATGCTTTTGCTTCTCCTGATAAGTTCCCCACTGTGATGTACTGCACATTTCCAGAAAAGTCAGCAAAACCCAAGGTTTTTTCATTCAGTACTCTGAGAAAGCCTGGCGCTCCACCGCGAAACTGAATGTAAGGATAGCCATTAGAACTAACTGTTCCCAAATAAAATCCATCAAGATGAGCAATAAATTCCGCAATTTGTGGAGTAATTGAATCGTTAGCAGGGCCATTAGCAATATAGCGTTCATAGGTTTGCCGTGAACCCCGTTGTAACTGCGCGGCTTGAACTTCAGGTGTAAAAGCAATTTCTCCAAACTTGCGTGGCATAATGCACTCCTAAGTGAATTTTATGAGAGTGGACAAGAAACCTTTTGCTCGGCAATTTTTTACTAAGTTCAGTGGGTGATGAGTTGCACAATAAATCTGAAGCGTTGTTTCATACCTGGATTGATGCGATCGCCACCGTTTTAATCGAAGATGGTATGGATGAAGAACTAGTTAAATATAGAGGGGAAAATGCTGCGATCGCAATTCAAGGTTCATTCATTCTGTTTCAGGGGTTGAATGATCTTGCTCTTTTTATGGGCGTTATCCAAAACTTGCCAAAATAACTAATACAAATTCGTAATTAAATCTTACCAGTGACGCAGGACAAAGGACATAAGTAAACCAGCATGAGTGGCAAATTAATTGTATTTGAAGGGGTGGAAGGCTGCGGCAAAACAACGCAAATGCAGCTTTGTGGTCAGTGGTTAGAAAGTTTGGGAATTTCGGTAGTTGTTACTCGTGAACCAGGGGGAACGGAGTTAGGTTCGCATTTACGGCGTTTATTACTGGAGAAGTCTGAAGATAAACCAGTTGCAGATGTGACTGAACTGTTATTATATGCGGCTGACCGCGCCCAACACGTTGAACAAGAACTTAAGCCCAATTTAGCCGCTGGAAAATATATATTATGCGATCGCTACACTGATTCTACTGTTGCTTATCAAGGTTACGGTCGGGGTTTGAATATGAGTTTAATTGAACAACTCAACTACATTGCGACATCTGGCTTAACAAGTGATTTGACTATTTGGTTAGATGTGGATGTTGAAGTGGGACTCAGCCGCAAACGCAAAGACGCAGCAGGTTTAGACCGCATTGAACAAGAAACCATCGTCTTTCATCACCGTGTTCAACAAGGATATAGCCAGTTAGCTGCGGCGCACCCATCCCGCATTGTGCGAGTAGATGGTAGTTTAAGCAAAGAAACTGTACATAGTTTAATTCAAGAAATTTTGCGCGATCGCCTGCAAGTTCAATCTGTGTAAAACTTACGCAAAAAAAGAAAAATCAAGGGGTTCGGGAAGGGTGTAGATATTCCTTATACCCCTATACCCAGTCTCAACAGAAAATCTTTGTCTGTAAGCCCTGATAAACTGGAACGTTGATGAAAGTGCGGTTAAAATCACAAGCAAAGCCTCAATTTAAAATCGAGTTATGAAGACTGCTGAAAAATTGGCTGCGGGTTGGCTACTGACACTCGGATTCATGTTTTTGACACTATCTGTCTCTGCGGTAAGTGAGAGAAATACTATGCTCAAGCCAATTCCATCAGGGGATGATGCAGATTCCGGTAAGGATTTTGTGAATAAAGAAGCTCTTTATATGCTGGATACTACCGCCAGCCAAAGTTTTATTTTTGGTGTACCGACAATGATTTTGGGTGGTTGGTTGAGTTTATCTTTATACCGTCGCAGTAAGAATGAACAAAAAGTACTTCAACAACAAGTGAGCGATCGCTTACAATCGATTTTCTATCAAATGTTACAAGAAAATCATGGCAGAGTTACCGTCTTAGGCTTTGCAATGCAGTCACAACTACCAGCATCTATTGCGCGGGAATTTTTAGACGAAAAAGCTAAAGAATTCAATGCAAATTTTAAAGTCAATGAAGAAGGGGCTGTATCATATCATTTTGATGTCTAAATCTGTTGATAAGTAAGTCTCATGACGCAGATTTTTTTGAGTGTAGCTGCCGTTTTAGGTGGTTTGTCAGTTGCGGCTGGGGCTTTTGCTTCCCATGCTTTGCGAGAGCATATTAGTGAGCGATCGCTGTTAATTTTTGAAACAGGCGCTCGCTACCAAATGTATCATGCTCTAGCACTTTTAGTAGTTGCTCTCCTCATCAGTCGTCTCGAATCACCTCCAACTACTTTAATTGCTAGTGGATGGCTATTTATTATTGGCATTGCTATTTTCTCAGGCAGTTTATACGCCTTGAGCTTAACTGGTATTAAATATTTAGGCGCAATTACTCCATTAGGAGGTGTCGCCTTTATCGCTGGTTGGGGTGCTTTAGCTGTTGCTGCTGGGAATTTAAAGTTTTAAATTTTTTGACGCAGAGAATTGCATAGTATTTTTAGCCAAAATTTAAGGGGTGATTTGATAATCACCCCCATATTCCCCTCTAATTAAAATTTATTTTTAGCACCCTGATGAGGATGTAATCTTACTTTGAAATATTAACTAAATTTTCAACTGGAGCATTAGCCAAGGTTGGCGCTGTAAAAATTTGAGAGTACAGACTTGTGGGCTGTTGACGAGCCACAACTGGTAGCACTTGACGAGCGTGAGTAGCTACTTCTACTGTTTTTACATCATAAGTCTGCGTTACTAGTTTGGGATAGAACCCGATACCGATGATGGGAAGTAGCAGACAAGCAGTGATGAACAATTCACGAGGTTTAACATCAGCAACTACAGCATCTAAATGTAACTCTTCACTTTGTTTGCCGTAGAACACTTGGCGCAGCATGGACAGTAAGTAAATTGGTGTCAAAATCACGCCGACTGCTGACAGTAACACAACTACAATCTTGAAGCTGGAACTGTAAACATCACTGGTAGCTATACCCAGGAACACCATCAATTCGCCAACGAAACCACTCATCCCAGGTAAAGCGAGAGAAGCCATTGCACCAGCAGTATACAGTGCGAAGGTTCTAGGCATTACCTTACCGATGCCACCCATTTTATCCATCATCAAGGTGTGGGTGCGTTCGTAAGTTACACCAGACAGGAAGAATAAACTAGCAGCAATCAAACCGTGGGAAACCATCTGTAACATGGCACCACTGATACCAATTTCTGTATAGGAAGCTAAACCAATCAGCACAAACCCCATGTGGGCAATTGAAGAGTAAGCCAAGCGGCGTTTGAGGTTGGTTTGAGCAAAGGCGCAACAAGCACCATAAACAATGTTGACTACACCCAAGATTGCTAAAACTGGAGCGAAGTAAACATGAGCATTAGGCAACATTTCGATGTTGAAGCGAATTAGGGCATAACCACCCATCTTCAACAACACACCAGCCAAAATCATGGAACCAGGTGCAGATGCTTCACCATGAGCATCAGGTAGCCAAGTGTGCAAGGGGAAGATTGGCAACTTCACACCGAAGGCAATCAATAAACCAGCGTAAACTAATAATTCCAAGGCTTTAGGATATTGTTTCATTCCTAGAGATGCCATGTCGAAGGTGACGGTATCTCCATAGAATGCCATCGCAAAACCAGCTACAAGAATAAATATTGAAGCAGCAGCAGTATAGAGAATAAATTTGGTAGCAGCATAACGGCGTTTTGCACCACCCCAGATAGAAATCAGCAAGTAGACGGGAACTAGCTCGATTTCCCACATGAGGAAGAACAATAGCAAGTCTTGGGCTAGAAACACACCCAACTGGGCGCTGTACATTACCAGCATCAACCCATAAAACAATCGCGGCTTGTTGGTTACTTTCCAAGCCGCGAAGATTGCTAATGTGTTGATTAAGCCTGTTAACAAGATGAGGGGCATCGACAAGCCATCAACTGCTACAGACCAATTTAAACCGATTTGGGGAACCCAGGAGTATTTTTCGACGAATTGGTAAGTTGAGCTTTGGAAATCGTAGTTATGCCAGAAAGCATAAATCATTAAGGCAAAATCCGCGATCGCAACTCCTAAACCATACCAGCGGACTGTTTTTCCTTCTTTATCTGGAATTATGGGGATGGCTAGGGCAGCCACCAAGGGCAAAGCAATTATGGCAGTTAGCCAAGGAAATTCCATAGCATTCATCACTTCTGACAATCGTTTTTTGTTTTCGCTTTTAATTACATTATATTAAGGAATCGTTACTTTTGTAAACGTTATTTATCTCCATAAAATTAAATTTTGGTTATTGATGAGAATATATACTCATCAATTCTGTGATTTTGACCATAAACAAGAATAAATACTCATTCTTTTTTATGGCTAGTCCATTCTAGGTATAAATTTTTGTAACGTCAATAAAAACGGCGGCTTCTGCCACCGTTACATTTCTTCATTAAAAATAGGTTTAATCGGAATTTTACCCTAAAGATTTTGGGTTAACCTCTAAACAATACGGTTGACAATTGTCCAAACTTCTCCATCAGAACGGACATAGGGAACTGAGATCGTCTTGAATCCCGTAATAAAGGGCTTGTAATAAACCTGCCAATATAAAGGACTGAGATAATCAGCAGTCGCTTTTAACTGGCGGATTTCACTGGCTAATTCAGCTGCTAGTTCGTTAACACGTTCGGCGTGAACCTGCGCCACTTTTTTGGCTTCTTCTAGTTGCTGGTGTATGGTAAGTTCTTTTGACTCAACTTGCCAACGAGTTAATTGGGCTTGTTTGTGCTGTAGCTGGTTTGTTAAAGCAGCGATCGCATCATCGATACCTTTGAGTTCCACTGACAGTTGAGCATTTTCTCTGGCTTGGCGGCGATAAGCCTCAATCATTGCTGAAGGTGTAATATCGCCAGATATCTCATGATTAAGAGTCAGAACAGCGCGTTCTTGCTGAAGAACTTGAATGTGAGACTTGAGTTCTGCTATCTCGGAATGAATCTGATCCATAGTTAAAATGCTGAGTATTGAGTGCTGAGTTAAAAATTCTCTCCCTGCCTTCTGCCTACTGCCTCCTTCATAAAATTGTTGCGCCTTGGGTGTCTAAAGTAAGCGATCGCACAACTGCATCAATACCAGAGGTTTTCCAGGCTGAAGCCATTGCCAACTCTACATCTGAGGAATGTGCAACATCCGCTAAAGCTAAAAGTGTCGGCCCCGCACCACTAATCACCATCCCGAATGCACCAGCCGCCACCGCCGCCGCATTCACCGCATCGTAACCAGGAATCAAAGCTTGGCGATAAGGTTGATGCAACTTATCTTGTAAAGCTGCCCTTAACCATTCTCCCTTACCCGTTTCTAAACCGCGTAACAATAAACCTAAATGGGCAGTATTGAAAATTGCATCTGCACGACTAAATTCAGTTGGTAAAACCCGCCGCGCTTCTGAGGTGGACAATTCAAAATTAGGAATTGCCACGACTGGGACAATATTCTCATGCCAAGGCACATCACAAATTTCCCAACCAGTTTCACTAGTCGCAGCTAGACGACATCCCCCGATGAATGCTGGAACTACATTATCAGGATGTCCTTCCATTGCGATCGCAATCTCCATCACCTGCACCTGAGATAGAGGTTCACCCGCAAGTTTATTCGCCCCCACCAAACCACCAACAATTGCCGTCGCAGAACTACCCAAACCCCGCGCCAGTGGTACACCTAAACCAATCTCAATTTTCACAGGCGGCGGAGTCTGATCTATATATTGATATAACTTCAAAAACGCCTGATAAAGTAAATTACTCTCATCAGTTTGCACTCGTTCGGCTTCTGCACCTGTGACATGAATTGTTAAACCACCTTCATCTAGGCGTGTAAACTTAAACTGGTTACACAGCGTCAAAGCTGCACCGATGCAATCAAAACCCGGCCCCAGATTAGCAGTTGTAGCAGGGACATTAACTGTAACAGAAGAAATAACAGACATCTGCAAATAACTCACCTAACCAATCAACCAGCATCCCATGTAACTGGTTGATTTGTTCATTAAAGACACGAGTTATATATGTGTTGACTCAGATATGTTTGTGACACTAAACTTATTTGACCCAAACTTAAGCGGAAAACTGGTAACTTTTTATGTTTTTCTACTTGACTAATCTTAAGTCTATTTCCTTGTTGTATTCACGATAAGTAATGACTTTGCAATGTACTCTTTGCCCAACTGGTGGCCATAGGAAAGTTTCTTTCGGTAAACCAAGCGAATCATGATCTGCTCGCGTAACAATATCTATAATTCCGCTAAGTTTATAACTGTTTTGGTTTTGATCACCTAAACTTACAAAAATACCATAGGGTTTAACGCTTATGACTTCACCATAAAATTTATGTCCAATAGGAAAGCTATGCTTAAGCTTTTCCCACTGAATCTCAATATCATTATCATTCATGTAACTGCTATAAGTTCTCGAAGGATGCGATCGCATTAAAATCAGACTACAGTGTCATGGCTAGGACTGCTAGATGTATAAAATTTTTAATCAATAATCTGCCTTCTCATTGATTTAATTTGTCCATGCTTAGTTTTACTGTCAAGACGTTTTTTTTGAGAATTACGAGTAGGTTTGGTTGGTTTGCGTATTTCGGGCAATACGACTGCACTTAGTATGAGTTGCTTGAGTCGTTGTAAAGCTTCTTCCCTGTTTTGCTCTTGGCTACGGTGTTCTTGAGCCTTGATGACAACAACTCCATCTTGAGTTATGCGTCGGTCGTTTAGTTTGAGAAGTTGCTGTTTATAGAAAGCGGGTAGTGATGAAGTTTCAATGTCAAAGCGTAAGTGGATAGCTGTAGCAACCTTGTTGACGTTTTGACCCCCTGCTCCTTGAGAACGAATCGCGCTAATTTCGAGTTCGCTATCGGGGATGATGATTTTATTCTTAATTTGCAGCATAACTTATATATAGCTTACTGGGCGCGATCGCTATAGTTATAAATTGAGCGAATCACCTTTTAATGACTACAGTTTTGTTTCCAAGCCTGGGTAACACCCAGGCTTGTAATTACTAGAAGTTATCGAAGTTAGCGATCGCATCTTTCAATTTCTGTATCACTTCATCTACAGAAATTGCACCTAATTCTCCAGAAGCACGGGTACGGATGCTTAAGGAGTTGGTTTCAACTTCTTTTGCACCTACCACTGCCATTACAGGTATTTTATCTTTCTCGGCGTTGCGGATTAATTTACCCAAGCGATCGCCACTGGTGTCAACTTCGGCACGGATACCCAAAGTCAGCATTTTCGCTACTACAGCTTTCGCAAAATCTAGCTGTGCATCACTCACAGATAGCAAGCGAATCTGCACAGGTGCTAACCACAAGGGGAAATCACCTGCATACTCTTCAATTAATATGCCAATCAGCCGTTCTAAGGAACCAAAAGGCGCACGGTGAATCATTACCGGACGCTTGCGAGAACCATCTTCAGCGACATACTCTAAATCAAAGCGTTCTGGTAAGTTGTAGTCAACTTGCACAGTGCCTAATTGCCATTCTCTTTCCAACGCATCTTGGAAGATAAAGTCAAGCTTCGGCCCGTAAAATGCAGCTTCGCCAATACCTTCAAAATGATCCATTCCTAGCTGTTCTACAGCGCGGCGAATCGCACCTTGAGCTTTTTCCCAAGCTTCATCGGAACCGATATATTTATCACTAGCTGGGTCACGGAAACTAAGTCTGGCTTTGAAGTTTTTCAATTGCAGACTCTTGAACACTGACAAAATCAAATCCACCACGTTGAGGAATTCTGCATCTAGCTGTTCTGGGGTGACAAACAAGTGCGAGTCATCCACAGTAAAGCCGCGTACTCTAGTTAAACCACCTAATTCCCCTGACTGTTCGTAGCGGTAGACAGTACCGAATTCTGCCAAGCGCATCGGTAATTCTCGATAAGAACGCAACTCGCTCTTATATATTTGGATGTGGAAGGGACAGTTCATTGGCTTCATGACAAAGCCTTGCTCAAGTGCTGCGGCGGCTTCATCCTCTGCCATCAAGGGGAACATATCTTCTTTATACTTTTGCCAGTGGCCGGAAGTTTTAAATAAATCCACTCTGGCAATATGGGGAGTCACCACAGGTAAATAACCACGCTTTAGCTGTTCCTGCTTGAGAAAGTCTTCTAAAACACTCCGCAATACAGTACCTTTGGGAGTCCACAAAGGTAAACCCGGCCCTACTTGGTCAGAAAAGATGAATAATCCCAGTTCTTTACCAAGTTTACGGTGGTCACGGCGCAGTGCTTCTTCTTTACGGCGCTTGTACTCAGCTAGTTGTTCTGGAGTTTCCCAAGCCGTCCCGTAAATGCGCTGTAGTTGTGCTTTGGTTTCGTCCCCACGCCAATATGCACCCGCAACGCTTTCTAAATCAATAGCTTTGGGGTTTAATTCTTGCGTATTTTCTACATGAGGCCCGGCGCATAAATCCCACCATTGATCACCCAAGTGATAAATAGTAATAGGTTCTTTTAAATCTGCCAGAATTTCTAATTTATAAGGCTCGTTGATTTCTTTAATGCGGCGTTCGGCTTCTTCCCGACTGACTTCTTCTCTAGTTACTGGCAATTTGCGATTAATAATCTTCGCCATCTCTTTTTGAATGGCTTTGAGGTCTTTGTCAGTAAATGGCTCTGGACTGTCGAAGTCGTAATAAAATCCGTTTTCAATCCAGGGGCCGATTGTCACTTGCGCCTTGGGAAACAGCTTTTGCACTGCCATTGCCATAACATGGGAAGTGGTGTGGCGAATCTTTTTTAAATTCTCTGATTCGCTGGTACGGGGTAGCTTAATTTTTTCTGGTTGTTCTGCTTGATGTATATCTTGATTAGGCGACATTGGCTGCTGAACCATTGGCGAAGTGATTGCAAAAAGTAATTTATTAGTTAAAGTGCCGAAAAACTTACCCAAATATAACATCTGGTCATCTTTCAGCTTGACAGACTTTTAGCTGCACTGGATGCACTCTAGCATTCTCTGAAGTCTGAAGTATGAAACTTGATCTTAGCTTGCAGATAGCATTTTCTTTTGTCTACAGTCTTTAGCCTTAACTTTTCAGGGTAAAGGTATTATGTCTTGATTGTTAAAATTTAAATTTTGTAACTACAACGACAGATTTATTTAACTTTTTTTCTAAAGACATAGCATACAATAATATTAAGTTTTGTAAAAAACGTTAATATTAATTAGAAAAATAGAAGTATCCTTCAGATCTATGCAAGACTCAAATTTACCAGGGACTGAGTTGCTAAAAACTGTATTAGAGCCTTTGTTACAAGACTTTCAATATTGGTTTACGCGATCGCGCAACCTTTTAGAAACTGAGCAACTCTCATTTATGAGTCACCAAGAACAATCTGACCTGCTGTTACGAGTCAAGCAAGCACAAGCAGAATTAAATACAGCAAAAATGCTATTTACTGCCACTAATCAACAAGTCGGAATTGATATGACAACTTTAATGCCTTGGCATCAATTGGTTACGGAATGCTGGAAGGTAGCGATGCGTTTCCACCAAGAAAAAGAAAATTAAAGTGTAGTGACTAATTGCCTCTAGCGATATATGACGAGATTCGCATAGATACTATATAATCCTTAATAAATTTTTTATTAACAAATAATGTATCCTATGCTACCGTAAATTGAATAGCCTTTGATAAATTTTTCCAATATTAATCAATAATAAACTCACCAAAAGTGCGTTAAACATTTACACCCGCTGAGATTCCTAGCATCAGCGAAGCTTTTCAGTATAAGGTTTTTAAACTTGCTGCTCCTGGAGGAAAACCATATTATGTTGCACCTACTCTACATTCTTGCTTTTACGATTCTTGCTTGTATCGCGGTTGCTAATTTAATTCGCAATCTAGTCATGTTTAGTTTTGACCGAGAACGAAATTATCCAGTCAGATCTTCTGCAATGGGTAATCAAGGTTATCTTTCTGCCAAAAAATCAGTCCCCCATCCAGAATTGTTAGATAGCGCTGGCAATATTATTAAAGAACCACTGTTAGTTATGCGCTCAATTAACGTTGAAGATGCTAGACAACAGCTAGATGCTATTTACGAAGCTTCTCCCGGACACAAGAGTGAAAATCACGAAAAATAGTAGATAAAGTATAAAGTCTCTAAGAAGAAAGATTTTATACTTCATCATTGATACTTGATTATTAAAGATTACGCTTCGATAACTACCCGGAGATTGCCACGTTTTTTAGCTACGCGGCAAGCCGTAGTATTACCAGAACGCTCAAATTCTAAATCTAGAATTGTCGTGCCAACGCGCAAATTGTGAAATGACAGCTGATTAATCGACTCTGGTAAAGCGGGGTCGATAATTCGTAAGCAGTTATTTTGTGCGTCTGGTACTAAATTGACGATCATTTGCAGCAGTTGGAATACGCTACCGGTAGCCCAAGCTTGGGGTGTACAAGCAACAGGATACTGTACAGGAGCATTGTCGCCATTGCGTTCGTAGCCGCAAAAAAGTTCTGGTGGACGTTGGTATGGCTGCTGACTCGTCATGTCGAAGATGCCTTGAAAAAGTTCCAAGGCTTGATCGATTAAACCAAGCGATCGCAAACCCATCGCAATCAAAGAGTTATCATGAGGCCACACCGAACCAATGTGATAACCCATCGGATTATACGCAGGCGATAAACTGCTTAAAGTCCGAATCCCCCAACCATTAAACATATCTGGTGCGCGTAACCTTTCGGCCACACTGTAAGCTTTTTCGGGGGTAAAGATGCCTAATTGTAAACAATGACCGGGGTTAGATGTAACACTATCGACCTGTTTACCTTCACCATCCAAAGCCAAAGCGCAGAAATCTTGGTCTTCTATCCAAAAGTCACGATTAAAACGCATCTTGAGATTTCTGGCTTCTTCTTGCCAACGGTCTGCTAAATCAAGCCGCTTCTTCATTCTGGCAATTTCAGCTAGGCGAATCTTAGCAGAATAAACGTAAGCTTGGACTTCACACAAGGCAATTGACCCATTAGCCAAATCTCCCTTACGATCAACAATACAATCACCTGAATCTTTCCAACCTTGATTCGTTAAACCACGTTTAGATTTACGATAGTAGCTAAGATAGCCAGTTGCTTGCAGATGAAAATCAATCCAGTCCATTGCAGCTATAGCATTTGGCCAAAGCTGTTCTAAGGTTTCGTGGTCATGAGTCCAAATGTAGTATTCTCCATACAGCATCAACCATAAAGGTGTCGCATCAACTGTACCGTAGTAAGGTGTATGGGGAATTTCTTGGCAACGAGCCATTTCCCCCAAACGTAATTCGTGGAGAATCTTGCCTGGTTCTTCTTCGCGCCATTCATCTTCAGTTTTACCTTGGTATGCTGCCAGTAGCAGCAAGGTTTCTTTAGCAATTTGCGAGTTTAATATTAATGTTTGGGAAGCCGTAATGATGGAATCTCGACCAAACAACGTTGAAAACCAAGGTACACCAGCAGAAACAGTCTTGTACTTGCCAAAGGACTGGCGTAATAAGTACATATCTTGTTCCGCGCGGTCAATAATGTGATTGAGAATACTTTTATCTGAACTAATGCGGGTAATTTGTTGCACCCAATTTTGTTCTTCCATCAATTCTGCGGCTTTGGCCTGTCCTAGGGTAAAAGCCGCACTGACAGTAGAACTAGAGGTATTGTTAGTTAATAAATTGATGCGGTAGCCGATTTTGAGAGTTTCATGAGTTGCTAACTCTAACTGCCATACGGCCGTGTAACCTTTAAAGTAATCTGGTAGACGATGCTGAAATTGGATACGAGACTCCATTACTAAGCCATCCAGACCTTGATAGGCTAATGTTAAGAATTCGGCTTTGTGGGTCTCAGCATGAAGTGATACAGAACCACCACTATCACCATTCCAGGTGGTTCCATCTTCGGGTTTGGGTTCTACTAAACGGAGAAGTTTACCTCGATTATCTCGGCCATAACCCCGCACTTCAAACAAATCGACAAAATCTGCGTCAAAGCTAATACTGAGTTCAAAACTGACAGTAGTGGTGCTGTAGTTTGATATTTCGATTTCTTCAAATAGTGCGCCATTGAGGACAATTTCACGGCGAATACCGATGTTATCAGCTTTGAGGCGATCGTCAATTCTGGGGTTAGTACACAAAACAGAAAGAGAAAATCCTTTTTCCGCAGTGCTGCCCAGGAGTATAGGCGATCGCCCTTCAATTTGCAATTCCAAACGGTTGAGAAATCGCGTATCACAACAAAACAATCCCATACTGGGGTTGCCTTCATTCAGAG
Source organism: Nostoc sp. HK-01 (assembly GCA_003990705.1). Lineage (GTDB taxonomy): Bacteria > Cyanobacteriota > Cyanobacteriia > Cyanobacteriales > Nostocaceae > Nostoc_B. The sequence goes on from AP018318.1 coordinate 578,782, forward strand.
AACAGCCAGAAATGTTCCCTATCGTATCTGTAACTAGGAATAAATCATCATCTTTTACCGTCAGCGTTGGTTGTGGTCTTTCACTCACAACACGAGGCCACTCTGGCATAGGTAACTGTTCTGCTGGAATAAAAGTCTTTCCGTCTAATGAAATTTTTTCTTGGGTGATTAGCAAATCCGGTGTCATCAGCCAAAATTCCGTATACAGGGCTATGTTGTCGTAATTAGAGTAACTTTGATGAATTCAACAGCAGTAAAATCCAAGCAAAAAAATACTGCTCAGAAATGGAAAAAAGACGTTATGGAAAACTTATGAGACAAAATTTACATAACAAATCTTTATAAATTTATATTGTCTTGGGTGAAAGTCAAGGCTGATAATAAAGGATTTTTACTGATATTAAATCAACCCTGGTATATACTCTCGCTTTACTCGCTGTTTCTTCTATTTTGAAGACCAAGCTACAGAATTGAAGAAGAATACAGAACTCAGAACTCAGGCAGAGCCAGTCCCGTGGGCAAACTTGAGCCAACGTCCGTACAGAATCAATATCTGGGGAAAAAGACACGCTACTGTTGAAACAAAACTAAATATGTAGATTTATTGGGCGTATTAACACAAAAGTCAATTTTGGATTTTGTAAGAGCGTAGACTTTGCCTTCCCGCAGGGTATGTCCGTTCGCCCATACCACTCCTGATTTCTGTTTTGATAAACTTTCAGTTAACGAAAGAGCAGATCTGACCGAGAATGTATATTGAGCGTAGTAGCTGAGGATTTAAATCATCCCAATGGGCAAAATGTAGATCAAGAAACAACATTTCAGTGAAGACCACAGCATCTTTAGTGTATGGCTATGTCACGTCCGTGCCTAACTACGCTAAGATGCCCACGGAATTGATAACCGTTATTGGTCTTGCCTGTATTCTAGACCGGGATATTTGTCAAGAAAACTACAGACACTCCTCCGACAGTTAGGCAAAGTAACTTGCCATCTGAAGAGTAAAAGCTGAAAAATACACAAAAAAAGTGTTTTGACTTTTAGCAACGTGGAGTGAAAACAAATTGCTGCGACTACCTTTTAACAGCGCTGTTTAGGATTCTTTACATAATGCAAGGTCTGGTCTAGTTTGAGAGTTCATTGTAATTTGTACAATGCATCTGTGACGTGGATTTTTTCTGTGAAAGTGGCTCCTTAAACAATATTCATGAGCATTTCGACTTCCGTGCTGAGTGATCTGCTACAGTTCATTCCTTACCTGCGGCCCCAGCTATATTTCAAAGCTTCACTAACCGCCCTCTCCCACGCGATGGAAGATCAAGTTTTGGCGGCAACTTTAGACAGGCCTTTGGTAATTGCCAGCTTTCAACGAGAGCGCTTTTATCGCCAAGAAGCTCATCGGTATCAAAGACTGGCGCAACGCAGTAATCAAATATACGTTTTATCTGCACCAGAAACGGACTTTGCCAATAGCTCAGAATACTATGAAAAAGTTGCCTTTGAACCGGATGATGCTTTAACTCAAGAGTGGCACTTAGTAGTGATTGCTGATAATTATGCTACTTGCCTGGTATGTCGAGAAAGCCTGGGTTCCATTGCCAAAAATCAACAAGTACCAGAGTTTAGTTCAGGCCTCGATATAGATACAGCACGCAGGTTTGAGGGAGTTTGGACATCGGAGAGAGGAGTCAGCATTAAAGCTGCACAATTGTTATTAGACAGGATTATAGTTTATCGACCAGATTTAGCAAAAAAAATTAAGGAGGCACGCCAACGATTTGGGATTGGGGAGCCAAGAACTTATTCGCAAATCGGACAACCCGAATTTGCTTGTGATATCGATACAGACCCATTTGTGCAGCGATTGGTAACTTATTTGCAAGCTAGTCAGTATAAATTGCACAAAGCTTATCGCTCAATTATTGCCCAAGCCCGCAAAGAACGTTTAATTAATTCTATTAGTACGGCAATTAGGCGATCGCTTGATCCCCATGAAGTATTGCAAATCGCCGCCCAAGAATTAGGGCAACACTTAGGGGCAAGTCGTTGTTTAATTTACCGCGCTCAAGCTACAGAAGCCCAAGCCACGATTGAACATGAATTTTTGACAGCTGACGTTTTATCTGTGTATGGGCAAACCTGGGATTTAGATAATAATCTGTTATTTCAGGAAGTTGTGCAGCAAGGTGAGGGTGTTTGTGTGGCTGACACCCTGAACGACTTGCGGATCAGTACTTCCACAGCCCTTTCCTTAATTGCCAAAAAATTTAGTATTCGTTCTTGGTTGATGGAACCAGTGTTATCTCAAGGACGATTGCTAGGGATTGTTGAATTACACTATTGCAGTGTACCACCCCATCAGTGGCAACCAGGGGAATTTGATTTGGTCAAAGCGATCGCCACGCAAATCGGAGCCGCCTTAATTCAAGCCGAAGCCTACGCCAACCTCGAAGAACTCAACCAACAACTAGAAGCCCTTGATCGTACCCGCAGTAACTTAATCGCTATTACCGGACATGAACTGCGTACCCCCTTATCTACCATTCAAGTATGCTTAGAAAGCCTCGCCAGCGAGCCGGATATGCCCTTGGAATTACAGCAGGTAATGTTAAATACAGCCCTGACCGATTCCGAACGGATGCGGAAACTAGTCCAGGATTTTCTCACTCTATCTAACTTAGAAAGCGGCCGTGTGGAATGGCACCCCGAATCACTCACTTTACAAGAGTGTGTGGATTTAGCACTCAGCCGCATTCGTACCCGCCCCACAATGGAAAATCCTCCCAAAATCAAGGCAGAAATTCCCGATAACCTGCCCTTAGTCAAAGCTGATGGTGATTGGCTAGTGGAAGTATTGGCAAAACTCATCGACAACGCCTGCAAATTTACGCCATCTGAGGGGGAAATTTCCCTTTATGCCATCCAAAACGACAATCAGATGCTGGAAGTCACTGTGGCGGATACAGGGCGTGGTATTGAGCCAAATCGTTTGGAAGTAGTATTTGACCGCTTTTATCAAGAAGAAGGGGCGTTACGGCGTACCACTGGCGGCACAGGTTTGGGTCTAGCTATTTGTCGGCAAATTGTCAATGGTTGGGGTGGTGAAATTTGGGCAGAGTCTAAAGGTAAAGACCAAGGTAGCCAGTTTCATTTCACTATTCCCATTGTTTTGGGTAGCCAGGAAGAGAAGCGGACAAAGGTGAAGAGTAAATAGTCATTTGTCAATAGTCATTTGTCAATAGTTATGAAAAATAACAAATAACCAATGACGAATGACAAACAACTGTTACAGACTATGACGCGATCGCAATATGATCGTAATGGCGGTGTTACGATGCCCTAAAAACCTTGAGAGAATGCTCTATGGCAGAAACACTTTCTGGAAAAACCCCACTGTTCGCTGGTAGTACTGGCGGCTTGCTCACCAAAGCAAAAGAGGAAGAAAAGTACGCTATCACTTGGACTAGCCCCAAGGCACAGGTATTTGAATTACCTACAGGTGGCGCTGCTACTATGAACCAAGGCGAAAACTTGCTTTACTTGGCTCGTAAAGAATACGGCATTGCTTTGGGCGGTCAACTCCGCAAGTTCAAAATCACAGACTACAAAATCTACCGGATTTTGCCTAATGGAGAAACCACCTTCATTCACCCAGCAGATGGTGTCTTCCCTGAAAAAGTTAACCCAGGCCGTGAGAAAGTACGTCACGTACCCCGTCGCATTGGCCAAAACCCCAGCCCCTCAGCACTCAAGTTCAGCGGTAAACAAACCTACGATGCCTAGAACATAGGTAAATTCAGGGACTGGGTAAGAAAAAGTATAAAGTGTGAAGTGTAAAGCATGAAATTAATTTTATGCCTTAGCCTTGATGCGGAAATCTTTATCCTGCCCAGTCCCCAATCGTCCATTCCATAACAGTTTATGATTTTTCCCGATTTCTCTGATTTTTCTCAATTAGCTTCGCAAGGTAACTTTGTCCCGGTGTATCAAGAATGGGTAGCAGATTTAGATACACCAGTCTCTGCATGGTACAAAGTTTGTGCTGGACAGCCCTACAGCTTTTTGTTGGAATCGGTGGAAGGCGGTGAAAAAATCGGACGCTATAGTTTTGTCGGTTGCGATCCGTTGTGGGTGTTAGAAGCCAGAGGAGAAACAACAACCCAAACACACCGAGATGGTTCGCAAGTTGTGTTTGCTGGTGATCCGTTTACGGCTTTAGCCCAATGTCTTGAGCCTTATCAGCCCATCAAGTTACCCCAATTACCGCCAGGAATTGGAGGATTATTTGGGTTTTGGGGTTATGAATTGATTCGCTGGATTGAACCGCGTGTCCCCGTCCATCCCCAAGATGAGCGCAATATCCCCGATGGTTTATGGATGCAGGTAGACCAATTAATTATTTTTGACCAAGTAAAGCGGAAAATTTGGGCGATCGCATATTCTGATTTACGTGACCCGAATGTAGATTTGCAAGCAGCGTATCAAACAGCCTGCGATCGCGTTACTAATTTGGTCAGTAAGTTGTCTCTACCAGTGTCGCCGCAAAAAACAATCCTGGAATGGACACCTCCCGGTAATCAAAAAGCAGAAAACACCGAATTAGAGTACACCAGCAACTTCACCCGCCCAGAATTCTGCGCCAGCGTCCAAAAGGCCAAAGACTACATCAAAGCAGGTGATATCTTCCAAGTTGTTATTTCCCAGCGACTCTCTACAGAATACACAGGCGACCCTTTTGCCCTTTACCGTTCGCTGCGGCAAATTAATCCTTCGCCTTACATGGCTTATTTCCACTTCCAAGATTGGCAAATTATTGGCTCCAGTCCCGAAGTTATGGTGAAAGCCGAACGTGACCCAGATGAGGGCATTATCGCCACAGTCCGCCCCATTGCAGGCACACGTCCACGAGGTAAAACCACCAAAACAGATGCGGCCTTTGCCGAAGATTTACTCCAAGACCCCAAGGAAATTGCCGAACACGTCATGCTAGTTGACTTAGGACGAAATGATTTGGGGCGAGTTTGTCAAAGCGGTAGTGTTCAAGTTGATGAATTGATGGTAGTTGAGCGCTACTCTCATGTGATGCACATCGTGAGCAATGTGGTAGGTAAATTAGCCCCAAATAAAACTGCTTGGGATTTACTCAAAGCTTGCTTCCCCGCAGGGACTGTTAGCGGCGCACCCAAAATTCGGGCAATGGAAATTATTAACGAATTAGAACCGAGTCGCCGCGGGGTTTATTCTGGCGTGTATGGCTATTACGATTTTGAGGGACAATTAAATAGTGCGATCGCAATTCGCACAATGGTATTACGAGACAACATTGTTAGTGTTCAAGCTGGTGCAGGTTTGGTAGCTGATTCTGAACCCGAAAAAGAATATGAAGAGACACTAAATAAAGCTAGAGGTCTATTAGTCGCCATTCGCTGTTTGCGTTAAAGAAATTTGACGGAAATATAAACAATCCTGAGAACTAACTAGTAGGGACGTAGGCTTGTACTCCACCGGGAGTACGGCTGTTTACCCCTGCATAGATTTGTTCAAAAATCAAATCGGACTGTTATATCTCTCATATAAAGAGGAACTATCAAGCAACAACTGAGAACTTATTGTAGTTTTGTAACGATTTTGTTATATTTCTTTACAGAGGGTAATTAAATGCGCTCAAGTATTTTGCCTCAGACTTTAATTGCAAAGTCGGTTCAGGTGTACAGTTATTGACCAATTTCAACTACATCAAGTTAGATAAATGATCATTTGGAAGGCGGGCTGTATGGATGCTGATGAACTTCTCAGACGCTATCAGACAGGAGAGAGAAATTTCACTCAGATTTGCCTGCATTCAGTAAATCTTAGTGAGGTGTGTTTAGCTGGGATTAATTTGGATAGCGCCAGCTTGGTAAACGTTACCTTCTCTCATTCCAACCTGAGTGGAGCCAACCTCATTGCAGCAAATTTGGCAGCATCATGTCTGTGGAGAACTAATCTTAGTGGTGCGAACCTAATTTGGACAAACTTAAAAGCTGCTAACTTAATTCGTGCCAATCTGAGTAACGTAGACTTACATAAAGCGTCTCTACAGAAATCAGACCTACGTTTAGCAGATTTATGCAATGCTGACCTCAGTGGTGCAGACTTAAGTGGTGCAGATTTGAGCTACGCCAACCTGAGTGGTGCTAACCTAGCAGGAGCAAATCTCAACGGTGCAAACCTCACTGGAGCCAACTTGAACAAAGCAGATTTAAGCTACACCAGTCTCAAGAAAACCATTTTGTTCAAAGCTGATCTCAGTAATGTAGATTTTTCACAAGTAAGCTTGAAAACAGTTAATTTGGATGACATACTTGTGGCTCAATAGTGCCTGAAATAGCCAACTATTAATCTATATGAAAAGAAGCGATCGCTTTCTCTTTGATGAAGCGATCGCCTGAATTGTATACTGGCAGATACGAAAATATTTGAAAAAGTACACAGAAAATTCAGTATCTTTTGATAACTCAGAACAGAAAGGTTATTTACTGACTCTGAAACAGTAGTGAGTAGCGAAATTGTAGCTTGTAAATCGATATTGATAGATGCGCCCTTGATATAGGCATCAAGTTATTAACTTATAACGATTGGAAACATGGTTGTGACGAATTGAAGCCTCAAAAGCTTATTAATCAAGCTGTTAACAATCCAAAAGGCTACTAGCTGTTAGCTTTTTTTAGAGAACGGCGACGAGTTTTGAGTAAACCAATTGCACCTATACCAGCCAAGGCTAAGGTTGCAGAAGGTTCTGGAACACTAACACCTTTTGTTAATTCATGGGCATTTCTAGAACCAATATCTATGGCAAAAACGACATCATTATAATCTTTGTCGCCGCCTCCCCATAAGTCTTCATAACCCAAGACTAAGAAGTTCTTGTACACATAAGTCATTACGTGTTGTAAACCATCTGGATTGGTAGCTTCATTTAACCCAAATACACCTTTAACTGTTGTTCCTTGTTGGTTCTTTCCGTAGATACCTCCATTGATGTCATTAGAGTGCAATAAGAAATCAAGTGTAGTACCAGCTTGGAATTTACCTAAGCTCACCCAGTCACCAATTTTTAATGGGCTATCTTGTTGGGTTTTATTAGCTAAAGCATCGTTAGGATTTGCACAGAAATCTTTAAAATTTTGAAAAGCACTATCTTTGGTACTACAAGATGTATCGCCAAATATTTTTCCCGTGGTGACTGTATCACCATAAGTTGCTTTAAAATCTAAACGGTTGCGATAACCACCAGCAGTTTCACCAATAAAGAAAACTTTAGTATCGTGAGCATATTTCAGGGTTAGTTGAGATAAATCAACTTTCTGCGCTCCAATTGTCTCAGGAGATAAGTAACGAGATTCTTTGCCCACAAAATCTTTGAAGTCTTGGATATTATCTTTAAAATCAGCTGGCGCTTCATTTCTGCTTTGAATGTTAACTGCGTTTGCTGGTGCAGCAGATACCCACAAGCCAGCTACTAAAGCTGTTGCAGTAAGTAAATTAGGAAACAATGAATTTTTCATGGCGTTCTATCACTAATTGAATCATGAATCTATTAATAAGAGATTTGCCATGTGTTCGTCTAGTTAATATTGGTGAAATTATTCACTTTTTTATATTTAGAACTATGAATTATAAGTACTTATAAAACTTATGTATTTATACTAAACAGGCATCGATAAACTATCTTTTAATCAGAACTTTTGATAGCTAATTTCTGGGAAAAATACTCAAGTAGAAATACACAAAAGAAAATATTTAGCAATCCTAAATCATTGGTGAAAAAATATATTATTGACTTTATTTACCAGTAAATTCACAAATCAAATAGGAATGCTGTAGATATTGCGGATAACTCCCAAACATTTTTAGTGATTTTGCTTTTCTTGTTGAGTTTCATCCTCGGAATTTACCAGAGTATGACTACAACAATCTGCGTGCGTGACTGATGGTATTATGTCTGGTACTGGGTCATAACCACCAGGGTGAAATGGATGACAACGCAAGATGCGCCAAATTGCCATCCAGCCACCGCGCACTACTCCAAACCTCTCTATTGCTTGGATGGCGTACATAGAACAAGTTGGCTGAAAGCGACAAGTTGGGGGAAACAACGGCGAGATAAACATTCTGTAACCCCGAATTAGCCAAATAAATAATAGTTTCATTCCTGTTGCCCAAATCTTATAAATTAGAAATAAGGGTAAAAATGTCTAGCGTGTAACATTCTTGTTAATTCTGATTCCTGGTTTAACATCAATTCCACCTTTGTGGCTGCAAATTACCATAGTTGCAGTTTGGGTGTTGCTTATCCTCCTGCTTTCATGGGTGGTAAGTCGCTTTGCTACTGATGATTCAGAAATAGTCAGGAAAATAGTTCATATTGGTACTGGCAATGTGATTCTGTTGGCTTGGTGGCTAGATATCCCGGCTGAAGTAGGTATTACAGCTTCGATTTTAGCGAGTATTGTGACTTTGTTATCTTATCGATTGCCGATTCTGCCGGGGATTAACAGCGTTGGTCGCCAAAGTTTAGGAACATTTTTTTATGCTGTGAGTTTTGGTATTTTAGTTGCCTGGTTTTGGCATTTGCAACAACCACAATATGCGGCGATTGGAATTATGGTAATGACTTGGGGAGATGGTTTAGCAGCATTGGTAGGTCAACGCTTTGGTCAACATAAGTATAAAGTTTTTGGGGTAAATAAAAGCTGGGAAGGCTCTTTGACTATGACGTTAGCCAGCTATATGGTGAGTAGTTTGATTTTGCTGGGTGTACAAGGAAATATCTGGCAAATTTGGGTGGTGTCATTGGCTGTGGCGATCGCAGCTACTGGTTTAGAAGCTGTTTCCTTGTTAGGTATTGATAATTTAACCGTTCCTTTAGGTAGTGCCAGTTTAGCCTTTGTATTAATGCAACTATTGTCAGCTAACTAGGTTGAGATAGGATGTCTGATCGACAATCCAGAATAATGAATTAATTGAATGGGAATAAGCCAAAAAACTGTACTTATTCACTAAAATTTACTATTTTTACTCGCAGAATACCAGGATATCCTAAACACATAAAAGATTTTTTTATATCTACTGTGAGTAGTAAAACTATTGTTTTGATTTCTATCTATAGATTTATGATTTCCTGACAAACAGTGCTTATAGTTGGTTACTTAGGTGGTCAACCCACCAACTGTAAGTGAGGCTAACAATCATGTTACATCCAATATTTTTATCAGAGTTGTTGAGCGATTTATGCGATCAACGACTAGAGTTAATTTTTACTGGCGCAGAGTTGGCGATCATCTGCGATTTTTATGCTGAATAATTATCACGGTATTGCAAAAGCCAAATTGCTGAAATTTTGGGGTTTTGTAGAATCAAGGGATGAAATTTGTTTTGCAGTTTAACATCTGAACTCATCTCGCATTGATACAATACCAATTTTTGATATTAGGATTTACGCAGTGAAACGAAAAATCAAAGGTTTAAGGAAGCGTGTAGGGGTATAGATGTTCACAACCCTGACACCCAACCTCAACAGCTAATCTTTGTGCGTAAGTCCTGGATACCACACAGCCATCTGTGCGATCGCTGTCATTATGAGCAGTTTGTTAGTGCCAAAGATAAATAGCTTTTTTCTAGCTTGAAAATCAATTAAGGCAATGATTTTGCCTTAATTAAGAAGAGGGGAGAGGAGATAATTATCACTCGCTCAACGTAAGTGAGGTCTTTGAGGGAGTCTGAGTCTTCTCCTCTGTTTTCTCTCCGCGTTGCCCACGTTAGAGATGTGAGAAAAGTTATTGCTGTGCTTGTTTGGCACACACTTTTCTCTTCCCCCATAACTGATTATAAAGGATTATTTGTGATGATGTTATCTGCTTTTGATCAAGGGAATTTATGCAAAACTTGCTTTGAGCGATCGCATTCTAGATAAAAGCTGAAATTTTCTGAGTTTTTCGCTATGGTGTCAGTGCAGAATTGTCTAATTATTCCTTTTGATTTATTACCAAATAAATAGGAACTCCCTCATTCTTGAGATACACAAAGACAGAATTAACTGTCAATAACAGAGGATAAACGCAAAAAAAATAAAGATTTTGAAGTTACTGCATCAAGCTTCAGCTTATAGATCAATTTCAAAAATAAGGTGCAATACAGTGAATTTCTTACGCGCTCAGGAAAACTATGCTGACAATAGTTTTAATGACCTGAATCCAGAACAACTCCCTGTATTTGATGTGAATGAATTTCTCCCCAGTATTGGTAAATGGGTAAACATTACTGGGGGCATAATGATCACTATTTTGGTGCTGGGAGTGATTTTATCTTCGATACTCAAGTACAATGTCACAGTGAAAGTTCCGGCAACAATTAGACCTTTAGGAGAACTAAAAGTTGTTGAGTCTGCTATTACTGGAACTGTGCAGAAAATTGAGGCGAAAGATAGTCAGATTGTTAAACAAGGACAAGCGATCGCCTACATTGATGATTCGCGGCTGCAAAATCAAAAAAGTCAACTACAAACCAGCATTCAAAAGAGTAAATTACAACTAGGTCAAATTGAGGCTCAACTGAGTGAAATTAACATTCAACTTGCGGCTCAAACTGAACTAATGAACCGGACGATTCTCGCGGCGCAAGCAGAGTTAAATGGTACTGAACGCAACTATCAAGATCAACGTATTAAAGCTTTTGCGGAAATGACGCAAGCACAAACAGCTTTTACTTTAGCGAAATTACAAAAAGACCGATTACGGCGAGAAAAACTCTTAACTACCACTGTGCAAGAAACAGAAGCCGCTTTGGCGTTAGCGAGAGTGCAACGCGATCGCTTACAGGGGGAAAAATTATTGCAATCAACTGTACAAGCAGCTGAAATAGCCTTGCATATAGCTCAAAAGCAAAAAGATAGATTGCAGCGTGATCAATTGTTAAAGATTACTGTGCAAGAAGCAGAAGCCGCTTTGCAAATGGCTAAGTTACAACGCGATCGCTTGCAGTCGATAGTAGCACTAGGAGCCGTACCACTCAATTTATTTGAGGAAAAAGCGCAAGCAGTCAAAGAAGCGGAAGCTAAGTTAGTACAAACCAAAGCCAACACTAAAAATCTTCTAGAAGAAAAAGAACAAGGGGTGATTTCAGCGCAAGCAAAACTCGCCCAAGCTCAAGAAAATGCCAAAAATAGCTTAGAAGAAAAAGTACAAGCAGTCAAAGCGGCGGAAACTAAGTTAGAACAAGCCAAAGCTGATGCAAAAAATAGCTTAGAAGAAAAAGACCAAGCTCTGACAATTGCTGAAACCAACTTAATTAAAGTGAAAACTGCATTGAACCCCAGTGATTCGCCTGTAGCGGTAGCATCTGCACGTATTCAGCAAGAACAGGCCAAGAAAGAAGCAGATTTAGCAGCTTTGAAAAAGGAAAGAGAAACCTTACTTCAGCAGCGCACAGAATTCCAAAAACAACTAGATACCACCCAAAAACAACTCCAACAAACCGACAATGAATTAAGTAAGACTGTAATTCGCGCCCCAAGCGACGGTATTTTATTGCAGTTTAAATTACGCAACCCTGGACAAATTGTACAACCTAGTGAAGCGATCGCTCAGATTGCGCCTCTTGATGCAGCAATGCAAATCAAAGCAAGAGTACCCGCGCAGGATATCGACAAGGTAAAAGCAAATCAACAAGTTCAAATGCAGGTTTCGGCTTGTCCTTATCCAGATTACGGCACACTCAAGGGTACTGTAACCACAATCGCACCAGATGCTTTAGCAGTGGAAAAAAACAGTGCATTGCCTACTGTAGAGCCAACGCCAGCTTATGAAGTAACAGTTGTACCGCAAACTGCATCTGTTGGTAGAGGCGATCGCCAGTGTCATCTCAAACCAGGAATGGAGGGACGCGCTGATATCATTTCTCGCCAAGAAACAATCATGCAATTCATTCTGCGAAAAGCCAGATTAGTTGCAGATATCTAGCACAATTCAGAATCAAAAAATCTATCTTTCTGCATTACGAATTACGAATTATCATGTTTGGTCTATTCAAATTTAAACACCAAAAAAAATATCAGTGTGTTTTACAGTCAAGTGAAGAGGACTGTGGAGCCGCTTGTCTAGTTTCGATTTGCAAACATTACGGACGCTTCTTAAGCATGAGTAAAAGCCGAGAAGCAGTCGGAACAGGACATTTAGGCACAACTTTATTAGGACTCAAACGCGGCTGTGAGACATTGGGATTTAATGCAAGAGCCGTGAAAGCTGCACCGGCGATCGTAGACAGAATTACAGAAATTAATCTACCAGCGATTATTCATTGGCGCGGCTATCACTGGGTTGTGCTGTACGGTAAGCGAGGAAAAAAGTATGTGATTGGTGATCCGGCGATCGGCTTACGCTACATTACCCGCGAAGAATTAACTACTGGTTGGAATGGAGTTATGCTCTTATTAGAGCCAGACCCCACGCGTTTTTTTGTGCAGTTTCAGGAAGAAACAAAGCAGGGTTTAGGAAAATTTTTTCAGCGTGTATTACCTTATCGAAATTTACTTGGTCAGGTATTGCTAATTAATATTGCTTTAGGTGTACTGGCGCTAGGTAGTCCTGTTTTGCTGCAACTACTAACAGATGATGTTTTAGTACGGGGAGATACTCAATTACTAATTGTTGTGATTTCAGCCGTTGTCATCAGTAGCTTATTTAGTAGTAGTTTGCAAGTCGTACAATCCATGATGATTGCTCATTTTGGTCAACGGCTGCAATTAGGACTGGTAATGGAGTTTGCGCGGAAAATTCTTCAGTTACCTTTGAGTTATTATGAATCGCGCCGCAGTGGGGAAATTTCTAGCCGACTGCGGGATATTGATGAAATCAATCAGTTAGTATCACAAATAGTCATTCTGTTACCCAGCCAGTTTTTTATTGCGGTAATTTCTTTCAGCATTATGCTGTTTTATAGCTGGGAGTTAACAATTGCAGTTATCTTAGTTGCTTTATTAATTACAGTATCTACTTTACCTTTTTTACCCATTCTCCAACAAAAAACGCGCAGTTTGTTAGTTTTAGGTGCAGAAAATCAAGGTGTGCTGGTAGAAACATTTAAAGGCGCACAGGTAATTAAAACGACTAATGCTGCTCCGCAATTTTGGGATGAATTTCAAAGCCGCTTTGGTCGTTTGGCACATTTAACTTTCAGCACAATTCAAATTGGGATTATTAACGGTACTGTTGCGAGATTAATTTCTACTATTGGTGGAGTAGTTTTATTAGGATTAGGCAGTCTTTTAGTGATTCAAGGAAAATTAAGTATTGGTCAAATCTTGGCTTTTAATGCTTTACAAGTTAATATCTTTAATTTAATTAACTCTTTAGTTGGGTTTGGAGATGAATATTTTCGATCGCAAACGGCTGTCTCTCGGCTTTTAGAAGTTATTGAAGCGACACCAGAAGTAATTGGTGGAAGCCAAAAACCAACTGTGCAAATACCTGCTGATGCAGATATTCGGTTTTCCCAAGTGACCTTTCATCATGCTGGGAGAGTTGATTTGTTAGAAGAATTTTCTCTGAAACTTCCTGGGGGAAATGCGATCGCTTTGATTGGAAAATCAGGATGTGGGAAAAGTTCTTTAGCAAAACTGATTGCGGGTTTGTATCAGTTGAATTCTGGGAATATCCGCATTGGTTTTTATAATATTCAGGATATCGCCCTTGACTGTTTACGCCAACAAGTAGTTTATGTACCGCAAGAACCGCATTTTTGGAGTCGCTCGATTTTAGATAACTTTCGCTTAGGTAGTCCTCATATTGCTTTTGAGGAAATTGTCAAAGCTTGTGAAATTGCGGATGCAGATAATTTTATTAGTCAACTACCAAATAATTATCAAACTGTTTTAGGAGAGTTTGGTGCTAATCTCTCTGGTGGACAACGACAACGATTAGCGATCGCTAGAGGAATTCTCACTAATCCACCTATATTGATTTTAGATGAAGCAACAGCCGGACTCGACCCTGTGAGCGAAGCACAAGTCTTAGATCGGTTGTTAGCATACCGCAAAGGTAAAACTACAATTTTGATTACTCATCGTCCTAGTGTAGTGCATCGTGCTGATTGGATTGTCATGCTAGATCAAGGTCAAGTGCAATTACAAGGTACATTAGAAACATTTCTCTCTCAACAAGGAGAACATTTAAAGTTTTTATCTTTTTAAACGGTCGTAAATTTGGAAATTAGTCCTTTATATTGCTCATATTTCTGATTTTTTAAGTGTCCAGAAATATTTGTATTTACTCATATTTCATAAATATCGATATTACTATTTATGAATTTTAAAATCAAAAGGTAATTTTAAAATTGTTTTAATTAAGTTAGTCCAAAAGAATGAGCTTTTGTTAAATAAACTATAACCAGAGAATAATTTATTAAAAGACATAATAGCTAATAATAAAGGCGTAGGTTTTACAAAACCTATCAACTAAGTGAGGCAAAGAATTATGTCAAATAAATTAATCACATCTACTTTACTTGTTGACTTATCAACAGAAGAACAGCAGCTGTTATCTGGTGGACAAACTGGTGGACAACCAAGAGGTGGTAGTCAATCTCCTTATGGTGGACAATTCCCATCTAACGGACAACCATCATATCCATCACAGGGGGATGAATCCCGCCGTTATCCCACATATATCTGTCGTCCAGTTTACGATGATGACAGTAGTACCTCCGGCGGCGGACAGTAAATAATCAGTAGTTTCAGCTTAAACACTGGGTAATTACCCAAAATTGCTGATGTTTGTACCTAGCTCAGTGTTGTCTAGACACTGGGCTTATTGCATTTTAAGCAAAATGGCTTGATTTTAGGCAGCTTTTCTTTAGCTAAATCAGAAAAACTATTACAGCACTCTTGTCACTTTTAAAAGCGTGCAAATTATACTGGTTAGGCTAGTAAAAATAGCTCTAATGCTTGAGCAACCTATGATCGCACTGGAAGGGTACAAAATTTTAAGAGAACTGTATGATAGTCCTCGTTCTCAGGTGTATCAGGGATACCGAGAGTCCGATCGCCAACCAGTAGTGTTGAAATTATTGCGGGAGGAATATCCTACCCCAGAAGCGATCGCACGATTTAAACTCGAATACGAACTGACACGCCGCTTTCAAGTTCCGGGAATTATCCAAGCCTACAGCGTCGAAAAATATGCCAACACTTTAGTTCTAGTTTTAGAAGATTTTGGTGGACAACCTCTGCGGAGTTTCCTTAATCAAAAACCTTTAGAACTGGAGAATTTTCTGCACATTGCAATTCAAGTTGCAGCGGCTTTAGGTGCAATTCACCAGCAACAAATTATTCATAAAGATATTAATCCTGCCAATATTCTCCTTAATCCCTTAACGCAACAGACAAAGATTATTGATTTTGGTATTGCGACGTTGTTGTCAAAGGAAAATCCTACTTTACTGAACCTGAATATTTTAGAAGGGACACTGGCCTACATTTCGCCGGAACAAACAGGGAGAATGAATCGGGCGATTGATTATCGTAGCGATTTTTATTCTTTGGGTGTGACATTTTACGAATTACTGACGCAACAATTACCCTTTGTTAGTGAAGATCCAGTCGAACTAGTTCACAGCCACATTGCTAAACAAGCGATTTCGCCTCATAAACTAAATCCGGCAATTCCTATAGTAATTTCTAATTTAGTGATGAAATTGCTCGAAAAGACTGCTGAAGAAAGATATCAAAGCGCCTTTGGTTTGCAAGTAGACTTACAGCAATGCCTCGATTTATTCATAACTACAGGCGAAATTAAAACTTTTCAATTAGGAAAAAAAGATAGTTCTGATAGATTCCAAATTCCCCAAACACTTTATGGCAGAGAACAAGAAGTTACAGATTTATTGATGGCTTTTGATCGGGCTAGTCATGGACAAAGCGAAGTTATGTTGATTGCAGGTTATTCTGGAATTGGCAAATCAGCTTTAGTGCAGGAAATTTATAAACCGATTACCCAAAAACGGGGATATTTCATCTCAGGTAAGTTTGATCAGTTTCAACGCAATATTCCCTACAGTTCGTTAATTCAAGCATTCACAGCTTTAATTCGCCAACTTTTAACCGCAACCGAAACAGAAATCAATCTCTGGCGAGAAAAATTATTAAATGCTTTGGGTGACAATGGTCAAGTAATTATTGATGTCATTTCTGAAGTCGAATTAATTATTGGCAAGCAGCCACCTGTTATAGAACTACCAGCGCAGGAAGCCCAAAATCGCTTTAATTTAGTATTTCAAAACTTTATTACTGTCTTTACCCAAAAAGAACATCCTTTGGTAATTTTCTTGGATGATTTGCAATGGGCGGATAGTGCATCGTTGCAGTTAATTGAGTTATTAACTAGTCATTTAGATAGCCGCTACTTGTTGTTGATTGGTGCTTATCGAGATCATGAAGTAGATTCTACCCATCCTTTGCGGAGTGCGATCGCCTCTTTAGAGTCATCTGGTGTCATAATTCACGAAATCACATTAACACCGTTAGAATTACCCCAAATTCATACACTCCTCAGTGATACCTTTAATAGTCACGATTGGGCAAAGTTAACTCCCCTGGCAGAACTATTACAGCAAAAAACTAACGGCAATCCCTTCTTTATGAATGAATTCCTGAAGTCGCTGTATACAGAAGGATTGTTGCAATTTGATGTGCAACGCCGGGAATGGGATTGGCAACTGGGCCAAATTCAAGCGGCGCAAATTACCGATAACGTTGTGGAATTAATGGCGGGTAAAATTCAAAAACTACCAACCGCCTCTCAGCAAGCGTTACAGTTAGCATCTTGTATTGGTAATCAATTTGATTTAAAAACCTTAGCGATTGTCCAAGAAAAATCTTTGCCAGAGACAGCCACTGAGTTATGGGAAGCTGTAGAAATGGGGCTGATTTTTCCTCAAGGTAACGACTATCAATTATTACAAGTAGGTGATCGGGAAATTGCCGCTAACCTAACAAATTTAGATGTTGTCTACAAATTCTTACACGATCGCGTCCAACAAGCAGCTTATTCACTCATTCCCACCAAGGAAAAACAAGCAGTTCACTTGCAAATTGGACAACTGTTATTACAGAATATTACCACCGAGGAACAAGAAGAAAAGATTTTTGACATTGTTAACCAATTAAACTTCGGCTTAAATTTAGTCACAGATGAATCACAGCGACAGCAATTAGCCCAGTTAAATTTGCTGGCGGGGAACAAAGCCAAAGCCTCCGCCGCTTACGAACCTGCTTTAGATTACCTGACAACGGGCATTAACTGTTTAGCAACATCCTGTTGGCAACAGCAGTATTCTTTGGCTTTATCTCTGCACGAAGCCGCAGTGGAAGCTGCTTATTTGACTGGGGCGTTTGAATACATGGATGAATTAATTGAGATTGTATTACGTCACACCCGCACTACACTTGATCAAGTCCAAGTCTACGCCATCAAAATTCAATCTCTTGTTGCCAGAGATGAATTGTTAACAGCCTCAAAATTAGGTTTGCAAGTTCTTAAACTGTTGAAAATTCCTTTAGTCGCTAACCCTGGACAACTGCAAATTTTGTTAGGACTGTTAAAAACGAAACTGGCTTTGACTAGTAGACAGGTACAAACCTTAGCTGATTTACCGAGACTGACAAATCCTACTAAATTAGCGGCTATTCGTATTTTAGCCAGTATTGCTTCGTCAACTTATCTTGCAGCGCCAAATTTGTTTCCCTTAACTGTGTTTAAACAGGTGGAACTTTCCGCCATACATGGTAACGCGCCAGAATCAGCTTTTGCCTACGCTACTTATGGCTTGATTTTGTGTGGTGTAGTGGGAGATTTGACAGGAGGGTATGAGTTTGGTGAGTTGGCATTAAAACTGATAGAAAGGTTTAACGCCAAAAATATGCAAGCAAGAGTATTGTTTGTTGTTAATAGTTTTGTGCGTCACTGGCGAGAACCAATTGTTAATACTATACCTGCATTGCAAATTGCTTTTCAAGTAGGTCGAGATACGGGTGATACTGAATATGCAGCTTTTGCAGCGAATGTTGGTACCAGTCATAGTTATTTTTGTGGTCAAGATTTAAAAGAAGTAGATAAAAGTTTAGCGACTTATTTAGAGGTAATTCAGAAGTTTAAGAAAAAGCCAGTTTTTGATTTAATTCAAATTTATCGGCAGGCGATCGCTAATTTACAAGGCAAAAATGCTAATCCCTGCGAGTTGGTGGGGGAATTTTACGACGCAACTAAAACCTTACCCCTACATATCGAGACTAATTATCGCACAGCAACTTTTACTGTATACAATCATCTAATGACACTGAATTATTGGTTTGAAGATTACAATACTGCTTGGCAAAATGCTGAATTAGCAATTCCTTATTTAGATGCTGTAGTAGCATTATTCATCATTGGATGGTTTAACTTTTATGATTCTTTGGTGCGGTTAGCCTTAGCGCCAATAAAAACTGTCACAGAACGGCAAGCATTACTCAAACAAGTAACAGCAAATCAGAAGAAATTAAAAACTTGGGCGCAATCTGCACCGAGTAACTACGCTCATAAATTAGCCTTGGTAGAAGCAGAATGGTATCGAGTTCAAGGTGAAACAGCAGAAGCGATCGCTTGTTACGATCGCGCCATTACTTTAGCCCAAGAAAACAATTATCCTCACGAAGCTGCTTTGGCAAATGAATTAGCAGCCAAGTTTTATTTAGCCCAAAATAAATTAAAGATTGCCCAAGGATACATGCAGGATGCGTCATATCTTTATTTACAGTGGGGCGCAACTGCTAAAGTTAAATATCTGGAAACTCAATATCCTCAACTTTTAAGCCGCAAGTTAGAAAGAATTACTATCCCCCATATTTCTACCAAAAATACTAACGCCAGCAGTATCACCAGTAGCAGTGGTTCCGCATCACTGGATTTGATGACAGTTATGAAAGCTTCGCAAGCTTTGTCAGGAGAAATTCAACTTGATAAATTGCTGGCTAACTTGATGCAAATTTTGATAGAAAATGCTGGGGCGCAACGGGGATTTCTGTTACTGGAAACTAAAGGTAAATTTTTAATAGAAGCCCAGGGAAGCGTTGAACAAAATAATATTCAAGTACTGGAATCTCTAAATATTGAAGATAGTCAGATTCTTTCTGTGGCAATTGTGAATTATGTGATTCGCACCAAAACGAGTGTAGTGCTTAATGATGCTGCTCGCAAAGGTGAATTTATCCGTGATGCTTACATTCGCCAATTTCAACCGCGATCGCTTTTGTGTGCGCCGTTGATTAATCAAGGCAAACTTACAGGTATTATCTATTTAGAAAATAACTTGACCACAGGTGCATTCACTCCTGATCGTTTGGAGTTACTCAACTTACTTTCAGCACAAGCGGCGATTTCTATCGAAAACGCCCGTTTATACACCGACTTAGCAGCCTTAAACCAAGCTTACGAACGCTTCGTTCCCCGTCAATTTCTCCAATTCCTCAACAAACAAAGTATTGTCGATGTGCAGTTAGGTGATCAAGTCCAGCGGGAAATGTCGGTGTTATTTACTGATATTCGTTCTTTCACTACACTTTCAGAAACTTTAACTCCGGCGGAAAACTTTCAATTTATCAACTCTTATTTGAGTTGTATGGAACCAATCATTATTCAACATAATGGTTTCATTGATAAATATATTGGTGATGCCATTATGGCTTTATTTGCTGGTAATGCTGATGATGCAGTACAAGCCGGCATTGCCATGTTACAAGCTTTAGTAACTTACAATCAAGAACGGCAAGCACAAGGAGATTTACCAATTAAAATTGGCATTGGAATTAATACAGGAACACTGATTTTGGGGACAGTCGGCGGATTTAATCGTATGGATGGTACAGTCATTAGTGATGCCGTCAACTTAGCTTCGCGGATAGAAGGGTTAACTAAAACATTCAACACACCGCTATTAATTACAGACCAAACATTTCAGCGGTTAAAAAATTGCGATCGCTCTCATATTCGCGTAGTTGGACAAGTAAAAGTTAAAGGTAAAATTACGGCTGTAACTGTCCATGAAGTATTTACTGCTGATGTTACAGAAGTTCGCCAAGGTAAGTTAGTAACTAAAGAATTGTTTACCGCAGCACTTAAACTTTATGAAGCACAACAATTTACCTCAGCCGCCCAACATTTTCAAGATTGCTTACAACAAAACCCCTTAGATCAAGTTGCACAAATTTATCTTAATCTTTGTCATTCAGAGTTGAAATTATCAACCATTTTTACAGAAGAAATTAAGTTATAAAAATTTTGCTTGTTATGTAAATATAGTAACTAACATTACGAATGTAAAAACTTGCATTGTTAATGCGATTGCTCACATCATGAATGCGATCGCTTGCATGATGAATGTGACAGTTTACATTGTGAATGTAACGACTCACATTCACAATATACCAGTTTGCAATCACACTGCACTCTTAAGTTTAAATATTATCCTACCTAAAAAATTCATTTTACTGATATTTTTTTAGTTGTAATGGGTACATTAAATATGTACTATACTACGGAAGCATAATGGCTACCCAAGACACTACACGTCGTTTGTCTCGTCAGACAATCATTCAAGACACCACTTCCTTACACGGTTTGCAAACAATTAACAACTATGCAACCACTCGTGCTGATGCCACAGAAGATTCTTTGCAGACAGCTTATCAAAAAATGTTAACGCTGCAACAAATCGAAAATGAGAAACTCGCTTTATACCGTGCGGCTACTGATGCTGCAAGATTAGCCGAGTGGGAATTTCACAATGCGGTATTAGCCATGAAAGAAGTTGTACGGGGACAATATGGTTCTGATAGTGATCAAGCCCAAGCCGTAGGATTCAAGAAAAAATCAGACCGTAAGCGTCCCAGTCGCAAAAAGTCAATAGCGATCGCTAGTTAATTAAATTACTTTCACAGTTTAAACTTGTCTAAATACTGTTTACTTTTGCATAGCATAACCATCTCGGTAAGCTAAAGTGCGGAAACTAGCCCACGCAAACGCTCCGCTTTGTATGTTAACAAAGCAGGGCGTAGCCTGGTAAATTTATCTTCAAGTTGAGCAACGCCCAATTTATTTCTTAAAATAGAGATAGGTAAAAGCGTAAGATTACCGAAAATTTAATTGTGACAACATCTGCTCAAATACTACCACTGGTTAAAGATCCAGAGCGTCTGGAAAGCCGACTAGCTGAAATTCCGCCGGAACCAGGAGTTTATTTTATGCGGGATGGCAGCGATCGCATTATATATATAGGTAAGTCACGGAAGTTGCGATCGCGTGTCCGTTCCTATTTTCGTGAAGGTTATACAAAAAGCGAACGCATCGCCACAATGGCGAGACAAGTAACAGAAATTGAATTTATTGTCACTGATACCGAAGCCGAAGCTTTGGCGTTAGAAGCCAACTTAATTAAGCAGCACCAGCCATACTTTAATGTGCTGCTCAAAGATGATAAAAAATATCCATATCTCTGCATCACTTGGTCAGAAGACTATCCCCGCATCTTCATCACACGCAAACGCCAACTAGGTAAAGAAAAAGATAAATTCTACGGGCCTTATACAGATACAGGTTTATTAAGAGAAATTCTCCGCATTAGTAAGCGCATCTTTTCCCTGCGACAACGACCACAACCATTATTTAAAGACCGCCCCTGTTTAAATTATGATATGGGGCGTTGTCCCGGTGTCTGTCAACAATTAATTTCACCAGAAGAATACCGCAAAACTGTGCAGAAAGTGGCGATGGTATTCCAAGGTAGAACTCAAGAATTGATTGATATTTTGACAGAACAAATGCAAAAAGCCGCAGAGGCGCTGAATTTTGAATCGGCGGCGCGAATACGTGATCAAATTTCTGGGTTAAAATCTCTGACGGCAGATCAAAAAGTATCTTTACCAGATGATACAGTTTCGCGGGATGCCATAGCGTTAGCGGCAGATACACAACACGCCTGCATTCAATTATTTCAAATTCGCGCTGGACAATTAGTCGGACGTTTAGCCTTTGTTGCTGATGCACAAGCTGAACCAGGTGCAATTTTACAACGCGTTTTAGAAGAACATTACCAAACTGCTGATGCGGTAGAAATTCCCGCCGAGATTTTGGTACAACATGATTTACCTGACGCGGAAATATTAGCAGATGTTTTAACGCAGCGTAAGGGTAGAAAAGTCACAATTTTCACCCCCCAGCGCCAAACTAAGGCAGAATTAATTGAGATGGTCGAGCGTAATGCCCAATACGAATTACAAAGAATGCAAAAATTGGGCGCTCGCAATAATCAAGCCATGCAAGATTTAGCTGATGTTCTCGATTTACCAGATTTACCCCACCGCATTGAAGGTTACGACATTTCCCATATTCAAGGTTCTAATGCTGTTGCTTCTCAAGTAGTATTTATTGATGGTTTACCGGGTAAGCAACATTATCGCCATTACAAAATCAAAAATCCCACCGTCACAATCGGACATTCCGATGATTTTGCCAGTTTAGCTGAAGTCATTCAACGGCGATTTCGTAAATATAGCGAAGATACCCAACTACAACGCGCTGGCAATCCTGACTGGCCTGATTTAATTATGATTGATGGCGGTAAAGGTCAGCTATCATCTGTTGTCACTGTGTTGCAAGAGATGAATTTGTTAGAAGACTTGCGAGTTGTGAGTTTGGCAAAACAGCGCGAAGAGATTTTTTTACCGGGAGAGTCACAACCCTTACCAACCGATGCAGAACAACCAGGAGTACAGTTACTAAGACGGTTGCGGGATGAAGCCCATCGCTTTGCTGTGAGTTTCCATCGGCAACAACGCAGTGATAAACTGAGGCGATCGCGTTTAGACGAAATCCCCGGCTTAGGACATCATCGCCAAAAGCAACTATTAGGGCATTTTCGCTCAGTCGATTATATCCGCCAAGCTACACCCGCACAACTCGCCGAAGTTGCGGGAATTGGGACAAGACTAGCGCAGGAAATTTACGATTACTTTCATCCTGCTTGAAAAATTAAACAGCAATATTTCTAAAAAAAAGCATGGTATTAATTAACTAATACCATGCCTATCAAATTATCTTGGAAATCTAACGAGCCATTCCATGAGCAGTAGCAGCATCAATTGGCTTCATCAAGTACAACTTCAAGAAGTGCCAACCATTGGAGATGTATAATGGCAACTTCTGGAAGATTTGCAGGAATTTGGGTGTGTTAGAGTTAGCGATCGCACCCAATTTTTCGTTATTCTTGATACATAAATCCAGGCGATCGTAAAACTCTGGATTGTCTACATCCAACATTACCGGGAAGACTCTACCAGCGGTTTCATTGGTTTTCTTGATGACGTAAATATCGTATTCCCGTGCATCTAAACCAATAGAAGCGTAAAAGTCCTTGCGTTGGATGTCATTGAGATACATCGTCACAAACACAGACAACAAGAAGAACCGACTCCACAGTTTTGCTTTCCAATCATTCAGCATCTGTGGTTGCGCTCTCATGATGGCATCAAAGAAATCACCATGACGGTTTTCATCTTGACACCAATTTTCAAAGAACCGGAAAATTGGATAAATTCTATCTTCGGGATGCGCCTCTAAATGACGATAAATGGTGATATAACGCCAATAACCTATTTTTTCGGAAAGATAGGTGGCGTAGAAAATGAATTTGGGTTTGAAGAAAGTGTAATTGCGGCTCTTTGTCAAAAACCCTAAATCTAGAGACAAATTAAAGTCTGACATCGCTTTATTCAAAAAGCCAGCGTGACGTGCTTCATCCCGTGACATGAGGTTGAAACACTCAGCAAGGAGGGGACTTTTATCTTTTAAGCGGCGGCCTAATTCCTTATACAGCAAGAAGCCAGAAAATTCTGCTGTACAAGAACGCTCTAGAAATTCAATGAACAACTGGCGAGTTTCCCCGTCGATGTGATCCCAGGATTGTTCAAACTCGGCATCCCGAACAAAGTGATGGCGGTTATAGTCAGTGCGGAACTCTTCTAAGATGGCTTGTAACTCATCTTCATTTACAGAGATGTCCATCCGTGCCATCTCATCAAAATCGGTAGTATAAAACCGTGGTGTTAATAAGGTTTCTTTTGCCGGGACTTTTATCCCTGGCCGTATTTCTTCAAAGCCTGGTTTTTTGAGGGAATCTACCATGTCTTGATTGCCACGAGTGTATTATCTTGATTACGCCAGAGAACCAAAAGTAATGCTCTCATAAGGCGCAGCAAAGGACAATAATTAATTTGTATAAATTTCAGTCTACCAAGGGGCAGCGGAAAACTGGTATGTGAAACGTTAAGAGTTGCAACAATACTTCAAACTTTTTCTCTGCAAATTTGAACTATCGGCAATTATTTCATCGCTGTTGCTTTGGGACAGGCGTAAGCATTAGACTTTAAAGGATTATCAGCTGCCCCAGATACATCAGAAATGAGAGTAACTTCCCCGGCACCATTGAAGACCCAACCATTGGCAGGTACAATTGCCACGGTTTTGTTTACAGAAGGTGATTTCGTAGTTACGGGTTGATTTCGTCTAGCGATAATCTCTCTTCCGCGAGTATCTGACCACAGAACATCATTCCCCAGCACTTCATAAGGATTGTCAGGTAATCCACCACGTCCCGTCACAATAAATTGGCTATTGTCATTCTCGTCGTCTTTTGAACAATCAGCTGCCAGTAATGTTGAGCTATCAACAACTGTAGCAGGCAATTCACTTAAGCCTTGGATAGGATCAACTTCTGGGGTAGTAATAGTAACTTCTCCATTTACTCCCAGTTGAGAACTAGCAGTAATATCACTAAACCTTGTGTCTCTAAAACGTGGCGTAATCCCAAAAATGCTTTGCGCGGTAATATCTACTCTGCCACCCCTACCATTAAAAGCATTGGCGCTAATGTCGCTATTTTCACCAGAGACAGCAATTAAAAATATAGTGTTGATATTGATGTTTCCCCCATTACCCCCCGCGTTAGCAGTACCTGCATTGGCGGAAATACTACTACCATTTCGCAGTAATACAATATCTCTCACATTGAGATTAATATTTCCCCCTTCACCAGCAGTTGTCCCCGTTGTAATTGTGCCTTGCTCATTTAGTAGTAAAGAACGAGCATTTACTGTTATATCCCCAGCACTGGCGCGTTCACGACCTCGCACACGAGCAAATAAACCACTACTAGCACCGTCATTATTAATTGAGTCACTACCAAATTCTGCCAAACGCGCTGCAAAAGTAGGATCGCTACCAGCAATACTCACCCTATTTTTTGCTTCGATAGTAATGTTACCTGCATTCCCAATATTGGCAGCACTAGTCAGAATTTGACCACCATTATTTAAATCAACGGTATCGGCAATAATATTAATGTTGCCGCCAGTACCTGCACTACCACTACTGGCGCTCACTAATGCTCCATCTGTTATCTGCAAACTCCGAGTTGTAATGTCAATATTTCCCGCTTTACCAATCGCATTACCCACGGTGTCAGTAAATAAACCTGAAGTGTAAAATTTGAATTTTGGGTCTGGAGAAAATCCTACTAATTTGACCGAATCAGTAGCATTAATTTGAATGTTTCCACCATTTCTTGACCCAGTGGTTGCAGATGAAATTGCTGCACCATTAGTTAAAGTTAGGTTTCTAGTATTAATATCAATTAGTCCAGGACTAGCCATACCATCTACTGGAGTTCCAATAAAACTTCTGTTTTTTAAGAAGATATTTTGAGCCTTAATTATTATGTTGCCAGACACCCCTGTATTGAAGGCAGATGAGTCTAAGGAGGAGGCATCTAAAAAAATGTCTCTAGCTTGGATATTCAGAGTACTAGCATTGCCAGTACTCTCTTGAGTCGCAGTCGTGCTTATGGAACTGTTAGTTAACACAACAGAATTATTAGCTTTTATCAATACTCCATTTGTATTACCCTGTCCTGAAGAGATGGCAGTCAATCTACTATTCCCATTCGTACTACTTAAAGAAACCGAATCAGCCAAGATTTGAACACCATCTGTGTTGCCTATTGCACCACTATTAATATCACTACTAATGACACTGTTATTGCCAATAGAAACAGCACCACTCGCTTCTATCAAGATTCCACTAGTATTTCCTGTTCCATAGGTACTAGCACTCAATGTCGTATTATTCAATAATACTGACCCAGCTTGAATATGAATACCGTCAGTATTACCTGTGGCTGAAGAGAAAATATTGCCCACATCACTATTAATGAAACTATCATTCAAAAACAGTAATCTAGCTTTGATATCAATACCGCCAGTATTACCTGTGGCTGAAGTAAAAAAGCCTCCAAGATTATTGGTTATGTTACTCTCTGTAATATTTATCCTTTCTGTTGCATCAATGATGATATCTCCCGCCTGAGTTCCATTATCGGTCAGACCACCTGTTAGCTGACTACCTGTAATTTCTATATTTCTGCCATTGATTATCAAACTACCGCCACTATTAGAACTCACATTCACGTTGGCAGATCCGTTGATAATTGAAATATCGCCTCGCGTTAAGTTCTGGGGATAATTCAAACGCAGATTCTGATTATTTGTATTCAGTTCTACACTTCCTTGTCCGGTTACTGCTCCTAATTCAATTCTTCCACTTGGAGCAGATAAATGTCCACCCTCTATAGTGACACTACCACCTAATAATAATAAGCTTTGACCATTAGGAACTGATAGACCAATTACAGATGGTATGGATGGATTTTGATATGTAGATTTATTGGTAATAGATGAACCAATAATTTGGTTGAATAAAAAAGCCGAAGGATTGACTGTAAGCAATGCTGGATTATTGGGGACAGAAGCACTGAAAGAACCTTGATTGCCAAATGAGATCGCATTTGCTGTTGTAGCCACAAATGAGCCACCAACATTTAAACTAGCATTAGAGCCAAATAAGATTCCATAAGGATTCAGCAAAAATAAGTTTGGACTACCAATTCCAGAAGTTTTGAGAGTCCCGAAAATATCAGAACGGCTTCCACCCGTTACCCTAACTAAAATATTTTGAATATTTGCACTAGGATTTATAAAATCTGCTGTGTGCATTTCAGGAATACTAAATTTCTGGAAACTATGAAAAAGGTTATTACCTGCTACAGTACCTGCTGTAATTTCCCATGTCATATTATTGGGTGTAACAACAGAACTTTTAGGTATTGTTGTATCAGGAATAATTTGAGCTTGAGTAACGTTTATCGGAGTCAGACAACACCATATTATGCCACTAACTAAGCAAGAGTTAAAAATGTAATTCTTCATTATGCTGTGTGCCTGAGTTAATTGTTAATGTATTTAAGATAGGTTTGTGATAAATAACTGAGCAAAAATTAAACAAATAGCTATTATTTAGTGATAGTTAATCACACTTCATCTTCCTCAAATTTAGGAGCGAACAGATGCTCGCTCCTACTGAGCTTTTTCAAAAATTAGATCGGACTGCTATATTGTATTGCCTAGGATGGGCAAGTTTGAGGCGAAACTTGGTAATTAACCTTGTAACCTTTAAAATCCATTGTGTTTGAAGACACAGTTGCAAAATTCAGAGCAGAAAGTGTTTGCTGAGTTTGAAGTTTTGTAACCGCATCAGCAAATTGTACGGTTGTTGTTGTGGTAAAACAGGTGTCAAGATTTAGTGGTAATTCTTCTCCTGGGGCGAGCGATAAAATGCTAGTTTTTTTGACACTAGTCCCTTGGAGTACAACAATTACTTGACCTGGCTGAGTACTAGAATTTTTTATGGATGTTACGCGCATTTGACTTAGACCTAATAGTGCTATAACAATGGGCTTCTGCATAACATTTTGATTTACAAATACCATTTGTTCGGTAATTATACTTCTAGATTTAGCTGCTAAGGCAGTATTTCCAGGAAATAGTACGGTTATAGTTAGAATGACTACAAAAAACAATTTCAATAGTCGATTTTGCCAAACTTGAAACATATTAATAACTCCTGCGTCACAGCAATGAATTTGTCCTATCAGTTATAAAATAATGTGCTGGTTATTCTATTTTGAGAGCTACACTATCCATGAGATTTAGTGTGTTTTACATTACTCTGTCTAACTGATTTGATATATAACTAAGGCTTGAATTTATACTACTTTTAAATCCAGCTATTTGCTGGTTAAATTTTGTATTTTTTTTAAATAAAAATAATTTAAAATCTGTTGCACTTCT
Source organism: Nostoc sp. HK-01 (assembly GCA_003990705.1). Taxonomy (GTDB): domain Bacteria; phylum Cyanobacteriota; class Cyanobacteriia; order Cyanobacteriales; family Nostocaceae; genus Nostoc_B. The sequence continues at coordinate 607,088 of AP018318.1, forward strand.
CATGGTGTGAATTGCCAAAAGGATATTAAAAAATCTCAGAAAGCAAGAGGAAAGCTCAAATTAGTTTCTTTCTCTTACTTCCTGAGATATGTTTCCTTTGACAAAACAAAGGATTGGTTTGTAACAATAGTTTACGGAATTATTCTTTGTAGAAAATCTAATTTCTACCTAACCATTTTTGACTATTCAAGCGCCGCACTAAGCCAAATACCAACAAGTCAAGGGTAGTTTTGCGTTCGTCAATTAAGAATGACTCAAGAGTGCTGGTTTTTTTGCCTTCGTTGCAGGAAAATCCTTTTTGCCCTTGAATATCTTCGTCGGGGAAATACACGTTAAATTGACGCTGGCCATTTTGCCAACTGCCAATAACTTGCCAGTATTCTTCGTCTGAGGGTAAGCCAGCGATGGGCAGTTTTTGTTTAGCAAAAGATAATTGTAAATCTTTTACACCTTCCTCCGCGATCGCCTTTTGCAAAGCTGGTAAGTACTCTTGCTGGATAAACTCTGGAAATGGTTTATCTTCAACGGCTGGGGCTTTCTCTTTTTTCGCGGCTTTAGCAGCAGCTGGTTTTTCTTCTCCATCTGCGGCTTTCGCGGCGGCGGGTTTAGCAGCGTTAGGGTTAGCTTTAGGGTTGGCTGCTTTGGGGTCTGGCGTGTTGGCAGTAGGTATATCTGTGGCTACTGGTTCGCTGGTGCTGGGAACTTGATTGTGATTGGTTTCATCTGCCATTGCTCAGGTCAATCCTTTATCTAGCTTTCAGAGCGATCGCTCACCTTTCTGTACTAATTTATCTTGATTTTGACATATAAGAGCTAGTTGATAGTCAAGAGTTAATAGTCCATAGTCAAAAGTCAATGGATCATAGTTGAAAAACTGATATTTCTGAAGAAAAACTTTGTATTACTGAGTATTACTTGTATAAGGATTTAGTCTTTTCCCGGTTGTGCTGACATAGCTTAAGAGAAAAAGTTTAACAGATGATGCTTTACACTTTATTTGTTTATGATTTGTTGTACTAGTTTAGGCGATCGCTGCCTGAATATCTCTCACTAACTCATCCATTCTGGCTTTAGTTGTATTCCAAGAACACATAAAACGTACTCCCCCGACACCGATAAATGTATAAAATTGCCAATTCTTCTCTTTTAACTTTTGAATAACTTGCTCTGGTAATTTGACAAACACAGCATTAGCTTCCCGCAGAAACATCATCTCCACACCATCTATTTGTAATAGTTGGTTTTCTAAATATTCTGCACATTGATTAGCATGACGGGCATTTTTTAGCCACGCACCTGTTTCTAGTAAACCCAACCAAGGCGCAGAAATAAACCGCATTTTAGAAGCTAGTTGTCCTGCTTGCTTGCAACGATAATCAAAATCTTCTGCTAAGGCTTTATTAAAAAAAAGAATTGCTTCCCCTAAAGCCATACCATTTTTTGTTCCGCAAAAACACAACACATCTACACCACTTTTCCAGGTTATTTCTGCCGGGGTTTTATTGATTGCAGCGACAGCATTAGCAAATCGAGCGCCATCCATGTGAATTTTTAATTTATACTTCTGAGCAATTTCTTGAATCTCTAAAAGTTCTTCAATGGTATAGATAGTTCCTAATTCTGTTGATTGCGTAATACTAATAACTTTAGGTTTAGGATAATGAATATCTTGACGCTTGGTGACAATAGCTTCTATGCTTTGCGCTGTTAATTTGCCATTTTCTCCTGGAGCTAATAGCAGTTTAGAACCATTAGAGGCAAATTCTGGCGCACCGCATTCATCTGTTTCTATATGTGCTGTTTCATGACAGATCACACTATGATATGACTGACATAATGCTGCTAAAGATAAAGAATTTGCTGCTGTACCATTAAAGGTAAAAAATACCTCACAATTAATTTCAAATAGTTCTCGAAAATAGTCAGTTGCTTTTTGAGTCCATTCATCATTACCGTAGGCTGGCGCACTACCAAGGTTCGCTTGCAGCATATACTCTAGTGCTTCTGGACAAATACCGGAGTAATTATCACTAGCAAATTGTTCGGCATTCATACTCATATTATTTTGAATAACAAATTACTGAATTAATCAATGGGAAATTATCTGAATTTTAGTTTGAACTACTATAGCAGTCTTAAATCAAGGACAAACAATTTACTCTCTATTCTCTATCTCAATAAAACAAAATCCACCTAAACAATTGTTTGGTGGATTAGTTGGTTATCTTTAGTGGATCCGAGCAGAGTCGAACTGCTGTCCAAATTGGGTATTGACTCCCCGCTCATTCACAGGTTTAGCCTTTCTGACCCTCAAGGCGGGAATCGTTCATTATCCCGAACGTAGGATGCTCTGATTTAATCTTAGCTAACAAGCCAACCAGAGAACGCTTGTTAGAGCATCCGTTGGGGGTTGGTCTCTAATCCTTAACGGAGTCAAACTAGAGACGCTCGAACCTATAAGAGGCGTTTTAGGCAGCTACTAGAGCTTCCCGACGAGCAAATTTAACGATGTTATTCGCATTTACTTTTTTTTGAGCCTTTGATTTGCGAGAGGAGACTCACTCTCGACCTGAATCACAGAGTAGCGTTCGCCAACCTGTCGAAACCGTTACGGACCCAAGTGGTTTATATGTTTATTATAATTCCTAGTGAGAAAAATGTGTTACAAGATGACAAAGAAATATTAAAGGCTGATTTTGGGCGATCGCCTTTGATGGCAATATTCCTATAGATTCTAGAAAACAGAGCCAGATTCAAGGTAAGTTGTGATCGAACCTTGATCAACTCGCGCTACTGTGGATACCTCCGTTTTTGTGCAAACATTCGTTGCGGTGTTTGTCTTGGCAGATGCTGTAGGCAATGTACCAATAGTTTTAGCTTTAACCAAAGGCATGACACCAGAAGATAGAAATAAAGTGATTGATAAAGGAAGTATTGTAGCGATCGCAGTTCTGTTGTTATTTGCCTTTGCTGGTCAATATATTTTAAGTTATCTCGAAGTCAGTATGGCATCTTTGCAGGTGGCTGGCGGGTTATTGCTGTTGTTAATCGCCTTACAAATGCTGCGAGGAGAACTAGATACACCCATTCAAGAAGCAGGACGGGATGTGGCAATTACCCCCTTAGCTTTGCCATTATTAGCCGGGCCGGGTACGCTGACGACAGTGATGTTATTAATGTCAAAATCTCAGAGTCCCCATTTGGGTGTAGTGCTGGGTATTGTGGTGGCGATGTTGGTCACTTGGTTAATTTTGCGGTTGGCGAACCAGATTGATAAATTCATTGGAGTTGAGGGTACGGTAATTGTGACCCAGCTATTTGGTTTTTTGTTAGCAGCATTAGCCGTAGAAATTGGCAGTACAGGAATTAAAGAGTTGTTTCTACACTAAGAAATATTGTGAATTTGCTGGCAATAAATAGTTCGGATCTTCGAGCAGAAAGTGATGATTGCTCGTATTTGATGGTATCAATCTATATCTGCGTTGGGAAGTAATCAGGTATGTCAGATTTTATAGATAAAGGTTCATATCTGACATATCAATTAAACAGTTAAATATAAGATAGGAATTGTTCAGCATAAAATTTTATTTATCGTATGTGAGTAACTACTTACTTATCTATCAAAAATAAAAGTTAAGTACTACTTTCATTTTGCAGAAATTTAGGAATAAATATCCTAATGCTCAATTGACATGACTGCATTGGTTTAAATTCTAACTCAAGCATTATCAAAGTATCTAAGAATTTCATATCCCATAAATCGCCTAGATACTGATTTGTCAAGGTTATTTAATTGTGATTAATGGATAACCGCTGTAATTTCATGAAAAATTAATCCAGTAGAATTCACCAATTTTCTAATATGAACACAACACACCAAGCAGAGAGCAAAAAAACTGCTCTTATCACTGGGGCTGCGAGTGGAATTGGTTACGAATTAGCCTGTATTTTTGCTCGGAACAATTATAATCTGGTATTAGTAGATAGAAATGCAGTTAAACTGACAGAAGTTTCTGCAAAATTTCAACAAGAATTGCCTATTGCTGTCAAAGAGATTGTCAAAGATTTAGCTGTATCAACAGCACCAGAGGAAATATTTAGAGAATTACAACAAGCAAATATTCAAGTTAATGTACTAGTCAATAATGCAGGGTTTGGTACTTATGGATTATTCAGCGACACAAACTTGAATGCTGAACTAGAAATGCTACAAGTTAATTTAGTATGTCTGACACATTTAACTAAATTATTCCTCAAAGATATGATTAAACAAGGAGAAGGCAAAATATTAAATGTAGCGTCGGCTGCTGCTTTTCAACCAGGGCCTTTGATGGCAGTTTACTTTGCTACCAAAGCTTATGTATTATCTTTTTCTGAAGCGATCGCCAATGAATTAGAAGGTACAGGTGTAAGTGTGACAGTGCTGTGTCCAGGTACAACAGCATCAGCTTTTCATGAAAGAACTGGGATGGCTGATTCCAAGCTGGTGAAGCGTCAGAAAATGATGGATGCTGAAACTGTAGCCCAAATTGGTTATGATGCCTTGATGAAAGGTAAAACCTTGGTGATTCCTGGTTTGATGAATAAATTCCTAGCCAAAATTGTCAGATTTGTACCGAGAAAGTTAGTGCCAAAAATTGTCAGAAGTATGCAGGAAGATAAATAATCATTAATTAAAAAATAGTAGTGAATTGCCAACACTTGAGATCCCAACCAGAACCAGCCACAGCCACAGCTGCATGATAATTATCAGCAGGGGTAAACTCTACAATACTCCAGTCTGCGGATGTGAGTAATTTAGCCTGTTGTGTAGGTGTGAGAGATATTTCCACTTGTTCTAATTGAGAAATTCCATCACCTGTGGCTTTTAAATAAGCTTCCTTACAAGTCCAATAGCGGAAAAATACTGCTTGTTGTTGATCAGCAGGAAGCGATCGCACCAAATTATATTCTCTCGGTAAAAAGAACCTTTCAGCCAGAGCTTCCAAATCAGATACAGATCTCACATACTCTAAATCAATCCCAATTTTGCGTGTGTAATTCACTGCACACAAAGCCAAATCCTGAGAATGTGACAAGTTAAACAATAAACCACTAGTGGTTAAAGTATCAGCCAACAGCGGTTTACCACGAGGTTCATAATCAAATCGTACTTGTTGCGGCTCGATATTTAAGTAACGGCTTAATATACTTCTCAAGCTACCGCGGCCTGCAATAAAACGTTGACGATGTTCTAGAAAACGGAATCGGTTAGCACGAGCTAGTTCATCACTAGATAAAGTTGCAGCGAAAAAATCTAGCTGTGAGTCGGGTACATCCAAGTCAATTCGCCAGATATGAACTTCATTTGCTAATAAACTTACATTGCTTGATGCTGGTAGCCATAGAGAATTCAGACTAGTCATTTGAGTTATACATAGCCACAAGGTTTTTCAACTAAACTCCTTGTTATGACTTAAATTGTTCATCTACCGGAATTTTATAACCATTAGCCAAGCGATTAGTCATATTTGCCGTGCCAATAATTGCCATTAGTTCCCCAAACATCTCATCATTCATCCCCTTAGCACGGGCGGCAGCAGTATGAGAAGATATACAGTAATCACAATTATTTGTTACGCTCACAGCAATATAAATCAACTCCCGTACTAGCGGATCAAGTTCACCAGGGCTAGTCATCACTTCCTTGAGTGTTTGCCAAGTGCGTTGCAAAGTCGGCGGATGATTAGCTAAAGCTTTCCAAAAATTATTAATGTAGTCTGTTTGGCGTGTTGCCCGGATATCATCATAGACTGCTCGTACTTCGTCGCTGGCTTCTGCGTATTCAATTAGCTTGGTCATAATAATTTAACTATTTTCAGTTTTGTCCGTATGCCAATTTTTTGATTTGGCATTTTGGCACACTCATATTAAAACGAATAGGTATTCTATGGAAGTGGGATATTTTTAGGTGAAAAGTACTAAATTAAATTATCCCTCGGCAAGCTACCGAGGGATTTTTATTTAAAGACAGCAATTTTTTCCAAGGTTCTACAAAAAACTATTTCAAATAACTGCTGACCTTAGCAGAGCGCTTTTTATAACTGAGTATGCACAGTAAAGGTGTCAGTAATATTATGGCAGCCAGCGTTGATGGTTCATCCACTCTTACTGGAGGTGTGGTTGGAGGTGTGGTTGGCGTTGGTGTTGGAGTAACTGGAACTGCTGGAACAAGGGGAACTGTGACTGCGGAGGAAGAACCACCATCTCCACCTAGTAGGAATAACAGAAATAAAAGAGGACTGAGATATAAAGGATTAAAAGCACTGCCAGCTAAAGTGCCAACGTCTAGAGCAATGGCAGTATCGGCATCTAAGAGGAATGACTCTGGCTCTAATAAAGCTATGTTGGGGCTGAGTTCTTCGCCAACTATGGGTATACCTTCGATATTATCTAGCTCTTTGGGTGTGTCAAGTGGCACACGTCCATAGTCGCCATCTGCGGTAGATGCTGATGAATATGGAAAGGAAACTATTCTTAAGACGCTCTCTTGCAATTCCTGATTATTTCCTGCCTTCAACGCATTTAGCCCACGAGAGAGGTTATTCAAATAAAACTGCGTCATGTCAGGTGGCAAATCTAAAGCACGGATCTGCTGTTCCAGATTCGGAATTTTAGATACCTCAACTAATAGTTCGCGTCCAAAAGAATATTTAAAATCTAATAACCCTTGTCGAGGACTTAGAGAGTTATCGCCTCTAGAGATTGGCGACCAAGCAAAGTTTTTAGTAACTGCTCCTAAACCAGCAACTGGACTACGGCTTACAGACTGACCCAAAACGTATTGATAACCATCCACAACTGATGGAGATTGCTTTTTCCAAAACGAGGCAAAAGGAATTTCTGGAAGTCTTTCATTGTTGCCGTAAAAAGCAGCGAAATTCTGGTAGTTTTGCTGTCCCCCAGCGGCTCGAATTACTAAATCGTAGTAACTAGGGCCACCATTCACTGCTAATAATTGTTGCAGAATTGTTCCAGTTTTATTACAGCCAGTACCACTACCCACAATACATCCGGGAATGACGAGCGCATCACTTAAATTACGGTTTTCCAGCTGATACTGGAGATACTCTCGCTCCAGTCCTCTTTGGATTTTACGCTGCCCTACATTTAGCTGTGCGTTAGCCGATTGGCAAACAGACAATACTACTGCCAAAGACGTTAACGAAATTCCTATGCTTTTGACAGTTGATTTCAACAAGATACATCTCCTGGTCAATAAACGAAACACCACTCACAAGCCATTCAATCATCAGGATTATTTTTGCTTCGGTTGGATATTCTCTCCTATAGAAGTTGGTCTTCCATTCTTGCTTGAGTTGGCATTGACTTTATCAGATATTTGAATATTGAGGGTAATGGCTGTACCTTTAAGTTCTCCTGCACCGTTATCAAGGGTGTGGTAGACAACTAAAGCACGGTTGGGTTGGTCAAACAGAAATCCTCGACGGGAGGCTTTGATTTTGCCTTCTTTGATTAAAGATATAAAGGATTCTAAATATCTACGTATGCTTTGGCGATTTTCTTGATCGCCATCTAGATGATGCTCTATGAGCTTCATGAAAAAGTCTAGGGTGCGGTTGTCTTGACCTTCAATCAAGGTACCACCGTCTAAAAAAGAACTACCAATTAGCTTGCCATTTTGCTCTTGAACTTTAAATAAGGTGTAGTAACGTCCTTCTTTTTTCGGGTCGTTGACATAACATACCCAGGAACCATCTTTGCTCTGAGTAAACCCTTCTTGGGCAAGGTATGAAAATAAAGAGTTACTCGTTTTGGCTTGTGGTGGTGGTAATAAATCTTCAACAGGATCTAAAGAGCAAATCCGCTGTGTTGTTGCTTGGGGAATAGTAGGAGTCTCTTGTGCATAGGCGGATAGCGAATTATTTTTTAAAGTTGTCGCACTAGATATTGCAGTAAACGCAAGTAATTGCAACGTAAATGACCTAGATAAACATGGAATTATCTTCATTTTTTTACCTTTTATTTTTGCCGTGCTGTAAATAATAGGGATTTTTAATAGATATAGGTTGAGATCTTAAATCATAGAGCTAAAGTAAGTTTTATTTATTTGAAGTTTTAGCGGTTTCTACGGGCTTTACTTGTAGCAATTGATAAGATTTCATGAAGCTGTATAAGGGTGACATTTTTTCTAGGTGCTGTCTTTGCAGAACTTAACTAATTTTTGATAAATGTATAAATTATCTTCACCTGCAACTTACTTAAATAAGCTCTACTGACAAAAAACGTTTAAAACCTTTACTTACAGAAAAATAAGCTGATATCTGAGCAATAATTTTTGAGATTTTACTTTCTTGGGCTTTTTTAATTGGAGAATATGGTTATTGATGTCACTTATGTCTGTGATTTTATTCAACAAAAAGTTTTAATAGTTACAACTTAACGTTTTTTATTACCAATTAATTGTCATAATAATTACATGTATTCATACGTAATATATCAAACTCATGTTTTTGTTTTCCCTGGTAAGTAAGAATTCTAGATGTTTGAGGTATGCTAACCTTGTGTAATTTTTTAGTCATACTTTTATTTAAGTATTCAAAAATTATGTCCTATTATTTAACCAAAAATTCTACCATTAGGTAGAGGGCATTTATGCCTAATTGTAAGTAACTTTAAAAAATTGAACACTGGAACTGGAAGTTTAGAGGCTTTTTCTCTAAATATTAGGAAAATATTAAGATCAATAAGTATATACTTATTTTTTTGTAAAAAAAATACATAATAGTGTTATCATTTGTATCTTTTTTGTTCAGTACATCTGGGCAGCAGAGAACGACTAAACCAACAATAAAATAAGGATGAAGTATCAAAGTACTTCATCCTTGCTGATTGCCTAAGTTGTTAATACTAGATTGAGTAATATACCGGAAAAGACTTGGCATCTTTGGGTTTTACGTAAACCCGTTGTTGTGGTTCTAATTCCAATTCGTTGAAGCGATCGCGTGTGAGATGGGCTGTTACCACTTGTCCATCATCTAACGTTAATTCTACCTGGATTTCCCAACCTAGATGGATCAGGCGGCTGACTTTGGCCGATGCCGTTGCACCATTGGCTTGTTTTTCAATAATCACATCTTGGGGACGCAAAAATACTTCTGGGTGTGGTGCGTCAAATCCGGCGCTTTGGAAAATTCTAGAAGAGCTAGGCAAGACATTCACCGGGCCGATAAAACTCATGACAAATGCTGAGGCGGGATTGTCGTAAATATCTGCTGGTGTGCCGACTTGTTCGACGCGTCCTTTATTCATCACGACAACTTCATCAGAAACTTCCATTGCTTCTTCTTGGTCGTGGGTGACAAAAACAGTGGTAACATGAACTTCATCATGGAGGCGGCGTAACCATGCTCGTAAATCTTTACGGACTTTAGCATCTAATGCCCCAAAAGGTTCATCTAATAATAATACTTCTGGTTCTACAGCCAATGCCCTAGCTAATGCTACCCGTTGCCGTTGACCACCTGACAATTGTGAGGGATAGCGATCGCCTAGTCCCCCCAACTGTACTAATTCTAATAACTGTTCTACCCGGCCTTTAACTTTTTTGTCTGGTGCTTTGCGAATTTCCAAACCAAAAGCGATGTTTTGCCGCACAGTCATGTGCTTAAACAAAGCATAGTGCTGAAATACAAACCCAATATTTCGCTCTTGCACACTTTGATAGGTAGAATCCTTACCTGTAAGCAAGATTCTGCCACTATCTGGCATTTCTAACCCGGCAATTAGCCTGAGTAAAGTAGATTTACCAGATCCTGATGGCCCTAGTAACGCTACTAGTGAACCACTCTTAACAGTTAGATCAACCTGATCAACCGCTTTGAAACTTCCGAAGTTTTTGGATACACTCTCAACTACTATACCCACCGCCGCTATACCTCTGCTATTAAAACTACGGCATATTGCTAGGTTTACCGTGTTATATTTATAGCATATACAGATTTTTTACTCAAATACTTGTGAGCTAAATTTAAATTTCAATGATTAAAATTAATCGCTGTTTTAGACAAATAATTTGAGGCTAATTTCCAGCCAAAATATTTAGTTTATTAGCTACCACAACTACCACAATCAAGAAAGCTACAATCAGCACCACTACAATCTACAACACTGCAATCTAGAGCGTGACAATGGGAGAAATCACAATCGGGTAAGACATTGACCAAATCAGCACAATCGCAACTTAAATCTGCACAATCTATGCAGTTAGTGCCATCACCATTACTACAAATTGTATTTGAAGATTGCTGATTATTGCTTCTATTTTCTGTTTTTGGTGGCTGTATATTTGCTTCATCTTCTGATTCTGTGGGTTCGGAATTATGTGATTGCAAGCGCAAAATTAAGTTAGCTTGTTTGCAAGCTTGAAATCGTGCGCGTGACTTGATGAACGCTATGCTTAAACCTTCTTGAGCAATCACGCGCTTGATGTATTGGGAACATGATTCGCCTCCATATAAAATTCTATGGGCGCAAACAAAGCCTTTATGAGGGGAAATATGCTTTTGGTATCCAGCAATAGCAGTAACGCTAACTTTTCTACTGAGAGAGTCTAGTAAGGAAATCTGCATAAATTGGGGCGTAGAAGCTAAGAGCTAGGGAAAAGATGAAGTAAGTATTCCCAATCCCTGCACCTAATTTCATACTTCATAACTTCAGACTTTAATTTTGTATCGGAATATTAAGGAATATTGCATTTCTGTCAAAACTGAGGGGTAGAGCGGCAAATCAGCCAAAAGACCGTGGTACGATGCTTTCGGTAAATGTCAAGATTGGGAGAAGACCTTTGACACTACGGGTTGCTGTTGTGGGGTCAGGCCCTGCTGGTTCATCTGCCGCCGAAACACTGGCTGCATCTGGGATTGAAACCTACCTGTTTGAGCGCAAGCTAGACAATGCCAAGCCCTGTGGGGGAGCTATCCCCCTATGTATGGTGGGTGAATTTGACCTACCACCAGAGATTATCGATCGCCGGGTGCGGAAGATGAAAATGATTTCGCCTTCCAATCGTGAGGTTGATATTAATCTGGTAAATGAAGAAGAATATATAGGAATGTGCCGCCGCGAAGTTTTAGATGGCTTTTTGCGGAATCGCGCGGCAAAATTAGGTGCAAATTTAATTAACGCCACTGTTCATAAAGTCGATATACCCACAAACAATACCGACCCTTATACAATTCATTACGTTGACCATGCTGATGGCAGCGTGCAGGGTGTTGGTAAAACCCTGAAAGTAGATTTAATTATTGGGGCGGATGGGGCAAATTCCCGCATTGCCAAAGAAATGGATGCAGGGGATTATAATTATGCGATCGCATTTCAAGAGCGCATTCGCTTACCCGAAGACAAAATGGCGTTCTACAACGACTTAGCCGAAATGTATGTCGGCGATGACGTTTCCACCGACTTTTATGCTTGGGTATTCCCTAAATATGACCACGTAGCCGTCGGTACTGGCACAATGCACGTCAATAAAGCCAGTATCAAACAGTTACAAGCTGGTATTCGCGCCCGTGCTGCCAAGAAACTAGAAGGCGGTAAAATCATCAAAGTTGAAGCGCACCCAATTCCCGAACATCCCCGTCCCCGTCGCGTCGTTGGTCGCATCGCCCTAGTCGGAGATGCTGCTGGCTACGTTACCAAATCTTCTGGTGAAGGGATTTACTTTGCGGCTAAATCTGGGCGGATGTGTGCTGAAACCATTGTGGAAACTTCCAACAACGGTAGCCGCATTCCTACAGAAAATGACCTCAAACTATACATCAAGCGTTGGGATAAGAAGTACGGACTCACGTACAAAGTGCTAGACATTTTGCAGACTGTGTTCTATCGTTCTGACGCTACCCGTGAAGCATTCGTTGAAATGTGTGGTGACATGGATGTGCAGAAGCTGACATTCGATAGCTATCTGTACAAAACAGTTGTCCCCGCCAACCCCATTACCCAACTAAAAATTACTGCCAAAACCATTGGTAGTTTAATTCGCGGTAACGCTCTTGCTCCCTAAAAGCAGCAATAATGAATCAATATAGCAGAGGAGATGGGAAGCAGATAGTTTTATCATTGATTTGCTTCTCTGCTCCTCTGTAATTTTGCTTGTTAAAATAAGCATCCTAGTACAACAAGGCATGACAAATTACAAATGAATCTAAAATTTAAAATTGATTGGCATTCTCTCAAAATTATTTCCAGAGAATGCCAATTTTTTATGGAGTACAACGCTATTTTGACTCGTAGCGGTATCAGCGCCGTACTACTAAGAGAGTAGCATTCGCCTACTAAGCATCACCCTCCACAAAAGGATGTCTATTGGAAGGTAGCTTTTTGTAGAGTCAAGCAGGCGAAATTAGAGTTTTCCTTGGTAAGACCACTAAACCTCATTCCCCACAACATGACACACAACATGATGGATTAAGTAAATTTAGGGTTGAGGTCAAGGAATATAGCGGGTTACTCAACAGCTGATGCAGAAGCCCCCTCAGCTGATGGAGGGACACTAGGCAATTCTAGACAATATCCTGCACCGTATACCGTCTTGATGTAGCGAGGGTGGCGGGGATCTGGTTCGAGTTTAGTTCTTAAATGGCGAATATGGACTCGGATAGTCTCAATGTCATCATCAGGATCGTAACCCCAAACTTCCCGCAGAATTTCGCTAGGAGAAACTGTCTGTCCGTGGCGTTGTAGCAAACAGTGCAGTAACTCAAATTCCAAGTGAGTAAGTTTCACGGTTTCACCGAACCATATTGCCTCAAACCTTTCGGGAACAAGGGTTAATGGCCCATAGTTGAGAATTTCACTGTGCTTGGCGGCTTGGGGAATGCGGTCAGTTCGGCGCAATAAAGCCCGCACCCGCGCCAGCATTTCTTCTACTTCAAAGGGCTTGGTGAGATAGTCGTCTGCGCCAGCGTTGAAGCCTTCCACTTTATCTTGAGTTTGACTTAAGGCAGTCAACATCAAGACGGGAATTTCCGCCGTTCGTTCGTCCCGACGTAGGCGTTGGCAAACTGTAAATCCATCTACTCTCGGCAGCATTAAATCAAGCATGATCAGGTCTGGTTGTAGCTGGAGAGCTAACGCTTGACCTTTGATACCATCTTCAGCTTGACTGACATCATAGCCAGCCATTTCTAAATTGACGGCAACAAGCTCGGAAATTGCTGGGTCATCGTCTATGACTAGAATCCTCGGCATTCTTAAAAAAATTATTGCTACTTATTAAGGAAAAATAAGAATCTTTGGTCGATACAAAGATTTCTGTCTTGATTATAAAAAAGATTTTAAATCTAACATAAATATTAAAACTAAATGATGAAAAATCAAAACTTAAGATACACGAAATTGAGAAAATAATGTGTTATCCGCCCTACAATCCAGCTAAGTTCTTGCAAAATGGTGTAGCTATGACTGTTTACACCGCTTTTTGGGGAAAACGTTACTGGGAAAGCACCTCTTGTGATCCAGAGCCGCCCTATCATAAAACAATATTTCTAGGTGGGCAAGGTGTGCCTATTTTTAGCTGGGTGGCAATTCCAGAAAATGCCCACGGTACAATTATTGCAACTTATGGAATTACGGGCGAGTTAGAGCAGGAATGGTCGTTGAGGTTACTAGGACGCAAAGCTTACGCTCAAGGCTATGCCGTAGTTTTGTTTGATTGGCGCGCCCACGGTAAAACAGCCCAATTGTCACCTACTTTAACCTCTGATGGGTTGTACGAGGGTGAAGATTTTGTGCGTTTAGCGGCGGCGGCGGCGGCGATGGGATGTCCTAGTAAGTTTTGGTTTATGGGGTTTTCTTTAGGCGGACAGTTAGCGCTTTGGGGTTTAAAAGCAGCTGCGGAGTTAACGCAAGACGATGAAAATCTCGGTATCAAATACAGCGACATTGGTGGTGGCGCAGTTATTTGTCCAAGTTTGGATTCGTTGCGATCGCTCACCTATCTCACAAAAGACCGATTTGGTAGACTAATCGAAGCTAGTATTGTCCGTGAGTTAAAAAAACTCGCTTGGCGAATTCATGATACTCATCCGGGAACTATTGACCCTCAAGCCATAGAACGGACAAATACCATCTGGGATTTTGACCACGAACTGGTAATAGAGAGACTAGGTTTTCCTAGTGTTGAAGCATACTACAAAGCCAGTAGCGCTCTCCAATTGTTACCAAAACTTACTAAACCAACCTTGATTGTCTACGCTGCGGATGATCCTTTATTTCATCCAGATATCATCCCTGAATTAGAAGCCGCCTGTAACCAAAATTCTGCCATAGATTTGCTACTTACCCGTTATGGAGGTCATGTCGGCTATTTAAGTAGCAAAGATTGTCAGTATCAAGCCCAAGACCCTGACCCTTGGTGGGCTTGGAATCGGATTTTACAATGGCTAGAACAGCAACGTACTGACCTTGTTTAGCCGCCTTGCCATTATATTTCTTCTAGTTTAAAGTGCGATCGCCCGGAAAATTCAAATGGTAAAGTTCTGAAGCTCTCTATTAAAGAGAGCTTCAGGCTGTTTAGTTAGGAAATACCTGGGGAATGAAAGGTAAAATATTGGTCAATTACGGTTTTAATCAAGCTTGCATCAACTATTCAGCTTGCTGTTTAGATGGATGCTTGCTTTTTCTTGAAGAATCGGCTCAAAGAACCTGCTACTAACAAGCCTAAAATTGTACTTGGTTCAGGAACTGCTGTTGCTGTTAACTGACCACCAACATCTAACCGACAGTTGGGGAATGTACTACAGACTTCTGCTGACAAATCATCCTTCAAAAATATCGTAGCGTTTGGCAATCCTTGCTCAGGATTAACGTAAGTATAAAAAGATAGCCCTGTAACTTCCGTGGCAAAATCAATTCCTAAGTCAAAGCCGATTGCTGTATCAAAGTTACCTGTTTGTAGAACAGTACGAGAAACGGTATCAAAATTAAAATTAAAACTGCTGTTGGGATTGGGAAAATCGTAGTCAAAACTTTGCAGCAAACTTCCTGTGGGGTCGAAAAAGGCAATAGTGAAATCACTTAGCTCATTTCTGGTGACAACGCCTCCTAAGAAACTGTCGTCAAATGAGAAGTTACCTCTAGCTGAATAACCTTGTCCTCCCAGCCAAGATAAATCATAAGAAGCCGCGTCCGCTTGGGGAATATTGATTACAGTAGCCAAAGAAGTGACAGCCGCCACAGCTACGGTAGCTTTAAATTGGGTAAAAAATCTGTTCATTTCACTTAGTTAATGAGTGCAATATTAGGTAGATAAAAGCCAAACAAAAATTTAACTAGACTGCTTGACATCTAGTTATTGCGATCATAATTGAGGTTGTTTGCTGCTTAGTAATTACCTAAAACATTCTGGAAAAATTTTATCATTAGATTTAATTTCATCTAGATATTGAATAATTAATTATTTAAAAATAAGCAAAAGATTTTAATGTTTCATAAAAACGATATTTTTTAGATTATTTAAACTAATTTTAACCTTGACTTAACTATATTTTGTACCGCTACAAATAAGTGAATTTATGGCGATCGCTATTCTCTAACCCTCTTAAGAGATAAGCATATATATTAATTTAGTGTTTAATCAATTAAATATTTACAACTGTTGTTTTATTTGTATTATCTTCTGCTAAAGCACTATTTAATTTAAAATTTTGCCAATTTCTGCATAGATATTTTGTAAAAATTTTTTGCTGCTATGGATGCTCTTTAAGAGCGCCATTAGCAGCATTTATAAATGTATTATGGCGACTTTTTATAACTCTGTTTTAAATAAAGCATTACCTAAGCTTAATCTATTTCCCATAACTTCTTCCAAGCATTTCCATTTGTAATCAAATGCAATTATCAAGACGTAAATTCTTTACATTAGCTGGGGCAAGTGCCGCTGGTACATTATTAGCCTCGCCTTTAGAAGCTCTTTATGCTAGACAAGCCAATGGTCAACCTATTTTTGGCACAGGTTATGGTGCGTTGGTTCCTGATCCTAATGGCTTGTTAGATTTACCACCTGGATTTCAATATCGAACTTTTTCTCGTACAGGCGAACTCATGACCGATGGTACTTTAGTGCCAGGCGCTCATGATGGGATGGCTGCTTTCCCAGGCCCCAGAAACACAGTTATTTTAGTTCGTAACCACGAACTAAGCCTCACTTCTAGTTCCCGCACCCAAGGCCCTAAACCCTACGATACTAAGGCCGCAGGTGGTACAACAACATTAGTTGTTGGTGCTAATCGCCAACTAATCAAAGACTTTGTTTCTTTGAGTGGCACCATTCGTAACTGTGCAGGTGGCCCAACTCCTTGGGGTTCTTGGATTAGCTGTGAAGAAGATACCACTAGACCTTCTGCTACTGGTGCAATACAGTATCACGGCTATAACTTTGAAGTTCCAGCTAGTGCGACCTCTGCGGTCACTCCAGAGCCTTTAGTTGCAATGGGAAGATTTAACCATGAGGCTGTAGCGGTAGACCCAAGAACTGGCATAGTCTATGAAACTGAAGATAGAGGAGATAGCCTGTTCTATCGTTTTATTCCCAAAGTACGCGGCAATTTAAAAGCAGGTGGTACTCTGCAAGCGTTGAAAATCGTCAATCAACCGAGAGTAAATACCTCAAACAGCGGTTTTATTCGGGGTCAAAAATTGGGTGTGGAATGGGTGACTATTCCCAACCCCAACCCACTAGATGGAGACACTGTACGATTGCAAGGTCGTGATTTAGGCGCAGCTACCTTTGCCCGTGGAGAAGGTATCTGGTATGGTAACGGAGAATTTTATTTTTGTTGTACAAGTGGTGGTGCTGCACAAGCTGGTCAAGTTTGGCGTTACATCCCCACACAAGAGACTATTGAATTGTTTGTCGAGTCTCAATCCAGAGATGTACTCGATATGCCAGATAACATCACGGTGGCACCTTTTGGCGATCTCATTCTCTGCGAAGATGGAGATGGCGACAACTTCTTAAGAGGTGTGACTCCCAACGGAGAAATTTATAATTTTGCCCGTAATGCCTTGAATGATAGTGAATTTGCAGGTGCTTGCTTCTCACCAGATGGTAGAACCTTGTTTGTGAACATTCAAACACCTGGGATTACTTTGGCTATTTGGGGGCCTTGGGCAAGAGCTTAGATGACAGAAACATTCCAGATATGAGATAGTCGGGGAATATTGACTGGAATAGTGTAAAAATGATAAACCGGGTTTTTCATGGCTCATCAGCCGAGATTTGATTACTCAAATCTGGAAAAAACCCGGTTTATATCTATTGTGCTTAAGTACGGGTTAGAGAAAATCTAACCACACAGACGCAGAGGCCACGGAAGAATGAGAAGTGAAGAGGGGTTTTGCGTAAGTCCGAGAAATTTCAGCATTAAATCTTCATAAACTTAAAGACTCTACGTTGGCTACAAGATTTCTTTGATCCTGATTCATTTAACGGCAAAACTTGACAGCCAGACTAATCTTCAGTGACTTCTGGTGTCTCTTGTTGCAGTATTGCATGGCAATATTGAATTAAGGTAGTGAGGCGATCGCTTATGGTTTGAAGTCTTGCTTGTGCTGTTGCAGTTTGCCGAGCGCCTTGCAAAAAGGTGACATCAATTTCTAATAAACGCAATTGTTTACTAATTTCCGTCCGAAAAGACTGCTCTTTTGAGTCTGCTGTTGCTAAAGGTACAATCTCTTGTTGAAATAACTGCTGCAAATCAGCAACACGCTGTCGCAGTTGACTTTTGTCAAGTTGCACAGCCGAGATATCAGAACGTAATTGCACTAATAAATTTGCTAGTGCTTGATATTTCTCACAATTTAAAGACATCTAGTGCCATTTAAGATAGTATTAATGACAAGAAATTTTTCTTCTACAGTATATCTTCTTGAACTATTACTACTATCACAAGCCTCAAATCCCCCTTTGAGGCTTTATTAGCCATCTATGGTTTGTCCAGCTTATGCTTGTTGAAAGCTAAAATGGATGACTACCACAGGCAATTGAGTCATCATCCTCACACTGCATTTACTACCCCCCATGAGGGAAACAGGATCATCACCAGATTGATGCTGTTAATTTCGTCCATCTCTACTATCCTCCGATCACCTCTTGTATGAGCGGCATAGCTATTAGTACTTCAATTGACGTTACACTTCCAGAATGGCTTAACAAATGTTTGCGAGAGTCATCACCAAGAAGTGGCGAAGCAGAAGAAAGAAGGCAGAATGATGCTTCGTTAATTTGTCGAGCATTTACCTTTGCCTATCAACTCCATCATGGACAATTTCGCAAATCTGGAGAACCATATATTTGTCATCCCGTCGCCGTAGCGGGTTTGCTACGTGATTTAGGGGGTAGTCCTGCTATGATAGCAGCTGGATTTCTTCATGATGTAGTTGAAGATACAGATGTCACAATTGAAGAAATCGAAGAGCTATTTGGCTCAGAAGTACGGCAGCTAGTCGAAGGTGTAACTAAGCTTTCTAAGATTAATTTTAAAAGTAAAACCGAAAGCCAAGCCGAAAATTTCCGTCGGATGTTTTTGGCGATGGCTCAAGATATCAGAGTTATTGTCGTTAAGTTAGCAGATCGTTTGCATAATATGCGAACTCTGCAATACATGTCAGAAGACAGTCGTCGTCGCAGCGCCCAAGAAACACGAGATATCTTTGCACCTTTAGCCAACCGTTTAGGTATTTGGCATATTAAGTGGGAATTAGAAGATTTAGCATTTAAATATCTCGAACCGGAAGCTTTTCGCCAAATGCAGCAGCATGTTTCGGAAAAACGCACGGCGCGAGAAGAGAAATTAGCTAAAGCTACAGCAATTTTGCGAGAACGTTTGCCACATGCTGGAATACACTGCTTAGATATTAGCGGTCGTCCCAAGCATTTGTATAGCATTTATCAAAAAATGCAGCGACAGCAAAAGGAATTTCATGAAATTTATGATTTAGCCGCGCTGCGAATTATTGTCCAAACGAATGAAGAATGCTATCGTGCTTTAGCTGTTGTTCATGATGCTTTTCGTCCGATTCCTGGTAGATTTAAGGACTATATAGGATTACCTAAGCCCAACCGTTATCAATCTTTGCATACTGGGGTAATTGGTCTGACTGGTCGTCCTTTAGAAATCCAAATTCGTACCCTGGAAATGCACCATATCGCGGAATATGGGATTGCAGCCCATTGGAAATATAAAGAAACGGGTGGTTCTAATAGTCCGTTCACAGCATCTGATGAAAAGTTTACGTGGTTACGCCAGCTATTAGAATGGCAAAGTGACCTGAAAGATGCTCAAGAATATTTAGATAGCGTCAAAGATAACTTGTTTGAAGACGATGTTTATGTCTTCACTCCCAAGGGCGATGTTGTATCTTTAAATCCTGGTTCTACCAGTATAGATTTTGCCTATCGCATTCATACAGAAGTTGGCAATCATTGTTCCGGCGCAAGGGTGAATGGGCGCATAGTACCTTTATCAACAAGGTTGCAAAATGGCGATATTGTGGAAATTCTGACCCAAAAGAATAGCCATCCCAGTTTAGACTGGTTGAATTTTGTCAGGACTTCTACGGCAAAATATCGGATTAAACAATGGTATAAGCGATCGCGCCGCGAAGAAAATGTCACCCGTGGACGAGACTTGTTAGAAAAAGAACTCGGTAAAACTGGGTTTGAGAGTTTGCTAAAATCAGACTCTATGCAGACTGTTGCGGAAAAGTGCAACTATCACAGCGTAGAAGATTTACTCGCAGGTTTGGGTTATGGCGAAATTACCTTGAATTTGGTACTCAACCGCTGGCGAGAAGTTGTCAAGGCACAGCAACCTGCCACAATGGTGATACCGCCATTTGTCCCCAAAGAATCATCAGCAACAGCCAAAGCTTTGCGAGAATTACCTCACAGTAGCTCCCGTGCCAGTGATTCGCCAATCGTAGGGGTGGAAGGTTTAGTGTATCATCTGGCTGGGTGTTGTACACCGATTCCTGGTGAATCAATTATTGGCGTAGTAACACGAGGACGAGGAATTTCTATCCATCGCCAAGGGTGTCATAATCTGGATAATGTGGAGTGCGATCGCCTAATACCAGTAAAATGGAACTCCGCTGTAGAAACGAGGGCGCGTCCCCACACTTACCCTGTTAATATCCAAATTGAAGCTCTTGACCGTGTTGGCGTTTTAAAAGATGTTTTATCGCGGTTAAGCGACCAAGGAATTAACGTCCGCCATGCACAAGTCAAAACAGCTATTGGACAACCAGCTTTAATGGATTTAGGTATAGATATACGCGATCGCTCCCAACTAGAACAAGTGTTTGTCCAAATTAAAAAAATGAGCGATATTGTCAATATTCGCCGTGTTGGTCAAAATGAGGAGTAGGGAGTTATTTTAGGTGACAGGTAACAGGTAACAGGGTATAAAATATTTACTCAGCACTCAGTACTTTCCTGTAAAAACTTTCTAGCCCAGCAACACAAGCCTGGTCATCAAATAGTAGATGATGATTCTGACTCATTTTTTCGGCTATGTTGTTTCGCCAAGTAGAGTCTAGACCTAGTTTAACGGCGATATCAATATATTCTGCGGCATTTTGCGCGATGGTGTCGGTTACTCCCAGCATTTTAAGAAAGCTATCGGAGTGACGACCACGCATAAATTCTCCTGGACAAGTGACAACCGGAAGATTACAAGCGATCGCTTCTAAGGTAGTATTACCACCAGACCATGTAAAAGTATCCAGATAAACATCTGCAAGCAAGTTAATCATCAAATAGTCTAAACGTTCTGGGATACTCAAAAATACACAGTAATCTTCACTATTCAAATTAATCGCAGCAAAGGCGCGTTGTAGTCGCGCCTGGAGTAAAGTTCCTCGCAAAAATACAAATTTCGCTTGCGGAACACGACGCGCAATTTCCGCCAAAATAAAATCATATTGTGGTAAATATTTAAACGGTGCTTGGCAACATAAATAAATTACCGCATCATCTGGAAGTTGAAAATCTGAGCGAGTTTTGATAATTGGAGGAATATAAGGTTTGGGGTAAGATACACCAATATTTGGTAAGCGAATTAGTTTCTCAGAATAATGTGCTTGTGCATTTTCTGTTTCCATTAACTCGCTAGATAAAAAATAATCAATTGTTGGTAAACCAGTTGTAACAGGATGTCCCCAAGCGACACATTGTACAGGTGCAAGCCGCAGTCCAGCAATTTGCATAGTTTGCGGATTCATGCCAATTTCAGGAAACACTAAAATATGTAAATTATCAGCAATTATTTGTTCACAAACACCTGGCAAATTATGAGGAATATGGTGAAAAACATCGCTATATTCTTGAAATTGTTCTGTTACTGGATCTGGTTCATTTCCTGTATAGTAACAGTAAATTTCAAAGAGTTGATGATTACAGTAGCGCAGCCAACCAGTTAACCATAATGTACCGCTATAAGAATGTAAGAAATGGGAAACATAGCCAATGCGAATTTTTTGCTGTGGCTGGAGATTTGGTATGGATAAAGGCGCAACCCACTGGGGATAATTTGCAGCCATAATTTTATGGACTAATTGTCCATATTGACTTTGCAAATCTCGATCATTTTGTGCTTGATAAGATAGATAAAAGTTTGTCAGCCGACCTATACCAGCTAAGGCATTATTTTTTGATTCTGGAGTATTTAGGCTGGTTTGTGCAATTAAATCTTGTAATCCTTGGATATAGCGCTGGCGATAAAAATTTATTTCATTTTCATGATCATAAATACTGGGAACTGTTAAATATTTCAGCAGTTTAAAAGTATAGTCATCAGGTATCCATTTACAAGCATTCTCAGCACTAGCAATTGCTTCTTTGGTTCGACCATTACGACGCAGGTCAATAATTAGCGAAAAATGTAAGCTACCTTCAGTAGGGTATAATGCGATCGCCTGATTCAGGGTTGCATAATACGCCTCTGTTTGCTGGGAACTTCTATAGCAATGAATCAAATTACCATAAATTTCTAAACTATAGATTTGAAATTCTAGCAGTTTTTGATATTGTGCGATCGCAGCTTGCCATTGTCCTTCTTGGCATAACTTATTAGCCAAATCATAAATAAGTTGAACTATCGATATATTACAGAATTCATCTATTGTATATTTTGGAATATTGTCGGCTGGCGAATAACTTAAATCTTCCCTATTACCATCATTTAAAATAATTTGGGCAGATATCATCTCCCAACATTCAGCATCTAAACTGTCAATTATAGAAATTTCACATCCTGTACTACTTATATCAGAATCATCTGACATCAAAAGATTCATCAATACGCCAGACAATACTAAATTAGCGATATCTTCAGTAACATTACTATTATCTATAATTAGATTTATTTGGTTGCTATCAGGATGATGATTCACCGTTTGAATCACCCTTTCTAAATTTAGGCAAAGAGACTCTTCTGGCTGTGACCAATCAGGAAAGATAATTATATTTATATTACTTGTATTCAGGTTATCTGAATCATTGATGGATTCCTTTTCTGTGCTAATCAATATAAATTCTCCGATTTTTAAATATTATCTAAACAGATTTTGAGAATAAACATGAAATTTAAGTATGTATTAAAGCAATGGGTAACGCACCACTAAATAAGATGCGTTACGGCCAATTATCATTTTTTAAAACTGCCAAATTTTTGCATATCCGAAACACATTTTACTTAACTCTGTAAAACACAGAGTTGATTAATCAAGCTTTCTAGTTCGCAAGCTGGTAGTGATTCTATAGATAATTCTGCTAAAACCGCTTTATCTTCATGTTCCATAATAATTCGGCTGTTGAGACGGGGTAATAAAGCTTGCCACTGAATATCTGCTAAACTACCAACCAAAGAAATTTCTAGTCCCTCACTGATGTCTAAATCTTCTTCCATCAGCAAATTCATTGTAATTCCAGAGAGTAACAGTTCTGCATCCTCAGCAGAGATGTTACTTGTGTTGATTAGTAGAGTGGTTTTTTGGCTATCAGGATAAGTTGCGATCGCTTTAATTACAGATTCTAACTCTAAACCAACCACATCTTCTGATTGCGACCAATCAGGAAAAACAATTAGATTAATTTCCTTAAGATTTAAAGATAGCAGACTAGCATTAATCAAAGCAGTACTGACTATATTTGCCATCTTTGACCAAGAAAAGTTTTGTGCTTGTACTAAACCAGCCTCAATTAATGCTTGACGAATACTAGGTTTCTGCACATCACATAAAGCATTTGCTAGTTCATTTATATCATCATCATTCACATATATTACCGCCTCGCCTCCAACTTCAGGAATGGAAGCCTTTGGACAAGTAATCACAGGACACCCACAAGCCATTGCTTCAACAATTGGCATTCCAAAACCTTCATATTTAGAAGGATAAACCAAAGCCAATGCACCAGAATAAGCCGTTGCTAACTCTTCATCACTAAGCTGCAACATATAAACATTACTACCTGAAGTACAATCTCTAAACTCAGGTGCTAATATCCCACCACTACCTGTACAAATAATATCAAATCCATAACTACTAGCGAGTTGCGAAAATGCTTGAAAGAATAACATACTATTCTTATAACCATTTCCTGTACCAATTAAAATAAAGTAAGGTTTTGTAATGCCATATTTAGCTTTAAATACATTAACTTTCTCAAGTTTACTTGGCGAAAAAGTACTACTTACTCCACAATGAGCCACAGCAATAGACTCTATAGGTATCTCAGGGAAACAGTTTGATAAATCATGCGCTGTATGCTCTGAAATTGCTATGTAAGCCGATGCGTGCTGGATACCTTGATGTTTTACCTGCCACATAGGATTATCCATATTCCATCCCATCACTTCTGGAATCATGTCATAAGCCATGAATACAGAAGGTGTTGTTAATGGAGTGGTGTAGTAAGAAGAAATAAATAAATCTGCGCCTTCATCATCACAGATTTGTTGAAGCATCTGTTTATCAGCTTCAGTATTGTTATAGTCATAATTGACAATATCTAAATACCTAACTCCAAAAATTTTAGGTGCAGTACCGCCACGATCAAGGACAACAATATGATTTGCAAATCCATTGGTTGCCCATTCTTCTAATAATGACTTCCAGACACGCGCAATCCCAGTTTGGTAGAGTTGAAAAAATATGCCATCTACAACAATTTTCGGAACCCTTTGTTTAAAGGTATCTAACTTTTCAAACCATACACCTGTGTAATCAATTGCGTGTAAATTAAATCTCGCTTTTTTTTGATGTTCAAACTCATGTATTGCTTTCTTACAACCTTCCCAATGGCCATAGTCATCTATCTGAATTCTGCCATGAGGAACAATACTCTCATAGAGATTATTAAAAATGTCCATTGTTGATTCATACCAATCTCCATCAGCATGTAGAAAAGCAATACTGCCTATCTTGGACTTATACTGAGGTAATGTTTCTGCAAATAAACCTTTTACGGGTACAACAATATCCTGGACATTTAAACGTTGACAGATAGATTCTAAGTATTCTGCTATTGGAGCTTTTAAAGTACCAACACCATAGCCTGTGAGGTTTGCAGGTGTTCCATTACAGGAGTCAAATTCAGTCGGTTCTGGCATTCCTTCAAAAGTGTCGCAAGCATATAGCAATCTTGAGGATAAACTGTAGCGTTGGATAATAACTGCTAAAAGTGCTGCTGCTCCTCCTTTATAACTTCCGCACTCCACAAAATTGCCAGGGATATTTTCTAAACAAACTTGCTTCGCTAGAGAGTAAAGTGAATATAGCCGAGCTTCGCTCAGGAGAGTATATGGTCTGATAACATCTAAAATCTCCTGAAACTCGTTTACTGATGGAGTCTCAGATGTTCCACTGACAGAATAATGTTGTAAATGCTTTGGTAAATTCCAATTAACTTTTGGATCAGGCTGATGTTGCACTGGTTCAACGTTTCCACGCCAAGCTACCCCCATAATTTGCATAGTTTGGTAGACCATTGTGTTCCACCCTTTCTGCTTAAAGTAGTCTAAGCCTTGGGCTACATCAGGAGAGTTTAAATCATGAAATAGAATCAATGCGTCAGGTTCTGCTAATTGTTCGCAGGCGATCGCATCATTGAGTGGCCCTGGTGCTTCATGATCACCGTCAATGAATATCAAAGACCACTTACGTTGTAATTGCTGGGCTAACTCATCTACTTTTTGTGGGCTGTAACCAGCCACAAGATTTACTGAATCAAAAATACCAGCAGCTTGTAAAGAATTTCTTACACTGTCATGAATATCTTGTCTGTCTAATAGAGGATCTACTACATCTAATTCAACGCCTGCTAAAGCTAAATGACAGGCAGACCAACCAAGCCAACAGCCAATTTCTAAAGCTCTTTTACCCTTAAACTGAAGTGCTGTATTGTAGACAATATGTGCCTCATCTCGACTGAGAAATCCAATACTTGGTTGTCTCTGATCTACATACCAATTATGGGGAATCTCACTACGTAAATAAGGCCATTTACAAGTGCTTGGATCACCCACAATCATATTAGGGAAAAATTGGCTCGGTTGGATAATTTTTAAGCCTGGTGAAACGTAATCTCCATCAGGTAATAATGCTCTTTCAACTACTGCCATCGTTTGTTCTAGCATCCGTTCTTCTCTAAACATCTCTTCTGCTCTTGCCTTGCACGCTTGACCAATTGAGTAGCGTAACTGGTAATTAACTACCCAGTCTTCAAGAGTGCTGACTAATTCACTAACTGTGGCTTGTGGATCAACTTTAGGGTCAGTCAGCAGTTTACCCGCCTCACCCAATTCTTCAGGAATACCACTCACGGCTGAAGCAATGACTGGTAATCCTTTAGCCATCGCTTCCATAACACATAAAGGCATTCCTTCTAATACAGAAGGGAAAACAAAAATATCAGCAGTGTTCAGCCAATCTGAAACGTCAGATCGCTGTCCTAAAAAAATAACTTTATTGCTTATTCCTAGTTGCTCAACTTCTTCTTTCAAGCTGATTTCAAGTTGTGGTTCAAAAATTCCAGCACCTATCCAAATAAAGTAAAGATTATTCCATATTGTGCTGTTGATTAGACGTTTAATTGCCTCTAATTGAAACTGATAACCTTTTCGTGTTTCTATGCGAGCAGCAGTGAAGCAAACTACTGCATCTGAAGGAATATTTAGTGATTGTCGTAAAGTTTTACGTAAATCTAAATCACAATCAGTGAAATATTGTGGAGGTCGTCCGTAATAAATAACTTCACCTAATTTTTTAGGTAGCTTAAACAGTTGGTGTAATAAATTTAAATTCTCAAATGAAACTGCAATTACTGACTTAGCTTTATTATAGTGATGAGATAAGTGTTCTAAATAAATTGAAAACTGCTCTGCTAAGTGAGGTTCAACAAGACCTTCAATAATAATGAAAGGTATACCAAGTTGAATAGCAATGTGTTTAATATTTAAATTAGCAAAAGGATTGGTATTACTACAAATAATTAAATCAGGCTGATTACCTGATATTGCTAAAATTTGAGATAAATTTTGAATAACTTCTTGAGTTAAGCAAATATGCTCAATCCCTAGATGTTTTTGCTGGCTGATTACACTATCATTTACTGTAAAAGGTTGTAGACAAGTAACTCGATAACCTAATTTGGCTAATTTACATAAAAGTGCGTGATTGTATTGTGCAACTCCACCAACTCCCGGATCTTCTGTAGATAATAATATATGTTGATTCATATTTGTTAATTTACTGTTATGGGTTACGTTCAACCAATATTTTTATTTTTTTGATAGTAGTCAAATAAGCCTTAGCGATCGCTCTTAATTTGCTGCTTTTTGACATCTTCTAGAACAACTTTATAGTCTTGTCTGTCAGGATGCAGTTGCACTAACTTTTCCATCAGCGCGATCGCACCTTTGGTATCCTTTAAATGCAGTCGAGCTATAGCTAGTTTTTCTAAAGCAACTTGGTTGTTTGGTTCCCTTTCCAAAACTAGTTCATAACCCCGTGCTTGTTGCTGTAAAGAAGACTCAAGAGATACATTCTTTGTTGGAGGTTGCTGATGTGTTTGTTGTACCCCAGTAATCACCCCAAATACCGTAGAACCCACGAAAGATACTAAGCCTACTATCGTTAAAATCCTTTTCTTCTGCTCAATTTTCTTTTGTCGGGAAATAATATAATCATCCCCAGAATTAGACATGTATTAATAGTTGCTGTCAGAAATACTGAGGTGCCAGCAAGCCTCCAGTTATGAGAGTACCCAGCACCTTCAAGAAACTATCATCTAGATTGTAAAGTTTTTATAATTCTTCAGTGGCATACTCAAGCAATGAAATATCTAGCTAGGCTGCTGTTTAATCTCTATGAGAAAATTAATTATTTATAAATTTTTGTAATAAACATATCTACTGATTAGATGTTTGCGATATCTTTGATTACGTATAAAGATACGCAGTAAACTCTCCTTCGCCGTGTCTTCAAAACCTCAAACCAGCCGAAATACTTGTTTTTCAAACAATTACTCACATACTGATGGCTGAGGTAGATAAAATTCTGTAACTTTAACTTGTGTTATCAGTGCAACTGTCAAGATGGCTCATTTTTTCGTTACGCATACACGATGACGTGTAAGGAAACTTCTCAGTTTTGTGGTGGTAATTACCGTACAAAACCGAATTTTCCCAAAAATAAGCAGTGTTTGTTATGGTATAGTTAGAAAGTTAAGACTAGCTTTACCAATTCCAACGCTCTACGCATCGATAACAATTGCCAAGCGGAAAGCAGTTTTGATTAAGCATTTACCCAAACGAAATCTGAATTCAATCTAGGTTATGACTCAGCAAGTAATTCACCCAATGGTGAAATTGCAGCGTAACGTGCAATCACTCGTAGAATCCAATATCATCAAACCAACTGATAGCATTTGGAAAATTGCCTTTCTCTATGGCAATGACTGGCAGCACTGGAAACAGGAACTGTTAGACTTTGGCTTCAGTATGCAAGACCCAATCAGTGAACTGCTATCAGTAGAAGCATGGGATGAAGAATAGGGAGTAAGCAAGGGAGACAAGGGGGAAATAATTATTTATTCCTCCCAACTCCCCAATTCCAACTCCCCAACCTATACCTTGCAAGCGGCTAATGCAGTAGTTAATTCCCTGGCAGTTTGATAGCGATCGCGTGGCAATGGCTCTGTAACACATTCAATCACCTCTCTGATTTGGGGTGTAATCGTGGGAGAGTTTGCCACATCAAACCGGAAATTTCGTCCTTTTTGGCGGAAAAATTTAAAAGGATTTTCCCCAGTCAGCAGAAAAATTAGTGTTGGCCCAATGGCATATAAATCTGATTGAATCAGAGGTTGTCCCCGTTCTTGTTCGGGAGCGCAATAGCCTTCTGCACCAATTCGAGTGCCTGGTGTCGTGCCAATTTCTTTAACAGCACCAAAATCTAGCACCACTATATGATTATTGGCATTTCGCACCATCAGGTTAGCGGGTTTGATGTCACGATGAATTAGTGGTGGTTCTTGGCTATGCAAATAGTCTAAAATTTCGCAGGTTTGAATCATCCAGGCGATCGCTTGGCCGGGTGTTACAGGCCCAGTCATCTGAACACGTTTTTCCAAATCTTGCCCATGAACTAATTCCATAGCCAAGTATTTTTTCCCACCTTCCACAAAAAAGTCGTAATACTTGGGGATACCTGGATGATTTAGTGATTTCAGCGTATGAGCTTCCCGCTCAAATAATTCTTGAGCTTTAGCAATTTTCGCCATATCAGCGTTCATTTGCTTTAAGACCAAAAGTTGCGGATTTCCAGTCATCCAACCTTTTGTATCCCAAGCTAAATAAGTGGTACCCATACCACCTTGTCCTAATGTTCGCAACACCTGATACTGACGAATTGTCTGTTGCACGACTAGTGGTTGACCACAATGGATGCAAAACAAATTTTGTGAAGAATTACCTTCATGGGTACAAGTGTAAGCGGCTCTGGCAGGGTCATGACTTAAAGACACTGATGCAGCTAATTGTTCTTCTGCTGTACTACTTTCGGGTAATATTTCTTGAATTTGAAATTGCAGTATTGGCCCTCCCTGTGCCAGTTGCAGAACTGCATTATTAGGTAGTGGACTTTGAATTACTAAAATGCCATTGAGGAAAGTACCATTTGTACCTTGGCTATATATCTGCCAAGATTCATCATTGTTATCAGCACTGATTTGCCTGAGTTCTAGATGATGTCGGGAAACCAAACTATCGGATAAAACCACATGATTATCCGCCGCTCGACCAATGCGAATCACGGCGGAGTTATCAAAGCACCACTGTTTCAGAGGTGTTTTGTTTTGTGGTTCTAACAGTGTCACAATAACCACAATAAAACCTGCATAAAAAATAGGGAGTAGGAATTAATAAGTTAAAAATTAAAAGTAAAAAGGTAAAAGTCTTTTTACCTTTGACTTTTTACTTTTGACTTTCCATGTTTGGGCGGACTTTTGCCCGTACAAGTATTGCAGTAATGTTGTCATGACCATTTTTTTGGTTTGCCAAATCAATTAATTCATTAACACCCCGTTCTAGGTTAGCGCCAGAACTTAGCAAAGGAAGTAAATGAGTATTCCAATGGGTTTCTAGTAAATCATTATCTGATAAACCGTCAGAAGCGAGAATTAGCAAACTATCTTCATTAATGTCAAAAAATTCAACATCGGGGTAGATAGCGCTTTCGTCACGCGGCCCCAGAGCTTGCGTTAATTGATAAGCATCTGGACGTGCATAAGCTATGCTGGGTTCTACTCCCCGTGCAATTTCTCGCTGTCCAACTTCATGGTCTACAGTGATTTGTTCTAGCCCTCGTTTGCGAGTTAAGCGGTAGAGTCGGCTATCTCCCACATGAGCAACTACTACTTCGGTATCCTGAATCAAGAGGATGACTAAAGTAGTACCCATACGCCCAACTCCCGAACGGGCATCTTGTTGATTTAACTGATAAATTGCTTCATTCGCCAAATAAACTGCCTCGCGCATATTTTCTTCAGTTGGGCGCTGATCAGTAGTCCAAAGTTCTTGGAAGTATTGCCGCACTGTGTTAACGGCCAATTCACTAGCTATTTCACCACCAGCATGGCCACCCATTCCATCGCAGAGGATATACAAACCACGGGCTTGGAAGACTCGGTTCTTAGGAAATTCTAGCTTTTCAACTTTCGTGTCAATCCCAAAGTAGTCTTCGTTGTGCTGACGCTGACGACCTACGTCTGTGCGTCCAACATCTTCTAGACTGCTTAATTGCATTGACAGCACAATGGTGGGTAAATCATCGCTTTTGCCAGCACTGTCTTCATCTCGTTCATTTTCTAACTGGATGATGGTGGGTGCCGTTGGATGTTGGTTGGCGGTTGGCGAAAAACTGGGAATTGGCGATGCTTCTAGTTCTGTGGCGATCGCTTCTAGGCGCGATCGCAACTGGGCAATCATTTGAATTTTCCCTAATTTTAAATCCTCAAAAATCTGCAATACAGCACCAAATTGCGTACGTTGAGACTGCCTAAATAGCTCCTGCCAAATCTCACCCAACACTTTTACACTAAAAGGCTGTTCTGTCAGCGATAATGTCTCATCTTCAGTTTCGGCATTTACTTGTGCCTCAACCTCCCCATACAATCTTGCTAACGCTAGTGTTTGGTCTTCATCCAATCGCAGATTCGACAATTCCAGCAGACTTTGACGACATTTTATTGGTTCTAATAATGCCCAAAGCTGGGTCATTTGATAAAACCAATGTAAAATTTGTAACGAACTTGTGGTCTCTTCTTTCCAGAGTTCAATTAACCTTGGCCAATCAGAACGGTCTTCAATTAGCAAAATCTGGGTGTTACCTTCTTGCCAAGCATCGTGAATTACTGGTATTTCTGCTTGCCCTTTTGATTGTAATTGTACATAAGCTTTAGCTAACCGAGGAATTTTAATTTCTCTACCTGCGGATGTTAACAATCCTGTGTCTTGATTTTCTAATATTGCTTCAATAGGTGATATTTGATACGGTTGACAATCCAAAACTCGCACACAAAATTCTGTCTGGGTTGTATTCTCTTCTGAGATGGGTAGAGGTTCTAACAGTTGATAACGTTGTTCTTTATCTATGTAAGAACCTGCTTTTAAAACAGGTCTCGCAGCAAGCGGTACAGTATATTCCGTGGAAAGAGGTAAAGTTGGTAAATCATCCTGATCATCTTGCCAACTGCCTAATTCCCAGTCCCCGCTTCCTTCCTTTGTAATAATGGCCAACCAAATTTGCCCACATTCTGCACCGCAGTTATCACAACTTTGGGCATTCAATGGTACTTCTGTACCACATTCATGGCAAACCAGATGAGTTAGGGAGGTGCCACAGTTTTGACAAAATTTATTAGCTTTGGGGTTTTCAAATTTACACTGAGGGCAAATCAGCATAGTGGAAGTTCCTTATATTCCCGTTCCAAGGTGCTTCTAGCCACTAATATCCAAAGTGCCACAATTTAGTCGCCCCTGCCTACAGTAGACCTACAAGAGATTGTGGTTGCACCAGTGAATGTTGGTGGCAGTATTAATTGTGACGCATATTAGCTAAATATTTGAGATAACTGCAAATAAATTTTTGCTGATCAAATATTGTAAGCAATATTGACTTTGCTCATAAATTTTCTTTTTACTTTTACCTTTCTACTTTTTACTTACTTGGGTATGCAATGGTAATTGGATAGTAAAACAGGTACGATTTGACCCGCTTTCTACCTCTATTGTTCCTGCTAATTGCTTAATTAATTTCTGCACTAATGCCAGCCCTAATCCTGTGCCACCTTGTTTCCACGGATCATTACTAGGAATACGGTAGAATTTTTCAAAAATATGTGTTAATTCCGAACTGGAAATTTCTACACCCGAATTAATCACATGAAATTGGATATTTTGTAAGTTTAATTGGGTAGAAATAGTGATTTCGCCCTCTGAGGGGCTAAATTTACAGGCGTTAGTTAGCAGTTCTATGAAGATCCGCTCTAGGCTAAAAGGGTCGCAAGCCAGTGGCGGGAGATTAGGTGTGATACTTAAAATCACCCTTTGCTTACATATAGCGCGATTACGTGCTTGAAATAACTCTACAACCCGCCAAAGCCATTGTTGGACGTGAATAGTTTCTAATACCCAAGGTGTCGCACTGGTATCTAATCGTTGTAAATCGAGAAAGTTATTAATCAGGTTGATTTCGCGATCGCACTCGTTATCTAAAATTTCAAAATAGCGAGATGCTTTTGAGCGTTCTGCTGCTGGCTTGGCCATTTCCAGCAAAAAATTTTGTTCTTGGTGTAGGGCAATTCCTAGCATTTGAATCGCCATTTTCATATTTGTCAATGGTGTACGAAGTTCGTGGGAGACTGTACTGAGAAATTCTTCTTTGAGGCGACTGAGGCTTTCCATTTCTGCCAACTGAGCCTGCATTGTAGTTTGGCTAGTTTGTTGGCTAACTTCTTTCTGCTTGTAAGTGGTGATGTCTTGACACACCATCAAAATCACGGAACTGTTCTCAGGACAGTCTTGTTCAGGCGATATTTGAACTGTAGTTTTTACCCATCTAATCTTACTATCAAGGCAGTTTAGGCGATATTCTCCATTAATAGAGTCATAGGGTTGAGCAGCACTGCAAAGCTCAATGAATGCCTCAGATAGTTTTTCTTTGTCTGTTGGCTCAAACAAATTAAACACAGGAGTTTTGATTAATTGTTCAGGTGTGTAACCCAGACAATTAGCTCCGAACTGGTTTACAGATAGAATTATTCCTGCTGCATTCAAACTCAGGTAAATCGTCGGTGTATTTTCATAGAGATGGCGATACCACTGGAGTTCTGCTTGTGTACGCTGTAGCATTTCTGCTGTGTACAGTTCTAAATCCGAGGTTCGTTCAGGCACAAGTTCCAAGCGAGCCGGAGGTGCTGACAAGGTATCTTGTTGTTTGCGGGTTTGATGCCAGAGCGATCGCTGATTAAAGCTCATAAGACGTAAACTTGTACCCAAGGGCTAAAGTTCATTAATAGGGAATAAAAAGAATTTATTATATATAATTTTTTGGTTAGATTTAGCCAATTAAAGCCAGAAAAATCTGTTTGTAGTGTTTAATGCTTTCTATTGATAGCTCAGACCTACAGATGATTAATTACTTTTATTTACATCAATTTATTGATTTACCCGAACAATATATGTACTAAGAAAATTTAGACTTCTTAGTTCTAGAGTCAGAATATTTGTGAGGTAAGTTATGCAGCAATTTGAGTTCTGATGCACTCAAGTCGCGCCACTGGCCTAGTTGTAGTCCATCCAAGTTGAGATGGGCTATGCTCACCCTGATGAGTCGCAAAGTGGGAAACCTTACAGCCGCAGTCATCCGCCGCACCTGACGATTTTTGCCTTCTGTCAAAGTCATTTCTAACCAGGCTGTCGGCACATTTTTACGAAATCTGATGGGTGGATGGCGATCGCCCACTGGTGGATCTTCGGGTAACAGTCTCACTTTTGCAGGTCGAGTGCGGTAATCTTGGATTTCTACACCCGTTTGCAATTTGGTTATAGCATCTGCATCGGGAATCCGCTCTACTTGTACCCAGTAAGTTCGCTGATGGCCAAAACGCGGATCAGAAAGTCGATGTTGCAATTTTCCATCGTTTGTCAACAGTAATAATCCTTCACTATCCCAGTCCAAACGCCCCACAGGATAAACATCAGGCACATCAATATAATCTTTGAGAGTACTATGGTTCGGTGTTTCCTGCGTAAATTGACTGAGGACACCGTAGGGTTTGTGAAAAATCAGATACCGAAAGCTACTAGTCATTAGATATTATCTATTTTTTCTCTACTCCTTAACTTTCCAATAGATAGTTAACAGAGGTTCGTGAGTGAAATTATGCAAAAAATTGGGAATTTTAATAAAAAACACATAAGTGTGAGTTGATTATGCTGAACTCTAAGATTTGCAGACGTTCTTTCTTGTTCCTGGGAGGTGCTTCCCTAGTAAACGGATTGTCATTAGCACTCCCCGCAACTGCTCAAACTGTACAAGTTAAAAAAGCCAAGGTGAATGGGATTTCTTTCTACCAGACAATTATTGATCTTACTGACCCGCAAACCTTGATAACTATTGGTTTAGCCAAGAATGCAGCTTTTGCGAATACACAGCAGAAAAGTAGCGGTGATGAAGAATTTAGCAAAATGGTATCTCGTTATCGTGCCGCTGTGATTGCCAATGGGACTTTTTTCGCCAAAAATGCCCAGAAGACAGTCATGGGTAACATGGTAGCAGCAGGTAGATTTGTCAAATACAGCCAATGGGAAAATTTTGGCACTACCTTGGGTTTGCGAGTTGGCAACCAGCCAGAGATGATTACAGCACGGGTTGATGGTAAACCTGAATGGCATCAACATTGGTTTTCTCTCACCTGTGGCCCCCGATTGTTAAGACAGGGAAAAATTTGGCTCAACCCAGGACTAGAAGGATTTAAAGATCCTCATGTTTTAGGACAAGGCGCACGCACAGCTATAGGTTTCCCCGCTGATGGTAAAAAATTATTTTTGGTGAGTTTTGACAGTAGCTTAACTTTGCAACAAACAGCACAAGCTATGAAAGCAGTCGGCTGTTATGAAGCCATGAACTTAGATGGTGGTGCGTCGAAAGCTTTAGCCGCCAATAATAAAATTTTAGTTCCGGCTGGTAGACCATTAACAAATGTAATTGTCGTTTATGATGGCAAAAATCCTGCTCCTACGGCTTTAAAACAAGATTGGATGAGATTTCAAAAAGGCGATCGCCCGATGGTTCAGAAGAACGGGACAAAACACCCCTGACTGGTAAATTTTGGGTGTATGAGCAGGCAATTAGAGTGCCATTCTACGGAATTTATGAGTTTAGTAAAGCTGCGGTGGAAGTCTATCACTTAGTAGATGGCAAGTATCAATTACTGCCAGCAAATGAAAGAGGTCACTATTCTATTCCGCCGATGGGTGTGGAATTAGGGATTTGGCAAGGATAATATAAAAACATGGTAGCGCCTTGGTTGCGCTGGTGGGATGCACAAGGAAATCTATTGTTGAATAGTGATGAAAAGTCTCAACAATTAACACTACAGTTACAACAAGAATAGCAAAAAGCTGAACGCTTGGCAGAAAAGTTGCGTCAAATGGGGATTGACCTTGATCAATTGTAGAAGGCGATCATCATATCAAAGATATTTGCTAAATAAATTTTTCTATAATCCCTCTCAAAGAAGGTAAATCTTTCAAATCTGTGAGAGCTAAACCTTTTAAAGCTGTTTCTGCTTGCTTGCGGTAAGTTCGGAATTTTGATTTCAGGAGTTCTTCTTCCTCTAGTTTTGCTCCAGTTTCAAGTACAGAATTTACAGTAGCTAAAATAGCGAGGGTAATACTTACACTAATAACTGCTGCTGCAACATCGACAACTCCTGTTGGTGGTAAAAATGATTTTACCCACAGAAATAAAGTTGTTGTAGCTGCCTCACTTGCAAAAGCAGGCAATATAGCAAAGGCAGCTTTTGATGAAATAATTTCTCCAGTATACAAATATGAGAGAGCAACAATTGCAGAAGCTTGTGTAGCTGTTATGTAAGCTGCGCTACCAGGAATAAATGCTTGAACAACAACTGCAACTAATGCAGTTGCGATAATGCCTATCGCGTATGATTTTTTCTCACCCATGTGACGAGCGAGTAGTAGATCCTTTCCCTTTGACGCTAAAAAATTTTCTATATCCTCCCGAAGCCAATAGACACCACGAATATCTAGTGGAGTGCTAGGTGAAATATCATTACCATAGCCAAATGCACACACTGGGTAAATTTTTTCTACTTTCAGCACCTCTTTCCACTGAGTAATAACATTTTCTAAAGCTGAAGGTAAATGCTTATCCCATTCATCAATTTTATTCAAAACAACAAATACAGAATCACAATGCGCTCGAAGATCATCTAAATATCTTTTTTGAGAAGCATCAGCAGCTCCTGTTAAAACTAATATACCGATGTCGATATGTTTTAGAAAGTCTCGTGTAACTTCACTATTTTCGGCGCGGACATCATCAAGTCCTGGTGAGTCTATAAGTCTAACTCTTTCATCTAATCGCAAAATTTGTAATTTTGTAGTTACGCCAGCCTCAGCACCCACTTGAGCTAGGGCTTTTTTACGACTACGTTTGAGTAAAGCATTAATTAATGAGCTTTTCCCAGAACTAACTTTTCCAATAATAGCTATATTCAAAGTTTTAGAAAAATCTTGGACTTTTTCCTCAAATTGAGTATTGACATTTTCCCAAAACGCTCTTTCATCTGAACTATCATTTGCTGAATTAGCCATTTAAGTAATGTTTGGTAATTAAAGTTACATTTAAAATTATCGATTTGTTTCTTTGGGCAAATAACAGTAAATTTGCTTAAATTTTTAAATTTCTGAACTTTTAACACATTCAAGCATTACACCTCATAAATTGTTAACCCTCTTGCCCCCAACCCTAAACAAGATGGTACAATCTACATCCATGCTAGGGGTGCCTAAATTATCAGGCTGAGATCACACCCTTAACACCTGAGTCTGGGTAATACCAGCGGAGGGAAGCTGTTTATCGAGGAATTTCAATATGCGGAAAGAATGGGTTGCCAAGCGGCGTGGGCAGAGCAATGTAACTCAAATGCACTACGCACGTCAGGGTGTTATCACTGAAGAAATGCACTACGTTGCTCAACGGGAAAATCTTCCTGCTGACCTGATTCGTGAGGAAGTAGCACGGGGAAGAATGATTATCCCGGCGAACATTAATCACACCAACCTAGAGCCAATGGCTATAGGTATCGCCTCCAAGTGCAAAGTAAATGCCAATATTGGTGCTTCACCCAACTCTTCCAATCTTCAAGAAGAAGTAGACAAATTGAAGCTGGCGGTGAAGTATGGTGCTGATACCGTGATGGACTTGTCCACAGGTGGCGGTAACTTAGATGAAATCCGCACAGCTATTATCAACGCCTCACCCGTACCTATTGGTACAGTGCCAGTTTACCAAGCATTAGAAAGCGTCCACGGCACAATTGAAAACCTCACCGCCGATGACTTCCTCCACATCATCGAAAAACACGCCCAGCAAGGGGTTGACTATCAAACCATCCACGCTGGCATTTTGATGGAACATTTACCCCTAGTCAGAAGCCGCATCACTGGGATTGTGTCTCGTGGTGGTGGCATTTTGGCACGGTGGATGCTGCATCACCATAAACAAAACCCGCTTTACACCCACTTCCAAGACATCATTGAAATTTTCAAGAAATATGATGTTTCTTTCAGCTTAGGTGATTCCCTGCGTCCTGGCTGTACCCATGATGCTTCTGATGCTGCACAATTAGCTGAATTGAAAACCCTCGGACAGTTAACTCGCAAAGCCTGGGAACACGATGTCCAGGTAATGGTAGAAGGGCCTGGACACGTCCCAATGGATCAAATTGAATTCAACGTCCGCAAGCAAATGGAAGAGTGTTCTGAAGCACCTTTCTATGTGTTGGGGCCATTGGTAACAGATATTGCTCCTGGCTATGACCACATTACTTCCGCTATTGGCGCAGCAATGGCTGGCTGGTATGGTACAGCAATGTTGTGCTACGTCACCCCTAAAGAACACTTAGGTCTACCCAACGCTGAAGATGTCCGCAATGGATTGATTGCTTACAAGATAGCAGCCCACGCCGCCGACATTGCCAGACATCGCCCAGGCGCAAGAGATAGAGATGATGAACTCTCCCGCGCTCGTTATAACTTCGACTGGAACCGTCAGTTTGAATTATCACTCGACCCAGAAAGAGCGAAGGAATATCACGACGAAACTTTACCCGCAGACATCTACAAAACGGCTGAATTTTGTTCGATGTGTGGGCCTAAATTCTGTCCGATGCAAACTAAGGTTGATGCTGATGCGCTGACAGAACTAGAGAAGTTCTTGGAGAGAGAAAAGGTAACTCAAGGTTAATTACTAGTTAATAGCCCCAGATGTGCAATCTGGGGCTATACCAACAAGCCTGCGATCGCAGGCTAATTTTTTTCACATCAAAATGACGACATTCCTCACAGACTCGACTGATATTAAAAGGGTTCATTTCTCCTCAAAACTGAATTTAAATCAGCGCAGTGAATTGGGACAGTTTTTCACTCCCGCCCCAGTTGCTAGGTTGATGGCGAGACAATTCAGCAATTTATCTGGTCATGTTAGTCTTTTAGATCCTGGGGCGGGAGTTGGTGCGTTAACTGCTGCATTTGTCGAACAACTATTAGCAAATCCTCAAAATATTGAAAGTTGTTTACTCACAGCTTATGAAGTTGAATCAGCTTTTATACCATCTTTGCGGCAATGCCTTACAGAGTGTTGTGTCGCTTTAGAAAAAATAGGGATTACAGCAAATTATTGCTTACATCAAGAAAGTTTTATTGAGAATATTAGTGAAACTAATTTACCACTTTTCAATCTGCCATCTAGTAGTTTTACCCATGCAATTCTCAACCCACCTTATAAAAAAATTAATAGCCAATCAATAGAAAGAAAAATCTTAGCTCAACTAGGAATTGAAACTGTAAATTTATATAGCGCATTTGTTTGGCTAACTTTTTTAAATTTATCTCATAACGGAGAGATAGTTGCTATTACGCCTAGAAGTTTTTGCAATGGTCTTTATTTTAGACCTTTTCGGCAAGCTTTTTTGCAAACTATGGCACTTTCAAAGATTCATCTTTTTGAGAGCCGTTCAGCAGCTTTCAGCGAAGATAAGGTATTACAAGAAAATATTATTTTTCACGCAATTAAAACACAAGTTAGACCTGATTATGTAGAAATAACCAGAAATATTGAGAGCTATATAGAAGAATTTTTAGAATTAAGATATGTTCCTTATAGCGAAGTTGTTAATGCTCATGATTCTGAAAGTTTTATTCATATTGTGACCAACTCTCTGGAAGATTATCTGAGAGCGCAAATGAATCAATTTTCGTCTACTTTAGATGACCTTGGCTTAGAAGTTTCGACGGGGCCAGTTGTGGATTTTCGTCTCAAATCAGCGTTGAGAACTTGCTGCGATAATAACAGTGTGCCATTGATTTATCCAGAAGCGATCAAGGCAGGGAAAGTATGTTTTCCCCCTAGTAATCCCCGTAAAGCGATCGCTATTACACAAAACCCAGAAACAGCAAAATGGTTAGTCCCATCAGGTTGGTATGTTTTAACAAAGCGATTTTCAGCTAAAGAAGAAAAGCGTCGTGTTGTAGCTGCTGTGTGTCCTCCTAGCGATTTTCCGGTATTTGGTATAGAAAATCACCTAAATTATTACCATGCTCACGGTCAGGGAATGAACCCTGATTTAGCACGAGGTTTAACAGCATTTCTCAATTCAACTTTATTAGATAGTTACTTCCGCCAATTTAGTGGACACACACAAGTCAACGCCACAGACTTACGGAAACTTAAATACCCTAGCAAAGATGATTTAATTCGATTAGGAAGCCAAATTGGTGATTCTCACTTAGATCAGGAACAACTTGATCAAGTTGTACATCAAACTTTGTCGATTATGAGCGAAGCCACAAATGCAATTCAGGCGAGTAAACGAATTGAGGAGGCGTTAGCAATTCTCAAAGCTATTTCTGCTCCTAAAGCTCAACAGAACGAACGATCTGCATTGTGTTTACTGGCTTTAGCAGACATTCGGCCTGAAACATCTTGGTATCAAGCAACAGCACCAAGACGCAGAATCACAGAAATGATGGATTGGTTTCGTGATCACTACGGTAAACAATATGCACCAAATACACGCGAAACAGTGCGACGACAGACAATGCACCAGTTTGTGCAGATGGGGATAGTTGTAGAGAATCCAGATCAACCAGAGCGACCGATTAACAGCCCAAAATGGTGTTATCAACTTCATCAACAAGCATTATCACTGATTAAATTGTACGCTTCGGAACAATGGGAAGAAGCTCGTCACAATTATGCTGTTTCAGTGACAAATTTATTGCAGGACAGAAAGCGAAATAGACCAATAATTCCTGTAACACTACCTAATGGTCAAGCTATTCAACTTTCATCGGGTGGACAGAATTTATTAATCAAAGACATTTTAGAAAGTTTCTGTCCCAAATTTACACCTAGAGGTTTTGTGATTTATGTAGGTGATGCTGGAGATAAGTTTATTATCAATGAAACTCAGAAATTCCGAGAACTGGGAATTGAGCTAGACACTCACGGTAAAATGCCAGATATTGTAGTTTACTATGAGCAACAAGACTGGCTGATATTAATAGAGGCTGTGACAAGTCATGGCCCAGTCAACTTGAAACGCCGCAATGAATTAAAGCAACTGTTTCAGTCTAGTCGTAAAGGATTGGTGTTTGTAACTGCCTTTCCCAGTCGTCAGGAAATGACTCGGTATCTAGCTGAGATTTCTTGGGAAACAGAGGTGTGGATAGCAGATCAACCTGATCACATGATTCATTTTAATGGGGAAAGATTTCTTGGCCCGTATGAAAGCTAAGGTGTTTAACTAGCTATTTAAATATCACTACTGTTATCGTTTTCAGTATTCCCAGTCTTCTCAAGATTCTGGCTGAAATACAGCTTCACAATCGCCTCTTACATCACCTTCAACACCCATACAGCCCGACTTTGCTGGAAATATTTTAATATAGCATCAGGATAAGTTTAGTTTTGGCTATTCTCACCAGACTAATATGATGCTGAATTTAGTTAGGTATTTTGCTACGATCGCTGTTTGATAGACCTAACTGTGATAGTGGTAAATTTATAATAAGTATGTTAGTAAAACGCAAAAGCCGCAGTATCGCTGCTGTTCTCGCTTTTTCTGGTACGCTCACCATTTCAGGACTGCACAAGTTTTATTTAGGACAGCCGGTGTGGGGTATTTTATATGTTCTGCTTTCTTGGACACCAATTCCCAAGGTAGCTAGTGCTATTGAAGGCGTTTGGTATTTAGCTCTAGATGAAGAAGCTTTTGACCGGAATTTTAATCAGGGTAAGTCAGCCGTTAAGTTTTCCCAACAAGCAAGCAATCAAGTAGAAACGGTGGCGAATGCTTTGCGTGAGTTAGATGCACTGCGTCAAGATGGTCTAATTTCGGAATATGAATTTGAGCAAAAGCGCCGCCAGCTGCTCGACCAAATTTCTTGATACAAGTAAAGATGATGCACAACTGGCTACCTTTAAACTTCAAGTTACAAAAACTTCGTGCCAAACTGCTCAATGATCCTTACTATCGGTTGCAATCTGGCGAAGAAATTCAAATAGCGGCACAATTAGGTATCCGCATTGATGTAAATCAAGCAACGGTAGATGATTGGTTACGCTTACCAGGCTTGTCGATTCACCAGGCGCGATCGCTTGTAGAACTTTCCCGTTCTGGGGTTA
Organism: Nostoc sp. HK-01; assembly: GCA_003990705.1. GTDB lineage: Bacteria > Cyanobacteriota > Cyanobacteriia > Cyanobacteriales > Nostocaceae > Nostoc_B. Next base: position 648,653 of record AP018318.1, read on the forward strand.
AATTTTACTGTATCGAAGATATTGCAGCCGCTTTGAGTTTACCTGTGCAAAGACTCAAGCCATTAGAGCCACTGCTGCATTTTGTTTACTATGACAACGAATCTTTGGTTCATTCCACTAATTTAGTCAACCCAAATACCGCTACAGTCGAGATTTTGGCGCAAACACCATTTTTTGATTTATCTTTGGCTCAAGCGGTTGTAGAAAATCGCCAAGTCAATGGACTATACCGGAATTTAGCTGATTTTCAGCAAAGATTGCAGTTGTCTGCCGAGGCGATCGCTCAGTTAATGTATTTTCTGCGATTTTAATTAATAGCTGGTTGCCATTTGTCATCTTATATTTCTCTACTAAATTTAGTAAATATACACAGATTTATTAAATTATTTATTAATTAAAAGATCCCTTATGTTAAATCATTGATCCCTGACTTATTCAATAAGTCGATGGTGTCAGCTTTATAGCCATCTTCAGTTAGATTTAAATAAAAATTAATCACCAAACACTTACAAACAGGGACTTTCGAGCGCATTGCCTCTTCTGGAATGTATAACTTTTTTATGTCTTTGTTATGTTTAGCAATTAATATCAGCTTTCTCTATCTTGCTGAAAATTGGGCATAAATTTTTTTGAATTTATATAATCTCTAATTAATTGTCAAAAAATGATGACATTTGTCTAGAGGTATTCATAAAAACTTATTTCCCAAAATATTTTATATATATATTCCCTTGGTTACAAAGTGTTAAGAAATTCTTATTAAAAAATATTGCTACTACTTGATTTTGTTGTTAACGTGTGTTTAGCGCGCTGCTGATCAATGCTCTGAATCTAAAAGAGGTAATAACTATGAGCCATATCTATGTCAGCCAATAGCGTAAAGTATTGATTTGCCATTTGGAAGGTAGAGAGAGGATTTCCGCAATGCAGATTGACACACAAATATCTGATTTGCTAACAGCTGAGTTCTCCTCTGAAATTCAACAATAATCGATGATTTGTCTTACCCGCGGGAAACGAGTAGCTGTAATTGCGTCTATCTGCAAGCCAAAAACGCGGACTAAGACTTAAATTCTGGAGATGAAACTGATGAAAATTCAAGGTAATGTTGCTCTAATAACAGGGGCTTCTCGTGGTATTGGTAAAGCGATCGCCCTAGCGCTGGCGCAACAAGGAATGAAAAAGCTAATTTTAATAGCGCGCGATCGCCAAAAGTTAACTGAAGTCGCCGAAGAAATCGAAGTGCTGGGAACAGAAGCCGTCATCATGACACTAGATTTAACTCGCGCCACTGAAGTAAATATTGCTGTAGCGCAACTATGGCGCAATCATGGCCCGATTCATCTACTGGTAAACTGTGCAGGAGTTGCATATCAAACTTCATTCTTGCGTTCTAAACTTTTGCAAGTGCAAGAAGAACTTTCGGTGAATTTGTTGGGAATGTATACCCTAACTAGTTTGATAGCGCGACGGATGGCGAGCCAAAGACAAGGGACAATTGTCAATGTCTCTAGTTTAATGGGGAAAGTCGCTGCACCGACGATGGCAACATATTCAGCCACCAAGTTTGCCATCTTAGGATTTACCCAAGCCTTGCGTCAGGAACTAGCCGAGTACAATATTCAAGTCAAAGCCTTATTACCTTCCCTCACCGACACAGATATGGTGCGCGACTTGCAACTATTCCGTTGGGTGATCCCGATGACACCGCAACAAGTAGCGCAAGCATTGATAGTTGGATTGCAGAATGATGCACCAGAAATTTTAGTAGGATGGCAAAGTCATTTAGCTGTATGGTGTCAACGCCTCGCCCCTTGGTTGCTGGAGTTAATTTTAAAAATCGCCGCACCACCAAAAAAGCAGCAGTTTGAAGAAAGACCAAGCTTATTGAGCAGAATTAATCGTTTCTGTGATGTTTTGCTATCGAGAAACGTGACTCCTTTAGCATCTGCACGTAAGTCTTAAGAGATTCTGGCACGCGATCGCCTACTGCAACAATAAAGATACAGTATGAGGGATGAAAAGTTTTATTCCTCATACTTTATGCTTTCCTTCCCTACAACCGTCCCACCAGAAATCATTGATGGTTTACCAAATATTTCTGGCTGGGAAAACGAGGTGCTTGCTGTAGTCAATCACAACGAACCCGTTTTTTTGCCCTCAACTAATATCAAGTTAGAGGATGTTAATGCAGTATTTGCGATCGCCTTACACATGCACCAGCCAACTATCCCCGCAGGATACAACGGCGAACTGATCAGCAATCTGCAATATATGTTTGAACATCCTAATGAAGGCGATAACCACAACGCCGCGCCTTTTGCTTATTGCTACAGCCGGATGGGTGATTTTATCCCCGAACTCATCAGCCAAGGTTGCAATCCCCGCATCATGTTAGATTACTCTGGCAATTTGTTGTGGGGATTGCGTCAGATGGGACGCAACGATATCCTCGACAACCTCAAACGAATTACTTGCGATCGTACTTATCAACCTTACGTCGAATGGTTGGGAACAATGTGGAGTCATGCTGTTGTTCCTTCCACACCAATACCTGATATTAAATTACATATTATTGCTTGGCAACAACATTTTGCAGCTATTTTTGGTTGGGAAGCATTGGCGCGAGTCAAAGGCTTTTCGCCACCAGAAATGCACCTACCAAATCACCCTGATACTCTATTTGAATTTATTAAATCACTCAAAGAATGTGGCTATCGCTGGCTACTAGTCCAAGAACATTCTGTAGAAACAATCAATGGCGAATCGCTGCGGTACAAACATTTACCACACCGTTTAATAGCCCGTAATTCTCAAGGCGAAACAATTAGCATCACCGCCTTGATTAAAACTCAAGGTTCCGATACAAAATTAGTTGCTCAAATGCAGCCATATTACGAAGCGAAAACCCTCTCCAAACAACAAATAGGCAATGTATTAGTACCACCAATCGTTAGTCAAATTGGTGATGGTGAAAATGGCGGGGTGATGATGAATGAATTTCCCAGTGCTTTCAAACAAGCTTGGTGGGATATGGTTAATCATGGTGGTGGGAAATCTGGTGTGATTGGGGTGTGCGGTACAGAATATTTAGAATTAATTGAAGCAGCAGGTTGCAACCCACAAGATTATCCGGCTTGTCAACCAGTAGGACAACATCAAATTTGGCAGAGAGTTGCACCCGATAATTGTCACCCTGAAGCTGTAGAAAATGCCATCCAAGAATTAAAACAAATTAATCCTAACTTCCATGTAGATGGGGCTTCATGGACAAATCATATTAGTTGGGTAAAAGGATATGAAAATGTGTTGTCTCCGATGAACCAACTCAGCAGTTTATTTCATGAAAAAGTAAATAAATCAGAGCTAAATGGTGAATCTGAAACGATTACAAAACAATCTCAATACCGCCAGACATTACTATATAATTTCTTGCTGCAAACTAGCTGTTTTCGTTATTGGGGACAAGGAACTTGGACAGACTATGCGAGAGAAATTTATCAACGTGGGGGGACTTTATTGCAAGCAAATTTATAAACTACAACAGTAGGGTGGACATGATAATACTCACCCTACAAGCTTTCTTGTAAATTTATTTTCTTCTCTGACATCCTACTCTACCCTTCGGAAACACCTGACGGCGACCGGGAAGCTACTTCTTGTTTATACATTCTTTACGCTTTATTTAAAAATATTTATGTAATCTCACGGTGGGTTAGGAGTAAAATCAATTTAAATTTAGTTTAGATAATCAAATTTAAATTTTGGCGTTGCTGAATAAAGGGATGAATTAATTTATATAGGTACAATTTGATACTTCAAATAATGAAGTAATAATTTAATTGAGTGTCTCAGCATTTGTTCTGATTTGGAATAGCATAAAGTTTTTCTGTGAAGGCGTGCAAGATAATGACGTAATCGGGTATTTTCATTTTCTACTCGCGTCATATATGTTTTACTCACAATTTGGTCTCCATCTGGTATAAAACTGGGGTAAACTTTCCAGCCATCGGTCACATAAAAATAGCTTTCCCACTGTTTCACAATTTCCCATAATGGCTCGAATGTTTCCGCACTATGGTCTCCTAAGACCCAGGCTAAAATACCTTGAGTAAAGTGATTTACTGCTGTCCACAACCAGATTTTGTTTTTTTTGAACCTATGAATGTCTCTAATTCATCTAGTTCTCCAACTTCTGGTACAGCATCTTCTTGGGGTACGTCTGGCAGCTTTTCTCCTCTTTGTTTTACCCAAGAGATTATAGTAGTATGATGTACACCTTTAACACGTTCAATCCCACGAAAACCCATCCCATTAAGATACATTTTTAAACATTCTTGTTTAAGTTCCTCTGAGTATCCTTTTGGCGGATCGTACACATCAATAAATTGGCGATCGCAGTTAGTACAGATGTGATTTTGTTTACCTCTCCGTTTTCCATTCTTTCTAATTTCCGTAGACTCACAGTATGGACATTGCACAGTAGATTACCTCAATTCATCCCTCTATTATGCAACGCCTAAATTTTTATATAAAAACTCAGCGAGAGTAACAAAATGTTGTGGCAAAAATGGCAACTATTGTTAGGAATTGCGGCACTAGTGTTGCCATTAACGTTTAGTTTAGCTCACGCCAGGATCAGGATAGATGCAGCGATCACAGCCAAAGCTATTGCCCAAAATTCTATCCCTAATCAACGTCAACACCGTACTGCACTGATTATTGGCAATTCCAATTACAAATTAGCAGACACATTAGCTAATCCTGTCAACGATGCTACAGATATTGCTAACTCCTTACAGCAATTGGGATTTGATGTCATACTCCTTAAAGATGCAGATTTGCGACAAATGGAAGAAGCACTTGAAAGCTTTAATCGCCGTTTGCGTCAGGGAGGAGTGGGACTCTTTTACTATGCAGGCCACGGACTACAAGTAGACGGAGAAAATTATTTAATACCTGTAAATGCGCGGCTGGAAAGAGAACAAGATGTACGTTACGAAGCGATGGCGATGGGTAAAGTACTAAACGTTATGGAAGATGCGGCTAACGATGCTAACTTTATTATTTTAGATGCCTGTCGAAATAATCCCTTCTCTCGTCAATGGCGTTCTCTACAACGTGGTTTAGCAGCACCAACACAATCTGTTAAAGGTACACTCATTGCTTATTCTACCGCACCTGGAAAAGTCGCCTTGGATGGAGATGGCCGCAATAGCCCCTACACTACAGCCTTGTTACGCAATATAAATACTCCCAGCCTAGATGTCGAGCAAATGTTTAAGCAAGTGCGGGCTGAAGTACTTCAAACAACTATTGGAAAACAAACACCTTGGGAATCTTCTTCTCTGGTTGGTTCCTTTGCCTTCAATCTGACAAATGATATTAAAAGAGATAATTTGAAACCTTCTACACCTCAACCATCTCCTCTAACTCCACCAAATTCACAAGGAAAAATAGCTTTTATCCAACCGCCGAGTTTAGTTGAGGTAACGATTAGTTATAGTCGAATTAAAACCTTGGGAGCCACCTATTATTTTACAGTTCACTTACCAGAAAATGCTGGAAGAACATTGCAACAAATTACAATTAACCAGCCTGAGAGTGCAGAATACATTCGCTTTAATCTCAACGAGAGTGTCGCTTTTAAAGGAACGCGTTCTCAGAAAGGAGAAAAACTAGAGTTAAAAGATATTAGCAGCGACGAAAAAACCCAAACTGTATCGTTTACTTTTGATCCTCCTGTGTCTCCTGGTAGTGAAGTTACTATTGGTTTAAAAGCTCTGCAAAATCCTCAAAGAAATGGTGTTTATGTCTTCGGTGTTACAGCATTTCCAATGGGTGAAACATCCAGTGGGCAATTTCTAGGTTTTGGTAAATTTCATTTTATCAGCACATCTAATACTAATTTGTAATTAATAATCTTCTAGGTTTTTTTCTCAGTATTACTAACAGCTATACTTTATACTAAAGGCAAAAGTATTTTAAATTCTGACCCGACACCTACCTGAGAACGGAAATCTAATTTACCACCATGTCTAGCTGTAATAATTCGGTAACTAACACCTAAACTAGTTTCTATATCCGCCCGTTTCTCAGTAGAAAAAGAATCCAAAATTTGTTTTTGAGATTCTGCCGACATCCCTGGACTGTTGTCAACAATGCTAATGCAGACCCAACGAGAATCTGGCACATTTGGTTGGTTTGCTGTTTGTGAAATAACGGCTGTAGTAATGACAATTTGAGGTTGGTTGCTGTTATGACAACTCTTTTGTTGAAATTGCTGTCTCACTGCTTCATCTAATAAACCATCCACAGTTTGACTAAAAATATTCATTAATACTTGGTGTAATTGCCCCATGAAACAAGAAACAGGGGGAATCTTACCATATTTTTTCACAATCTCAATCTCTCCTTTTAAACGACTCTTCAGGAGAAGGATAATCCCATCTATACAAGCATTAATATCTACTGGTTTGGGATAAATTTCATCAATATGACAGAAATTTTGTAAACTGGTGACGAGTTTTTTTAATCTTTCTGCACCAGTGTGGGCGCTTGTCAAAGCTTTGCCTAAATCTTCTTCTAAAAAATCAAATTCAATTTCGTCTTTAAGATAATTAATAGCGGCGGAACTCTGGGGGAAATCTTCAGCGTAAGCTGCTATTAACTTGAGTAAGTCTTGACTATATTTAGATATGTACGTTAAATTTCCCCAAATAAATCCTACAGGGTCTAAAATTTCATGAGCTACGCCATCAACTAACCGCCCTAAGCGTGCCATTTTATCATTTTGAATCATTTGTGCTTGGCTACGTTCGTATCGTACCTGAGTTTCAATTCCTCGAATTTGCCAAGCAGCTAGATTCAAATCATGAATATCTAATAATTTGTAAGTATTTGTCTCTGTTTGCACAACAACAGGTTCAGAAAAAAGTTCAGGCGATCGCTTGAGTGTATGCTGCATTGCTGTTAAGATTGTTGTCGTCTCTGGCAACAGTAAGATTTCTGCGCGTGCATAGCTGTAAAGCTCGCGTAAATTAGCTTTAGCAAATAACTCTTGTCCGAATGGGCGAATGAAAAATTCTAGTATTCTGCGGCGAGAAATCATTCCCAGGAATTTTCCTCTTTCTATCAACACTACTCCTGGTAATTGTGGGTATTTTTCCAAATAACCGATTAGTTCAATACATGTACAACTAATATCTACACCAAAGTTGTACATCGGTAGTTCTTGGAGATTTGACTCTAAACTGAGGTAGTGATTACTGGCAATAGATAAAACTGGTGGTGAGATTAAAGAAGTGAATTCTGGTGACACTGGCAACCCTGATATATATAAGTTTTAAAGAGTAATTAATAAATAAAATGCTGATATTTTAAAGTTAACTGAGTAACTCTTTAGCACTAAATATTACTATATGGTGCAAGTTAAACAGACAAAAAAGGTTGATAAATGGCAAATTGACAACCTCACACGTTATTTTTATGTGTATATTTCGACTCGAATCTTTATTTTATTAACAGATGAATAATTTAAACAACTTAATTCATCAAAATATTAACTAATAATAACAAAAATGATAATTTGCCAGATTTTAGGCAGTAGTAGCCGTGAAAATACTTGGAGTCTTTTTGAGAATTAGCGCCATACATAATGTTTACTAAAAATATTCCAAATTGGTATTGCCGTTTGCTAGTTTCTGTAGTAGAAATCAACCACGACTGATCTTTAATTTACAAAAAGTAAGTTAAAACACGGATATCAGTAACTAAGCGTGATCCCCAAATGTTTAAACTCTGTAAATCCTTGATGAAAATGCGTGGAAGATAACACAAAAATCAGCTAATTTACAGTAAGTATAAACATTAGGTAATTAAACGTCACCTAGTCCTATACCCATCAACCGATAATTCGGAACTATTTCGGAAATCAGACAATCTTCAAAATCGCAATCATCAGTAAATGCACTCATGTAAAATGACTATACTAAAACTAATGGGCGCTAGTTAGCGCTTAAGCAAGACTACGAATTAAACATGTTCTGGTTGTGTCAATGATGTTTAATCACCCGTACATGATTTTGATCACCATTTCGATAGAATGACTAGACATAACTTCAAAACTTTAAACCGCTTTTGACTGCGACACCCATGAATCAACTGAGCAATGGTTTCACGATATTTCTAAGTCTGCTAGTCGAAGCGATGCCTTTTTTGCTCCTAGGGGTTTTATTCTCTAGTTTGCTGCTATTTTTTGTTGATGAGCGCAAATTAGTCGAAAAAATGCCCAAAAATCCGTTGTTGGGCGCTTTAGTTGGCAGTATGGTTGGTTTTTTATTTCCGGTGTGTGAGTGTGGCAATGTGCCGGTAGCGCGGCGTTTGCTGATTCAGGGCGTACCCACACCTGTAGCAATTGGTTTTTTACTAGCTGCGCCAACCATTAATCCCATTGTCATTTGGGCAACTTGGACGGCGTTTCGCGATCAGCCAGAAATAGTAGTTTTACGGGTAGTATTTTCTCTATTAATTGCCACAATTGTTGGCTTTGTCTTCAGTTTTCAAAAGGACTTGCATCCCATACTCCAGCCTGCGATCGCCCGTTATATGAAGTTTAATCCCCCAGCCAAAGTGGAACCGCAACGGCGGGGGAAACGTTACCAAATTCCCCAAGAACCAACCACACCAAATTTGTTGCAATCTGGGACATATATTTTGGGTGGGAAAGCAGGTACACCCACACGCATGGATGGGAGCATATCACCAGCAGATGATCCCCTCGCCAGCCCAAATAAACCACTGGCGGCGAAACTACGCTTGTTGATGGATAACAGCATTCAAGAATTACGGGAACTGGGAGGAGTGATGGTGATTGGTAGTGCGATCGCAGCTGCCATTCAAGTCTTTGCACCCCGTGATTTAATCCTTAGTCTCGGTGCTGGCCCTGTCAGTTCGATCATTGTGATGTTAATTCTGGCAGCAGTTGTTTCTATTTGTTCAACAGTTGACTCCTTTTTTGCCCTATCTTTTGCCTCAGCATTTAGTAGCGGTTCTTTGCTGGCATTTCTGGTCTTTGGGCCAATGATTGACATTAAAAGTATTGGTTTAATGTTATCTATTTTCAAGCCTAGGGCAATTTTTTACCTTTTCGCCTTAGCCGGACAATTGACATTCTTATTTACCATTTTTCTTAACCTCCATGTTCTTTAAACAGTGCTGAGTTAAAAGACAGAGATGTCTAATAACTAATGACAAAGGACAAATGACAAATGACATCCAAATCTCAACGCTTTAATTTATTACTACCTTGGCTGGATGTTTTAGCCGTCACAGCTTGGGGAATTTTGATGTTGAAATACTGGCTGACTGGCAAGCTGAACTTGTTGATTCATCCGAATTACTTTGGTTTAGTGGTAGTGGCTGGTATTGGCTTAATAATTGTCGGTTTATTCAAAATGCAAGAACTTTGGCAACGTCGCCGCCGCGATATGGTGCCAAATGTCCAGCACATGACTTTGTTTCCGCCCGGTTGGGGTGGTGCTTTATTGTTAACGGCGGCAATTTTAGGTTTCATCTTTACACCGCAAGTTTTTGCCAGCGACAAAGCACTGAATCGTGGTGTAAGTGATTTACTCGGCACTTCACGTATCAAACCCCAAGCCTTTCGGGCTTCAATTCGCCCCGAAGAGCGATCGCTAGTAGACTGGGTACGGACACTCAATGTTTATCCTGAACCAGACGCATACACAGGGCAAAAAGCTAAAGTTCAAGGCTTTGTCATCCATCCCCCAGATTTAAGTAAAGAATATGTGTTTTTAGCCAAATTTGTTCTTTCATGCTGTGCTGCGGATGCTTACCCTGTAGGATTACCTGTAAAATTGCCCGCCAGTCAAGAACAGTACGCCCCTGATACCTGGTTAGAAGTTGAAGGACAAATGGCGACAGACAATCTCAGCGGAAAACGCCAACTCACCATTGTGGCTAACTCCGTCAAAAAGATTCCCCAACCTCAAAATCCCTATAGTTATTAGTGATTTGTTATTTGTCATTTGCTAATGACCATTGACCATTGACTAATGACCATTGACTATTGACTAATTACCAATGACTAGTAAAACCCTTATCCAACCATTAGACCGTGTAGCGATCGCCTTGATGCTACTGCTGAGTTTGTTGATTGGTTTTATCATCCTACAAGGTGATGTTGTTTCCCCCCGTGTCCGCAACTTTACTTGGCAAAATCAGCAAATTGGTTCAGAAGATATTGCTTTTAGCCTCACCTTTAGCCGTCCAATGGATACAAAAAGCGTTGAGGATAACTTAAAAATTGAGCCGCCCTTAGCAGGAAAATTTAGTTGGGCAGGTAGACGGGTGGTCTATACATTATTAACACCAGCCCCTTACGGTACGAACTATAAAGTACAGTTACAACAAGCAAAAGATAAATTTGCCCAGAAAGAAAGTAAATCTAAAGTTATACAGCCTTTTGTTGGTAGTTTTCGTACCCGCGATCGCGTCATTATTTATATAGGAGCTAACCCCGAAGAACAAGGCCAGTTAATTCTTTACAACTTAACTCAAGAGCAAAAAAAGGTACTTACCCCCAAAGACATCACAGTGATGGACTTTAAAGCATTTCCAGATGGGGAAAAAATCTTATTTTCGGCTCGTACTACCAACAACGAAGATTTACTCTCCGCCCAGTTGTACACAGTCACCACAGGAATTGCCGACAAGTCTGACCAAAAACCAGAAGCAGCCGCTAAAGTTGACTTAATTTTAGATAATAAAGATTATCAAAACCTAAAATTTGACTTATCACCAGACGGACAAACTATCGTCGTCCAACGTGGTAATAAAAATAATCCTGGTGACTTTGGGTTGTGGTATATGCCCACCACCTGGGATAAATCAGGCAAACAACCTACTCCCCAACGCTTACAAAGCCAACCAGGGGGAGATTTTATGATTACTCCTGATAGTAAAGCCGTTGCCGTTGCCCAAGGTCAAGGCGCGGCGATATTGCCACTACAAGCCGATGCGAGTAAACCCCTAGACTTTTTGCCGCAATTTGGTCTAGTACAAGCTTTCTCTAAAGATGGCTCTCAAGCGGCAATGGTCAAATTTAACACCGATTACACACGAGATTTATTTTTAGTCACTAACCAAGGTATCCAAAAACCTTTGTTAAAAACTACAGGCTCAATTATCAATTGCCAATTTGATCCGGCTTCACCCACCCTCTATTGCTTGCTGACACAGTTAATCACCCAAGCAGAATATGTAGAGCAACCTTATTTAGTCGCCATCAATCTGACAACTGGACAACAAAAACCGCTGCTAGTTTTACCAGTTGATCAGCGGAACGTGGAAATGAGTTTATCACCAGATGGGCTAGGTTTGTTATTTGACCAAGTAGTAGCCCAACCAGAGAACGCGCAAACATCTGCCAATAGTTTAAAAACAGATGACGGTGAAGCAATCACCACTAGCAGTCTGTGGTTAATGCCACTGTTACCGATCGCTGATGCAGCAGTCACCACAATTAAACCAGAAAAGCTACCTTTAATTGGCTTCCATCCCCGTTGGTTGCCTTAAAGATGAGTGTTAAGTGCTGAGTTAAAAAGACGTTGCAATGCAACGTCTTTAAATTTTAATTACTGTATTAAAATTTGACGGCTTAAAATGCTCATTACCTCATCGGGATTACCTGTTGGTTGCAGTGGACTCCAATCTCCCACACTGGCGTAGCCGATAACTTGCAAATAGTGAATTGTACTAGTGACAGCTTTGGGTGAACCAATCAGCAAATGTTTAATTGGCTCCCGGTAAGGAAATATTTGTTGAGAAATTTGCTGGCGATCAAGAGAGGGTAAATTTTGTCTTAAGAACTGGGCTATTTGAGATTGGGCGAAGTTGAGTAATTGTGCCATCATGATGTTGAAACTCCTTTATTTGGGTTTTGATAAAAGCGATCGCTCTCTTCTTGCCAGAACCAGACGATCGCTTTTATTTATTTTGGGGTTTAGATCAGGGCGATCGTTTTGTTCTTTGGGGAACTGGGCGATCGCCTTTATCATGTCTTTTAATATAATGTATAAATTTATACTTGTTAATTGTTAATACAAAGATTTTTGTTAACAATTTGCTAGTTTTTACAGAGACAAATTATGTTGCATCAGAGTAATCTTAGTAAGACTACCTAACAGAATTACTGCAATTGTGAACAGTTATTTAATTTAGATAAAGTTGATAATTTGGCTAAGTGCAATTACTAAATGAATATAGGATTTTGTATTGATTACTAACGACAAGGTTTCATGTAGTGACGACAAGGTTCTGATTACTAACAACAAGGTTCTGTGTCGTGACGACAAGGTTCTGATTACTAACGACAAGGTTTCGTGTCGTGACGACAAGGTTGTGATTACTAACGACAGGGTTTCGTGTAGTAACGACAGAGTTCTGATTACTAACGACAAGGTTTTGTGTTGTGGAAAAATTTAGCTCTGCGACTTCTCTAATAATTTAAGGAGCTTTTTGTGTAAGAGCGATCGCAATTATGTAAAAACCAACATTATCAAAATTACTTGTACAAAGCATAAATCTAAATTTTTGCTTGAAATTGCGTAATTTCAAGCTGAATTGCTGTGTTGTTAAATAAGTAGGATGCACCTAAATTAAAGTAGCATATGGAACCTTTAACTACTGCGGCGATCGCACTTGGCTCTGTAGTCGCCACCAAAGCCTTAGAAAGAACTGGTGACAAGATAATTATGGCGGAATAACTTGGTTTAATGACAGAGCAAGTAATCTCGCGGCTGAAGTATTGAGTTTTTTTGTTCAACTTGGTTTGGAAATTCCCCAAGAACAAAGCGGAAGACTGTTAACCCTGAGAGAACAAGTTGCTTAGTGTTGGTTGCAATATCCCCAAGCTGACTTACCTATATTAATTGTTTTTGATGATGTCACTAGCTTAGACAACCTGGGCGAAGTTGTTCCCAGCGATAACCGTTTTCGTGTTTTAGTGACAACTCGCCTGCGAAATTTAGATCCAAACTTTATTCAAGAAATTTCCTTAGATGTTCTCTCACCAGATAAAGCATTAGAACTGTTAAAAAAATTGTTGGGGAAAGACAAGCGAGTAGACAACCAACAACAAGCCGCAGACGCAATATGTGAAGTTCTAGAATATTTGCCTTTGGGGATAGAGTTAGTCGGTGCTTATTTAGCACAAGACCCGGATTTACATCTATATATAATGTTGGAGCGATTGCAACAACGCAAGTTAGCCGAAGCAGCACTACAAGACAGAGAAACACTCAACTCAACACAACTGGGAGTGAAAGCCGCCTTTGCTTTAACTTGGGAAGAACTTGAACCACCGACGCAACAACTAGGCAAATTTTTAAGTTTATTTGCGCCCCAGTCTATTTTATGGAATTTGGTGATGTGGGTGGCGACTGGTGGAGATGATGAAGATGACCCCTCTCCAAACCTCTCCCCCCGTGGGGGCTACGGTGTACACACAAGTACTATCTGCAAGGGTTTCAGGCGTTATAGACCCCTTAAATTGTCATTACGAGCGCAGCGACAGCGAAGCGAAGTAATCGCATAATCTTGTAGTTTTGGCGATTGCTTCGTCGTTCCTCCTCGCAATGACAGGTTTTCAAAGCGATCGCAAAACCGAAAGCTAGACGATGAAACCAAACGTTAGGTAAGATTTCAAGACTTGTGTGTACACCGTAGCCCGTGGGGGAGAGGCTTTGATTTCCCCATTCCCTCATAGGGAATGGGGACTAGGGTTAGGTTTATCATCAGATGAAAACAATGATTCCTCTTCAAACGTTTCCTCAACAGAAACAGAAGCTTTAATTCCCCCATTCCCTTGTAGGGAAGGGGGGCTAGGGGGGTTAGGTTTATCACCAGATGAAATAAACGAAGCCAAAAAACAACTCTACAAACGTCACTTACTGCAACAGGTAGAAGATAGCGAAGGATATTATAAAATTCATACCTTAGTGCGGTGGTTTTTGCAAGAACAGTTAGCCAACGCTGGTGAGATAAAGCTGGTTTTAGAAACCACCTTCGCTACTGCAATGATAACCGTTGCTCAAAGCCTTCCACACCCAACAACGTCTCAGGATATCGAACGTGTTAAGGGTGTTATTCCCCACATTGAAGACTTGGGAGAACGAATAATTGCAGAGGTAAACCAAGCAAGAGAACAACAAATAAATTCCCCAGCATCAGTACCTAATGATGAAGTAATTTGGGTGTTTGTGGGAGTAGCAACATTTTATAAGGGACAAGGAATATATCAATTAGCAGAAGATTGGTATAAAGAATGCGTCAAAGTTTGCCAAGCTTTATTTTCAGGTGATCATTTCTACGTCGCAACTAGCTTGAACAATTTAGCTGCATTTTACAATAGCCAAGGGCGGTACAGCAAAGCCGAACCTCTGTACATCGAAGCCTTGGGGATGTACAAGCAGTTATTCACAGGCGATCATCCCTATGTCGCTACTAGCTTAAACAATTTAGCTTTCCTCTACAATAACCAAGGGCGGTACAGTGAAGCTGAAACACTGTACATCAAAGCCTTGGCGATGAGAAAACGGTTATTCACAGGAGATCATCTCGATGTCGCTATAAGCTTGAACAATTTAGCCCTACTCTACCGTAGCCAAAGACGGTACAGCGAAGCCGAACCTCTGTTAATTAAAGCCTTGGCAATGAGAAAGCGGTTATTCATAGGCGACCATCCCTATGTCGCCACCAGCTTAAACAATTTAGCTTACCTCTACGATAGCCAAGGGCGGTACAGCGAAGCCGAACCACTGTTCATCAAAGCCTTGGCGATGAGAAAGCGTATATTCACAGGCGATCATCCCGATGTCGCCTCTAGCTTGAACAATTTAGCTGCACTCTACAATAGCCAATTGCGGTACAGCCAAGCCGAACCTCTGTACATTGAAGCCTTAGCAATGTACAAGCGGTTATTCACAGGCGATCATCCCAATGTCGCTACTAGCTTGAACAATTTAGCTTACTTCTACAAAAGCCAAGGGCGGTACAGCGAAGCCGAACCCTTGTACATCGAAGCCTTGGCGATGTTGCAACGAGTCTTAGGGGATAATCATCCCCTTACAGTGACAGTGAGAAACAATCTGGCAAGTCTGCAACGCCAGTTAACTCCCGTTCCTATTTGGCAACGGTGGTTAGGTAAGTTTTTCCAATTATTATTAGTAATATTAAGATTACCGTTTTATTTATTGTGGCAACTAGCTAAAAAAATAATAAAATTAATTAGTAATTCGTAATCTCTCTTTAATCATATCCAGTCCACGCAATCACTTATAATATGTCCGCCGCGAGTGCAACGAAGTGGAACGACGCGATCGCAAAAACTCTGCAATTACTTTACTTTGCTATCGCTACCTTCGGATAAATTTTCAACTTTGAATTGGTTGCACACTCAGGCGATAACCAAGATGATGCAGAATAAGGCTGATGGTTCGCAGTTCGGGGTTGCCTTCTGGTGACAAAATTCGGTAAAGATTCTGGTGGTTCAAACCCGTTTTTTCTGCAAGGCGCGTCATCCCCTCCTGTGCTTCCACCACGTTTCGCAGTGCTTCCAGAAAAAACGCAATATCGCCATCCTGCTCGTACTCTTCAAGAGCAACGTCCAGGTAAGCCTTTGCCATTTCCGGGTTCTGCATCTGCTCAAACACAATCTCGTCATGGTTTCTCAGTTTCTTGGTCATCCTGTTCCTCCTGATAAGCCTCCCAATATTTTTTAGCTTTTTCTATGTCTTTATCTTGGCTATCCTTGTCGCCACCACACAGGAGAATTACCAGATCATTCGCAGATTCTCCAAAGTAAACGCGGTAGCCACTGCCGAAGAAAAACCTCAGTTCAAGCACGCCATCTCCAACTGACTTGAAATCCCCGTAATTGCCCTGCTTAAGTCGCTCTATCCGTCGGATTATCCTTGAACGGATCGTGTAGTCCTTCAAGTTTTCTAACCATTCGGTGTACGGCTCCTTACCATCTTCTGTAGCGTATACTTTCAGAGTTTTTTGACGAACGATATCAGCCATAGTTTAATTATAAAACGTAGCTTGAAAGTAGAAAATAGATAGTTGTAGATGCAGCGATCGCTCTTATCAAAAATAAAGATACGATAGTTTTGCGCTAGGCGATCGCTCTTATCAAAAATAAGGAAGCATAGGGGAGCATCGTCGTAGACATTGCCAAAACTTTTCTCAACGACAACGCCTCATCACTCTGATAACATAGATAAAAGTTCAACTGAACTACCAAAGTTATGAGCAACATTAATATTTCTTTGCCTGAATCAATGAAAGCTTTTGTTGAGGAACAAGTTACCAAAGGTTGCTACGGTTCAGTAAGCGAATATTTACAAGCATTAATCAGTAAAGACCAAAAACGCCAGACACAAGAACACATAGAAGAACTTCTGATTGCTGGACTTGAAAGTGGAGAAGCAATAGAAGTGAATGACGAATGGTGGGAACAAAAACGCACACACTTAATGAATAAGCTGTATGAAGAAAAATAATGACAAAACAGATAGTCATTACACCGAAAGCAAGTTTAGATATTGATGAGTGTTTTGCTTACATTGCTCAACAAAATCCCAACACGGCGCTGTTATTTTTTGACTCTGTCAGAGAAACATTTGCACAGTTAGCTAGAATGCCTGGAATGGGTAGTCGTTATCCTGTAGAAAATGTTCGTTTACAAGGTTTACGTAAATGGCTGTTAAAGGATTTAAAAAGTATCTAATTTTTTACTTTGAGCAAGATGAAAGTATTAATATTGTACGAATTATCTATGCAGGGCAAGATATAGAAAATATATTAGAAAAAGAATGAAATTAAGCGATCGCTCTCATCAATGATCAAGAACCGATGGTTTTGTGGTAGGCGATCGCTCAAATTATATAAATTCCTGTTCATGTAGTGTCTACATTTTTGCTCTATCAAAAATATCAGGTGCGATCGCATTCAAAGCCTGAAATCCAAATTATTTTACTTTTTTTAGTAAATGCGATCGCTCAAATTATTACCCCTACACCCTCATACCCCTAATTCCCCTGTAGTCTCACACCCCTGTTCCCTTAAAAGCAAGGTGTTTGGTAAATTATATACAGCGCAGATATTTATCTAGCGCCTGAATTCTTGCCAGGCAGCTGTTACTACCAAAGATTGTTCACCCAAACCAAACTAGATACTACCTTTGTCCAGCATCTATGCTGAAGTCCGTACACAGTAACATTTGGCATCAAAACCTCATCCAGTCTCAGGTTGACGGTTTATCAGGTCATAATGTTATAACGTCATCAGTTCTAGATACAAAATGGGAACACTAGCTCATGACTAGTGACTCATGCTTGGGAAAAATTCAACTTAGTTACTAAATCTAACGCCGAGTGAACAAAGTTGATGAGCAATGCTTAATGTTGCACTGCTGAGTATCTTTAGGTGGGTGGGTCAAGAGTGATGAATGAAGCTGACACCTCAAACAACAGGGCTGTGATGGAATCTCTCAATTCTGCTAATTCGCCACAACCAGAGCCGACAAGCTGTCCTTTTTATGCGGTTGTGCCTTCTGAAAATCTGGCTATCAGGCAATTGCCACTCCTCAAACCAGCAGAAGAAAAACAACAAGAGTTGCCAAATCCTCAATCTACGGAAAATGTTACCCCAGAAGAATGGGTGGCAGAACCAGATAGTGGAAAACAAGCCGTAATTGATGATGAATTTCAGAAACTGCTGGTGTTAAATGAAGAACTGCGTGCAGCTAACAATGAATTGTACGAACAGGTCGAACATCTTAAAGATGACTTAGCAGAGTCGGAAAAAGCTTTGCAGTGGCAGAAAAGGCGCTCCAGTGTCACTGAATCAATGCTCAACCAACAAGCTCAAGAACTGATTGCAGCTCAAGAACAAATTCAGTCCCTCTTTCAACAGTTAGACACCACTACACAAACTGTTCAACGTCAAGAAACTCTGATCGAAACTTATAAAGCACAGCTACAAATTAGTCAGCAACGTCTTGCTCAGTTAGAACGGGAATGTGCTTTATTGCAAACTAATTATCATGAACAGTCTCAACAAGTGTTGCAGTCAGAAACTACTTGTCGAGAGTTGCGTACTCGGCTGATGCGCCAACAGCGCCAAACCCTGCAATTTAAGGCAGCTTTAGAAAAATGTCTAGAACCACCAGCTGTCAACGACGACTCTTCAGAGGAGACAGGAAATAATACTGCTAATAGCACTACTAAGCAAAGTAGATTTTCTAGAAAAGCGCGATCGCTATTTCCTAACGTACAGCCAATTAGACCTTGGTCAGCCGAACCAGAATCTCCTTCCGAAAATGTAGCTCATTCTTGGGGTGAATCTTCAGTACCACCTGCATCCAGCCATAGTAACCCGACTCCCCAACCTTCATCTCCTTGGAATTGGCCGACTCAAGAAGAAACATCTGCACCAACAGAACCGGATACTTTCGCAGAAATAGAAGATGAGCCAATCACATCAGAAACGGTTTCATCAGGAGAGTCTTCAGCCAAATTAGATGAGCAAATAGATAGTCTCATCCAAATGTTTTTTGCTTCCCAACCGGGAACTTCACCTGTGACTAGTGAAACCAATGTCACCAGTAATCAAGGTGAAAAACCTTTATGGGAGACTTGGGAAACAAATGAAGCACAATCAGAAACTACCCTAGAGCAGCAATTAGAAGCATTATCAACAGAAAATAATGCGCCAATTACTGTATCTAGTTCAGTAATTGAAGAGTCAACAATTTTACCAGAAAATAATTTACCAATTTCTTTTACTGTGCCGTTGACCAAAAAGACAACGGAAGAACCAGAAAATTTCTGGTTAGAAACTACACCAGAAAATACTGAGGAATTGCCAGAAACAGATTTGTCTCAAGACACATCTGGTGACTATAGCAATGATCCTCAATCACCGTCACCAGTTGTTTATCCTCAGCGTCCACCCAAGGGACGTAAATCTTTGGCATCAGTAGAATTACCAAATTTTCGCCCCAATAGCCAAACTTAGAAGGTGAAAGGTCTTGTGGTGTCTCAGTTTGACCATTGACCTAAATACCTTGGCTATTTGGGCTGAAATAGTCTAAAAAGGCGTTGTTGCGTGAATAGGCAAAATGGTAAATTTACTTATAGCCGATGTTTTCGAGCCGCCTAACCCTGCATATGAAGACGAAAGCCCAGTACAAAGTTAAGAATTGGAACGCTTATGATGCTGCCCTCAAGCAACGAGGCAGTATAACTTTTTGGGTGAACGAAGAAATCATCGAGCAGTGGCGCAATCAGCAAAAAACCGGGAAAAAGGGGGCATCGAATCATTACAGTGATGTGGCAATCGCCACTATGGGAACAATCCAATCGGTGTTTCATTTACCAGGGCGACAAGCAGAGGGGTTTTTAGAATCGCTGTTCACGCTCATGGGAATTGAGCTAGAAGTACCAGACCATTCCACGCTGTCTCGTCGTTTGAGCAAGTTGTCTGTGGAACTACCAGTTATCCCAAAAGACAAAGCTGTTCATGTGGTAGTGGATTCAACTGGTGTAAAAGTCTATGGTGAAGGTGAGTGGAAAGTCCGCACACATGGAGTAGGAAAACGACGGACGTGGAGGAAGTTGCATCTAGGCGTTGACTGTGAAAGCGGCGAAATTCTGGGTGCGGTGGTGACTACTAATGATATGGCTGATTGCGAGGTACTGCCTGACATATTGGAGCAGATTGAGCAACCGATAGAACAAGTATCTGGTGATGGTGGCTATGATACAAAAGGTTGTTACGACACCATTTCACAACACGGGGCCAAAGCCATAATTCCACCGCGTAGCAACGCCAAAATCCAACAACACACCAACAATGAAACACACTTCCATCCCAGAGATGAAAATCTGCGACGAGTGAATCAAGTTGGGCGCAAGCAATGGAAACAAGAGAGTGGATATCATCGCCGTTCATTATCCGAGACAGCTATATTTCGACTCAAAACCATTTTTGGTGGTAAGTTACGACGACGCTTTTTTAACAATCAAGCTGTCGAGCTATTTCTACAGTGTGCCGCCCTTAACCGCATGATCCAGTTGGGCAAGCCAGACAGTTACAAAGTAGACAACTAACTTCTGTTCTAGTACCAGATTGGTGTGTCTTTTTTTTCTTTCATGCAACAAAGCCGTCTAAAAATATAATTTCTGTGGTGTAGGCACTGGACGGACTAGTACAGTTCGGCGTAAATAAACAGACCATCTGGAATTGCGAAAAGGCTTAGTATCACTATTCTTTCTTTTTCCTTTTGACTTTTTACTTTTGCCTTGTTGTACTAGAAACCCATTGACTTACGAATTACGAATTGGTATTACTGCTTCTGTTTTGACTGTGGATATTTGATTGAGCGATCGCGGTTTACCTGTAGTAATTACGTAGCGAAGTGCTAACAATTGTAACCATAATGCGGGATTGCGGGGTTCTAACCAAGGTTGAATTCGGGTGAGAAAGCTGGGGAACCAAGAACTCAGTAATATCTTTACTAGGGCATTGCTACTAAAGTTAAAATAACTACCCAGCCATCTGAATAAATCTCTAGGGCCAGCCAGTTCCCAAATCCACAATAATAAGGCGGGGTTTTTGCGGGCGGCTTTGAGTGCTAGGCGGTTGAAGGTAAACCAATCGCATCTATCTTTGATGAAATTATCTGCAACCTCTGGCGGTTCACTAGCTAATAGCCCAAAGAAAGTATTCAGCATTGAGTTAATGCGCTGGGGAGGAAGGAATTTCCCAGTTGGAACCATCATCCCTTTAGAAAATAGCCAAGTTACTGAAACATTGCTTTGATAAGCCCGAATTTGGTTTAAGTGACGGAAACTCAATAAGTCATGCTGGAGTGCGGTATCTAACAAAGTTGTTAAGCGTTCTAAGTTACGCACCAAAGAACCAAAACCTGTAAACACAAGGGGAGATTGGAGAGATGCAGCATCACCGATCGCAATTAATCTATCAACAGCAACTTGGCGATCGCTACTACTTACACTAAAATGCCCCGGTATATATCCAAATGTCGGCTTTTTCCACACCAGTTTATCCAGATCGCAGCGGCGATACTCTGGCAAAATTGTGAAAAAGTCCTCGTACATCTCTAGCAGAGAACCGGGATTATCTGGATGGACTTCGTGGTAGTGAAATAAATAAATCGTTAGTTCCTCACCCGCACCGGGAAACAATTCCCAAATCAATTGTCTCCCCCGCGAAATATCACCGTGACTGTACAGCACATCACCATACTGGGAATCCCAAACTTGTGGCTCAAATCCACCATCAACAACTGCACCCACTGTGGGACAAACACTATCAAAAGCCCGACCACCATTTAATTGCCATGCAATGGGCGAAGCGGTTCCCATTGCATCGACTAATAACCGTCCAGTTACTTGCTTATCTCCTTGGGTGGGTAAATGCTTGACTGTAATCACAACTTGTGAATTATCAATATCCGCACGAATAAATTCGGTTTCGTCCCAGATATCACCGCCAGCCGCCCGCAGCTTTTGTCCGCACATTTGCAGCCATTTTTCTGAGTCAAGGGCAATATTTAAGACTGTGGGAGTGTGAAGAATAGGCGATCGCAATTTCGGCGGATTATTCCCATCAAAAAATTTGTTAAATCCGTCTTTGTATTCTCTGACAATAATGCTTTCTAACTCGCTGGATGTCACCAAACCCAGATTGAGTAAGCTTTGTAATTCATCACGCGAAATATTCCATTCGCGGTTCATCTTACCAAAAGGTAAACGTTCCACCAACAATACTTTATATCCCAGTTTAGCCATCACTGCCGCGTGGACTGCCCCTAATGCGCCACCGATGTAAATCAAATCGTAATCTAATTTGGAATTTGGGACTTGAGATTTGGGATTGGAAAAAACTACCTGACGCGGTTCTTGGGGATGACGCACACCTTCGCGCCAGCGTTGTTCCCACCAATAGGCGCGTGTGAGGTCGTATTCGCCATGCGGCATTTTTTGGAAATATTTAACCGTGAGTGGGTAATCGGTTGCTAACGCCTCAAAAATTGATTGTTGGGATAAATCAATTGCTGGTGGCTGGGGGTACTGATGGGGAAAGCGTTGTCTGATTTCTGTCTTGAGACGTAGCAAAATCTCCTTCTCTTGAGGGAAAGGCTGATCTGCCCAACGGAAGACCTTTAAATAAGTAGTTCTCTGGACAGACCACACAAAAATTGAAATTTCTGTCGGTAATTTTTCGGAAATAGTCTGCTCAGATGCTGTATAGTCTGTAGGTAATTTCAGGCAGAAGCCGTCTGGAGTCAGTGATTTTATGCCAATTCCTGGTTGAAAATCCACTTGTAGCCATTGACGCACCGCTACTGTATCTGGAATTGGTACTTCTAAATAGAGGACTTCTTTCATGTTTCCTTGACATCTCCGCTTAAAATACTCATTTCGACAGATTTATTAATGGCAAAAATTCTTGTACACTCCGCCCTATTACTCAAATAAAGATTCTGTAAAGAACTTTTAATAATTTGTCAAATTTTTTTTCTCATTTTGTAACTTTGTAAACCCACGCCATGAATTATCCCATTCCAGATAGCCCTCAAGACATTCTTGCGTTACAACAAAAGCCCATTGATGAAGAACTTGTAGCTTCAGCGATCGCCGGAGTAATTAAAATTGTCCGTTCTCAAGGTAAATCTTTGGATGACTTAACAGCCCAAATCCTCGAAGACGATCAATTGTTAGATCGGCAGCAGCGACGTTGGCTGAGTCAATTGCTGGCTCAAGCCTGGGAAAGTTTTACTTGAGGAGGCAGAAGGCAGAAGGCAGGAGGCAGAAGGCAGAAGGTGGGAGGAATAGAAGCTTCTACTCAGCACTCCTTATAAGAATACTTTGCTGTTAACTGAACTGTTTTAATTTAAAACCCACTATTTTTTGCCTACTTGCCACCTAAAGGAGTCCAATTACCAGAAGGCACAAACGCCGCCCAATATTGTGGTTCGTTATATTCTTGACTATTGAGTAATTCTAACTGTGCAGCACGCAAAGCATCATGTCTCCCCTTGCCTGCTTTCAAATTCTGGTAATACTTCACCATCAAATCCTTAGTCGCCGCATCATCCACCAACCACAGACTTAAAACCTGAGTTTGCGAACCAGCAATTACCAAAGCACGACGCAAACCATAGACACCATCACCAACTTTTACATCTCCTTTACCAGTGTCACAGGCTGACAAGACAACTAATTGATTAGAACGCAAATCTAAACCAGCCACCTCCAACGCTGTCAATACACCATCATCATTTCCTGTTTTGACTTGATTGCGTTTGTTTGCACCAGCCAACGCCAACCCAGAACGCAACAACGGGTTTTCCACTTCTAAAATCTTCGGTTGACGTGGTGTTAATTCTAAATCCGGTGAGGCGTTGAGATTTTGTTCAATATCAGTAATAAAAAAACCGTGAGTCGCCAAATGTAAAATGCTGGGACTGTGTAATTGTTTAACAGCCGTTTCTGTAGCATCCTTACCTAACAGCACTTTGGCATCGGGCAACACCTTTTTAATAGCTGCGGCTTCATCTTTAGTATTCTCTAAAAGTGGAAATTCCAAAGTCGCCAAATCACTAGAACGGCGGTTTTGTAAACCACGCGAACTACTTGTTTTAGCAGAGGCTATAGTTTGGGTTTGGTTGTTGTAATCAATATCTGCCAACAACACAGGCGCAGAAGCGTTGTTATTATTTGATTGAAAATGCAACAAATCTCTTCCACTGGTGAGATAAGAAAAAGCGTAACGTTCAATTAAAAATTTGTCTTGCTCATCCTTTAATGCTTCAAAGGGAATTAATGTTAATTGCCCATCGGGTGAAATTAAAATATGGCTGGCATCACCCAATAAAGGACGAATGGGTGCGATTAATTTTTCGTCTAAAGTACGGGCAAGTTTTTTGAATGGTCTTCCGGTAGCTAATGCTGCTCTAAAATCAATGGCTAATTTATCAATTTCTACGGCTTCACCTAAATCAAGCCACTTCGGTTCACCAGAAGAACGCAACACCGCAGCAGCATAACGTGGTTTACCCCACTTTTGAGCATCTGTTTTGGCTTTAACGTTAAATGGTTGATACTGGACAATTTCTACCAAGGCTGCATCTTGGGGTATTTTAGACTGAATGGCGGCTAATTGGACTAGTTGAGTTTGCTGACGGAATTCGGCACTTTTAGTACTAATTGCTGCTTCTAGTTTTTCTCTTTGTGCTTCGAGTTGCTCAAGTTGAGTTTTCAGGTTAGCAGTTTGTTTTGCTGGCTGGGAGAAGACTAAGGCTGAAAGTTGCTGTTGTACTTGCAGCCATTGAGTAAATAATTTTTGCGTTTCGGGGTTTTTGTTCAGTTGAGCGCGTAAAATTTGGATGCTGTCGGCTACCGCATCTAACACCAAACCTTTGCGGCGGAGTACAGTAGTTAAAGCCAAAGATACAGCTGTTGGATTATTACGAGCTTCTTGTAGGGATAGAGAAACAATACCATTGGTTGTCCCTGAAAAAGTTCTAATGTAATCCTGTTTGCTTTTTTCTGAGCCGACAGCAAAAATTAGATTAAGATTTTGTGCTTCAACTTCTAACCCACGACGTAAGAAATCAATCGTATGAGTAATATCACCTTGTGCTTGATACAGTCCAGCCAAATTATTCAAGCTATTGGCAACATTGGGATGTTTCTTCCCCAGTACCTTCTCTGTAATAGCCAGAGAGCGTTGATACAAAGGTTCTGCTTGTTGATATTTTCCCTGTGCTTGATACAGTCCAGCCAAATTATTTAAGCTAGTGGCAACACTGGGGTGTTCCTTGCCCAGCACCTTCTCTCGAATAGTCAAGGCGCGTTGATACAATGGTTCGGCTTCTTGATAATTCCCCTGTGCGAGATACAGTAGGGCCAAATTATTCAAGCTAGTGGCAACATCAGGATGTTCCTTACCCAATACCTTCTCTAAAATAGCCAGGGCGCGTTGGTACAATAGTTCGGCTTGTTGGTAATTCCCCTGTGCTTGATACAGGGCAGCCAAATTATTCAAACTTCGGGCGACATAGGGATGTTCTTTACCTAGCAGCTTCTCTGTGATAGCCAGGGCGCGTTGATACAATGGTTCCGCTTGTTGATAATTTCCCTGTGCAAAATACAGATAAGCCAAATTATTTAAGCTAGTGGCAACACTGGGGTGTGCCTTGCCTAGCAGCTTCTCTGTGATAGCCAGGGCGCGTTGATACAATGGTTCTGCCTGTTGATATTTTCCTTGTGCGTGATACAATGCAGCCAAATTATTTAAGCTAGTGGCAACATCAGGATGTTCTTTCCCCAGTACCTTCTCTAGAATAGCCAGGGAACGGAGATACAATGGTTCTGCTTGTTGATATTTTCCCTGTACTCGATACAGTTCTGCCAAATTATTCAAGCTTAGGGCGACATCCGGATGTTCTTTCCCCAGCACTTTTTCTCGAATAGCCAAGGCGCGGAGATACAATAGTTCTGCCTGTTGATAATTTCCCTGTTCAGAATACAGATAAGCCAAATTATTTAAGCTAGTGGCAACATCAGGATGTTCTTTCCCCAGTACCTTCTCTGTGATAGCCAGGGCGCGGAGATACACTGTTTCTGCTTGTTGATATTTTCCCTGTGCAGAATACAGATAAGCCAAATTATTCAAGCTAGTGGCGACATCAGGATGTTCTTTCCCTAGTACCTTCTCTCTAATAGCCAATACACGTTCTGCTAAAGGAATGGCTGCACTGTATTTACCTTCTTGGTATAACTTATCTACCTGTTGACTCAGTTCATTAGCTTCCTGTAAAGCTGTTTGCTCCTCTGGTGAATATGTGGGGGTTTGTTGTTGGGCTATTCCTGTGACTGGCATACTTAAAACTAACCCTGTTGCGATCGCACCTGCTATCATCCAAGGTGCAAGACACATACCCGCAGCATTAATCGCACTGAATAACTTTTTCACAGTCAAATCTCAAGCTTTTCGGTTTGGCTATGAAATAAATCATGCCGGACTCAGCAATTTTCGCAAACCAGTTGTGATAAAAATCAAAAACTCCCCTCTTATCTTT
Organism: Nostoc sp. HK-01; assembly: GCA_003990705.1. GTDB lineage: Bacteria > Cyanobacteriota > Cyanobacteriia > Cyanobacteriales > Nostocaceae > Nostoc_B. The sequence continues at coordinate 674,853 of AP018318.1, forward strand.
TGCGCCTTTGCGCCTTTGCATGAGAAAATCCAACATCCCACAACACCCAACGCAGAAAATTTCCTGACACTTCCACCTCAAAGCCTCACCTTTCACCTTCTGAACCTCAACATTCGAGCAAAAAGCTGGAAACTTTGCCTTCGCAACTTGAAGTGTCAGCCTTGGAACTCCAACATTTGAGTAAAAATCTCGAAGCTTCACCTTCAGAACTCGAACGTTCTCACTTAAAACAAGAATGTTGTCGTTTAGAACTTAAAAAGCCAAGATTAGCCAACGCTTTGAAAAATTTGTTCGACAGTTAAATTTAGTTCTGGGAAAGTTTGTGAGACAAGGCGCTCATTATTTCGGAATTGCTGCACTTGATATTCCCCGTCAACTAACGAGTAAACCGAGATAGTGGGTTGTTTGGGATTACCAATAAAGCGCCTACCGCCCAAAGCAGCATAATTGACAATCCAGTATTCGGGGATACCTACGGCTTCATAGTCAGCGGCTTTTTTTAAATAATCATCCCTCCAGTTAGTACTAACCCTTACGGGTTCGTCAGTTGCTTCAAAGCGGGGAACCCACGCAACGCACTGACTCACCACCTCAATTACAATGGGAATTGATTCAGCTTGGCTTACAGTTGATTCTTTTTTCCATTGAGGCTCATTGACTAAATTAGGTTGATTTAAGATCAGCAAATCTGGTGAGTAAGCTGATTCACCTTCTAATGGTTTGACAAACGCTGTTTTCGGAAGGAAATAGGGAAGTTTTAATTGCCTAATTTCAGCAGATATTTCTAGCATCAAAAAACCAATAATCTCTTCATGGTCGCCAGTTGGTGGAGGCATTTCCACAATTACTCCATCATGCAATTCATAGCGTCGCTGTGGGTTTTCTGGATACCAAGCGCTAAATTCATCAAATGTAACGAGTTGACGTAAGGTTTGAGTCATCTGAGTGCTGAGTATTGAGTGCTGAGGTACGAGATCCCCGACTTCTTCAAGAAGTCGGGGATCTGAGTACTGCCACCACTAGCATTAAACCTTTAATGCTGCTTCTGCTTGGGAATGCAATAACAAACCATATTCCAAACCCTCAACCACTGCTTGATAGGAAGCTGCCAAAATATTGGTTGAAACGCCGATAGTCGTCCAGCGTTGATGACCGTTTCCTGACTCTACTAAGGCTCTGGTTTTGGCTGCTGTTCCAGCGTGTCCGTCGAGAATCCGTACTTTATAGTCTGTCAACTCAAAGCTGGCTAGTTGGGGATAAAAGTTGACTAAAGCTTTGCGTAAGGCTGTATCTAAAGCTGCAACTGGGCCGTTACCTTCTGCCGCTTCTAAAATATTCTGACCGTTGACTGCAACTTTCACTGTGGCTAAAGCACTGCTGGTTTCTTTCCCTTCTACTAGGTCACAGTGTACTTGAAAGCCTTTGACTTCAAAAAATTCTTGTCGAGCGCCTAAAGCTTCATACATCAACAGCGCAAAACTAGCTTCTGCGGCTTCAAATTGATAGCCTTGACTTTCTAATTGTTTGAGGCGTTGGAGAATTTGCCGTGCTTCTGGTGTTTGCTTATCTAATTCAATCCCAAAAGTGCGGGCTTTGGCTAATACATTACTTAGTCCAGATTGTTCGGAAATGACTATCCGTCGTCGATTCCCGACTTGTTTTGGCTGAATGTGTTCATAAGTCAGGGGATTACGTTCAACTGCGGAGACATGTACCCCGCCTTTGTGAGCAAAAGCCGAACGTCCGACAAAAGGTGCGTGTTCATCTGGGGCAAGATTTACTACTTCACTAACAAAGCGACTCGCTTCTGTTAGTTGAGTAAGCTGGTGTTCTCCGATACAGCTATAACCCATCTTTAGTTGTAAGTTGGGGATTAAAGAACAAAGGTTGGCATTGCCGCAGCGTTCACCATATCCATTTATTGTTCCTTGTACCATTGTTGCCCCAGCCATGACAGCGGCTAGGGCATTTGCCACTGCCATATCACAATCATTATGAGTATGAATGCCAATTTGCGGAATTGTCTTTTGTCCTCCGTCCTTTGTCATTAGTTTTTGACAAATGACTGTTTGCACACTTTCGCTAACTTCGTGAGGCAATGTTCCGCCATTTGTATCACATAAAACTAACCATTCAGCACCTGCGGCGATCGCAGCCTCTAATGTCTGTAAAGCATAATCTCTGTTGTGTTTGTAGCCATCAAACCAATGTTCGGCATCGTAAATCACGCGTCGCCCATGTGAGCGAAAATACTCAATAGTATCGCGGATCATAGCTAAATTTTCTTCTAAAGTTGTCTTGAGACTTTCGGTAACGTGTAAATCCCAAGATTTGCCAAAAATTGTCACCCAGCGAGAACCCGCAGTTAAAATTGCTTGCAACATTGGTTCAGCCGCAGCCACAGTATGAGGACGACGCGTAGAACAAAATGCCACAATTTCTGATTGTTTAAGCGGATCTTCTTGAAGTTGCCAGAAAAATTGAACATCCTTCGGATTGGCACCAGGCCAACCGCCTTCAATAAAGGGAATTCCTAATTGGTCGAGTCTCTTGGCAATGCGTAGCTTGTCTTCAATAGACACCGATAGCCCTTCGCATTGAGTGCCATCCCGTAGCGTGGTGTCATAAAGCCAAATTTGAGGAGAAGAATTTGTGGTCATAAGACAAGATCATGCGAGACAACTGTAGAGGAAATGTGCCAATATACAACAAAACGCCGATTTGGTAACTTAAATATGCCCAAAGTACTAACTCAAAGTACGAAAAATACGTTTGTCTGCCGCTGCGTTCAATGCCGTGTTTAGTTAGATTAAGGCGTATCGGGAAAATTTGGGGTTTAAATTACGAAAAATTTTGTTGCAAAATGGTATTGACCTCTAAAACGGCGGTGCTAAAGCAAAGAACAGTCAGTTAGTAGTGATGGTGCTAGTGCGATTGATAAAGTGATGTATTGGCCGTGAATTAGCGTCACAAAAGCAGCGATCGCTTCCTTCCCATTCTCCTACAATAGACCTGCGTTTAGCCGCTCATGCAGAGGATTTTACGGATTATTGGATCAGGGCTATCGAATAGGAAAGGAAATCAAAAGGTTAGGTTACAAAGGAGAAAAACAATATGGGTAGATGGACACCGCTTATTCTCATGGGTGGAGGCTTGGCAATTTTATTGGGTACATTGCTAGGCATCAACTTTCCAATGGGTGGAGGACAACAAACTGCCAGTAATAATGCTCCTGGTGGCAAAACATCACGCGTTCTCCCAGCTAATATTAATGTTAATAGCACTGCCCCCAGTAGAGGTAGTCGTGGCTTAAGTGAAGACAGAGCCAGCACTCCTCAAGAAGATAATGCTCCCACAGAAGCTAGAGGCAGCAGAAGTGTTAGGCAAGAAAACCTGAATGCAAACACAACTGAACGCCGAACCAGCGTTGCTCAAAATACAACTCCCAGCGAATCATTTTCATCTCCTGACAATACAGATACAACAACTACCAGAGAAGTACAATCAACTGATACAACCACCAGTGATAACGAATCTACAAGAGAACCGATTCGCGCTTTGTGGTAGTGCGTGACTGGGTACTGGGGACGGATAAAAGATAAAAGATGAATTTTCATACTTCATACTTCATACTTTCCCCAATCCCTAGTCATTGGTTACAAGTTATTAGTTATAAGTTATGTAGTTGTGTACTAATGATCAATGGCTAATAACCAATGACTAATGACTAATGACTAGCGATGTTTTAATTATTGGTGGCGGTGTTATTGGCTTGGCGATCGCCGTCGAACTCAAATTGCGCGGGACAAATGTCACCGTGCTTTGTCGTGATTTTCAGGCTGCTGCTACCCATGCTGCTGCGGGGATGTTAGCACCAGATGCAGAAATTATCCAAGATGAGATCATGGGTAAATTATGCAGGCGATCGCGTGCCTTATATCCAGAATGGACACGCAAATTAGAAGATTTAACTGGCATAAATACTGGTTACTGGGCTTGTGGTATCCTTGCGCCTGTTTATCAACAACCAGAATCTCCTGCGGCTTGTAATTCACCTGCGTATTGGTTAGATCAAGCTGCCATTCATCAATATCAGCCAGGATTGGGAAATGATGTCGTTGGTGGCTGGTGGTATCCTGAAGATGCTCAAGTTGATAATCGGGCGTTAGCTCAAGCACTATGGACAGCTGCTAAATCCCTCGGTGTGGAAATTCAAGAAAACATCACAGTCGAAGGATTAATCCAACAGCAAGGACAAGTTATAGGTGTACAAACCAACACAGGCGTAATTCGCGCTAGTCACTATGTTTTAGCTGCGGGTGCTTGGTCAAACCAATTGTTACCTTTGCCTGTGACTCCGCGCAAAGGGCAAATGTTAAGTGTCCGATTACCTGATTTTGTGCCGGAATTGCCCCTGAGACGAGTTTTATTTGGGGAAAATACTTACATTGTACCCAGGCGGAATCGTTCGATTATTTTGGGTGCGACTAGCGAAGATGTGGGTTTTACTCCCAATAACACTCCTGCGGGTATTCAATCTTTACTTCAGCAAGCTATTCGCCTATATCCACAATTACAAGATTATTCCATCCAAGAATTTTGGTGGGGTTTTCGTCCTGCGACTCCAGATGAATTACCTATTCTCGGCACTAGCCACTGTGAAAACTTAACTTTGGCTACAGGTCATTATCGTAACGGTATTTTACTCGCGCCTGTGACAGCAGCGTTAATTGCTGATTTAATCTGCGAACACAAATCTGATCCAATACTTGCCCATTTCCATTATTCTCGGTTTCACACCCAGCCATCTACCGCCCCTATGCTCACTCACTCTGCCAATTTTACCAACGGCCATCGCCCAGTTTTATCACCACTACCTAATTCCCCACTCCCAGACTCCCCACTTGTAATAGCAGGTAAAACCTTCCAATCCCGCTTGATGACGGGAACCGGCAAGTATCGTAGTATTGCAGAAATGCAGCAAAGCATTATTACTAGTGGTTGTCAAATTGTCACCGTCGCAGTCCGGCGAGTCCAAACTAAAACCCCCGGACATGAAGGTTTAGCAGAAGCACTGGATTGGTCAAAAATTTGGATGTTGCCGAATACTGCTGGTTGTCAAACCGCCGAAGAAGCGATTCGCGTTGCCCGTTTGGGTAGAGAAATGGCGAAATTGTTGGGGCAAGAAGATAATAATTTTGTGAAATTAGAAGTCATCCCCGATGCAAAATATTTACTACCAGATCCAATTGGAACGCTGCAAGCTGCTGAACAACTGGTAAAAGAGGGGTTTGCCGTATTACCGTATATTAATGCTGACCCGATGTTAGCCAAACGGTTAGAAGAAGCTGGCTGTGCAACAGTTATGCCTTTAGCATCACCTATTGGTTCAGGACAAGGGCTAAAAACCACAGCCAATATCCAAATCATTATTGAAAACGCTCATATACCGGTTGTGGTAGATGCAGGTATTGGTTCACCCTCAGAAGCGTCTCAAGCAATGGAAATAGGTGCAGATGCCTTATTGATTAATAGTGCGATCGCCCTAGCCCAAAATGCCCCAGCAATGGCGTATGCGATGAATTTGGCAACCGTCGCTGGTCGTTTGGCATACTTAGCTGGCAGAATGCCCATCAAATCTTATGCTAGTCCTAGTTCCCCTTTGACTGGGACAATCAATACTTAAGAACTTAAGCCTGTGTCAGAGATTTTGAGTTGAGACTGTCAATAGTCCAAGAAAAGCTGAATTTTGGACTATTGACTATTGGCTACTAATTGTTAAAACTGATTATTTTTTAAGACTTAATTTTAATTTTTTTGAAAATTCATTTATTTACTATTAATAAAAATATAAAAAAGAAACCTGCAAAATAGCATTTTATGCTTTATACATTTAGTTGCTAGGTTTCAATTCTAAAATCTAAAATCTAAAATTCAAAATGGTATCACCGATTATTACAGTATCGCTATTATCGGCTTTAGCAGTTGTTTCTCCTGCGGCTGAGACTAGCGAGCCTGCGGCATCTACTGCATCTACTACCCCAGCGATCGCTAACATTTTACCAGCAGATACACCATTGGTAGGCTTAGTCAATACCAAAGTAGATGCTTGGACAGCCTTAAATCGTTTTTATTTATTTGAAAGAGCCTTTACCGCAGCCTCTAAATATTTACCGCCTTCTTTTAAACTTAGCTATGTCCGCGAGATTGAGTCTTTGCTAGGTGATCAAGTCGCATTTGCTTTTTTGCCCAAGGTTGAAGGTACAGCCGCAACCATAGATAATAATTTTGTGATGCTGGCTCCTATCAAGGATGAGTCACGCATCCAGCCTTTTTTAGACTTACTTAAAAATGGTGATCCAAAACGGGTAAAGGTTACGGAGTATAAAGGCATTACG